>CAZAIT010000038.1:0-1564 GCA_964485325.1 Candidatus Woesearchaeota archaeon | reverse complement strand
TATTAGTAGGGGATACTTATTATTATTATACTTCAACAATTTCTGAAACTAATGGGATTGGAGTAACAATAAATTCAAGACAGAAGTGTTATAATTCAGTTGGATGTGACCCAGTAAAATATAATATTGCGGATGATTATGGAACTAATTATATTTCTCCCAATGGACAAATTTCTGACCCAGCCAATTATTGGTTTACCGAATATTCTTCAGATGGAGTAACGGAAACATTTTTAGGAACAGATGATAATGGAAATCCGATATCAACAAGTTATTATATGAATCATCCATTGTAAGAAATAAAAGTTATTTGCCGCCGGCACCTTTATTATGAACCAAGAAAAAGTTGCCTTTGTCGTTTGATACAAAATAGTTGTGATTGTTTTTTGTCATCATATTGAAGACTTCAAATTTGCCTGGCATTTCCAGTTCTTTTATATCTTCAATTGCTATATTCTCAAGAGTTTTTGGATTGTGGTCGGAATCTCCCATTACATCTTGACCCTTCCTAAGTCCGCTTACAATAGTTTGCTTGTCCGCTTCTTCAAAGAAAGGATGTTCTTTTGTAACACAAACACCATTGACAGAGTAAAGTCCCTCGTCTCTTTCAACGGAATATTTTTCTCCAACTACATCTGGCACAGCAGTATTTGAGTCAAAAGAATAACTCATTACTTTGTCATTTTCCCGAATATCTCTTATGTTTTTTGAACTTCCATCTGCCATCAAAATTTTTGTTCCGCCTAGGAAACACCCACCGCCACCGGAGCTTCCGCTTGAGCCACCATCTCCGCCTCCGCTAGAGCTAATTCTTGGAGGATAGATAGAAAATGTTGTAAGGCCTATTTGTTTGACTGTGGTGCTGTTTACAGGGGAGAACCAGTTACCGATGTCATTTCCCTTGGGGCCTAGAATATCAGCTCCGCAGATAGGACTAAATGATTCAGAGGATTTTTTCAACATACATTCTAGCAATTTTCTAAGTTCAGGACTTTGCGGGTCTATTGGATGCCAGGGCGAATCTTCTTTTAATTCATAAGGTGTATCTAAAGAGATAATAGCGGTGGTAGATTTTGCATCTGTTCCTGTCCTAAAATAACTACAGTTTAAATTTGGCCTAAAATTTTCAAAACTTTCAGTTACTTTATCGCTATAAGCTAATTTCCCATAATTTTTAAGTGCTCCACAACCTACTACGTTTGCTACTATAGCTGTTCCAATTATGGCACCGCCGATTGTTTTAACTAAACCTTTTGCAGTAACTTCTGTGTTTAAGAAACTAGCTTTTCTTTCGGCTAAATTATAAATTTTTTCTCTTAATGAGATCTTATTTTTCATGAAATTCCCATATTATTCTGGTATTTAAGTGTTTTGTTTGTAGTATCTTTAAAGGGGTGACTAATTAAATCAAAAAATAAAACAAAAAAAATTAAAATAAGAGGTTGTTAGAAAAATTTTATTACAAATGTTTATAAATGAAATTTTCACTTAATTTATAAGATGGGATTAATGAATGGACGAAAATTAAAGAAAGATAGAAAGAATTTTAGGGATAATAGGTTGC
>CAZAIT010000037.1:0-1640 GCA_964485325.1 Candidatus Woesearchaeota archaeon | reverse complement strand
AGTAATGGTTGTGGAGGTGGTTGTTCAGTAACTGGCACTAAAGCTGTGGATGGTGTCTGGAGTGGTTGGGTAAGAGCAAACAACTTATGTTATGCATATTGTAATCCTTCTTCCTGCGGGAAAAAAATAAGTGGATCTACATATTGGAAACATACTTGTACCAATCCTGCACCTTCATGTGGTGGAGAAACTTGTAGTGGAAGTTCTACTGGGTGGAAATATAATGATTGTACAAAAACATGCCCTGCTTGTCCTAGTACATGTACCGCGACATGTGGTGGGACTAGTTCAGGAAACTGTTGCGGTGGGAAAAGTTGTAAAGTCGATTATCTTGGTTATTCTCCTTATGTTAACTACTATTGTGCCTAAAAAATAAAAATGGAAAAAATGATAAAATGATAAAAAAAGCAATTGCTTTTGTAATAGTTTTAGCTTTACTTTTAGTTGGATATTTTCTTATGACAACTCAAGAAGATGATGTTCTTATGACAACTCAAGAAGATGATGTTCTTATGAATATAGGAAATAGTTTTGGAATGCCTGAAGATTCTATTTTGGGAGAAATCTTAATAATAAATGAAGATTCTATTGTAATATTAGATTTATCTTCTGAAGAAGGATTTTCGTCAAATGGACAGCTGAATGAAATAGAAATTTCAATTAATACTGAGACGAAATTAGTTAAGATACCCCTTAGTGCTTGGCTTTATGGCGAAAGTACAGAACAAAATGAAATTCCTATTGATTTAGAGAATTTGGGGATTAGAAGCCTCATTGTCCCTTATGTGGATGGAGAACAAATGACCGATAATAGTCTTGTGGCTACAAAAATAGTTTTGCTTGATTTTAACGAAGAATAAGAAAGATATAAAAGTAAAAAGAATTCTTATATGACTGTATGAAAAACAAGAAAAAAACAGTCATTGCTATTGGGATTTTGTTTTTAGCTGTGGCTGGATATTTTTTATTTCTGTATATAAGGAACAATTCTATTGATGAAATTTTTATGGATATGGGGGAAATTGATGATATAAATGGAAGTATTATAGCAATCGAAATAACAACCTCTGGAGATGATAATATGCCAGATGGATGGCACAGAATGTTGAGGGTTAACACCGATAAGAAAACTAATTTTATTAAATATAGCGAGACTTTAATCTCTTTAGAGGATTTAAAAATAGGGGATTCCGTGGCAGCTTATAGAGACAATAAGGTTATTGTAAAGAAAGGTGAATTATTCAATGCCACAAAGATAATTTTGCTTGACCCTCAAGATATAAGGATAAACTAAATTTTGTGGCGGAAGTTTTAATACCCTCACATATATTTGAAAAATTGGTTGGGGCATGCTAAAGTCAGTTTGTGTTTTTTCTGCTATACTCCTGTAGTCTAAAGTAGCGAACAAATTACTCACCTTCTTCTTCGATTGCGGAAGTTTTAAAAATCAGTTTGTGTTTTTTCTGTTATGCTCCTGTAGTCTAGTGGCCAAGGATGCCGCCCTCTCAAGAGGTGGGAAGTTTTAGTCGATGAGACGATAAACTTCATGTTCGCTTGAACAGCTACCAGTGATCTCCTAGAGGTTTCCTGGAGAACGGCGGTGACCCGAGTTCAAATCTCGGCAGGAGCGTTTTTGTTTT
>CAZAIT010000036.1:0-1805 GCA_964485325.1 Candidatus Woesearchaeota archaeon | reverse complement strand
TATGGTTTACATATACAAGAAAAAAGCAGGAAATAAGAATTATTATTATCTTAGAGCTTCAAAACGATTAAATGGCAAGCAGGTAACAAAAGATATCGCCTACCTAGGTTCAACTATCGAAGAGGCCAGAAAAAACCTGCCAATCATAGCGAAAGATAAACAAGAAATGAAAAAGAGTTATAGAAAGATAAGTTTACTTCTAGAAACAGAATACTATCAAAACAAAATTAAAAAAACAAAATTAAAAAAAGATGATTTCTTAGGTGACGACTTAGAAGACATTGAAGCCAGTAAATTACACTACAATAATGTATTCCAAAAACTGGATATTAAATCAAAAGAAGAAATATTAGAAGACTTTGCAATTGAATTTGCATATAACACTGCATCCCTTGAAGGAAATACTATAACCCTCGAAGAAGCTAAAAATTTCTTTGAAACTGGAAGAACTCCAAAAGATAGAACATTAAGAGAAATTTATGATTTACAAAATACAAGGGGTGTATTGTTTTGGTTACTAATCTCAAAAAAGAAAATTGACGATAATCTAATCATCGAAATTCATAAAAGATTAATGCAAAATATAGATGAAAGAGTCGGTTATAGGACTAAGGATATTCGGGTGTTTAAATCGCATTTTGATGCTAGTCCAGGAATTTATGTGAATGCCGATATGGATATTTTGCTAAAATGGTATAGTGAAAACAAAGAAAAGCTACACCCTTTTGTTCTGGCAACAATATTTCACCACAAGTTTGAAAAGATCCATCCATTTTTTGATGGCAATGGAAGAACTGGAAGAATGCTAATGAATTATATATTAATCAAAGCAAAATATCCCCCTATAGTTATTTACAAAAAAAACAGAAATGAATATCTTGATGCCCTAGGCAGTGCTGACAAAATAAATCTAACAAAAATAGATAAGAAATATAAGGATTTAGTTAGCTATGTTGCGAGTGAGGCATCGGCTTCTTACTGGAATTTATTTCTATAAAAAATTAACCCTAACAACCTAAGGCAAAAACCACAAAAGTCCCACAATGGCGGACACATCGGTTGGCAACTCCACCCCTAAAACTAGCACTTCCTCCTGACGAACTGGTTGGGGCGTCGAACCTTTTAACATAATCCCTGTTCTTCTCTAAATTTTTAAGAATTAGTTCCAAAATTATCTAATTGTGTATTGTCAAATGTTTTTTTTGCATCAGATTCTAAAACGCCACCAATTACCGTGGGAGGTTCACTAAAATAAATTTTATATTGACTTAATCCTTGGTCTTGTAAGATATCCCATCTCGAATATCCACCCATATCTGGGGAAAAAACTCCGAAAACAACTTTCTTTATTTTATATTCTCTTATCATAAATGAGCACATTGGGCAGGGTTCACAATTCGTATAGAGCGTGCATTCTGAGAGATTTTGTGTGCCTAAATTTTGGTGTGCTTTATGTAACGCGATTATTTCTGCATGGTCTGAGACTCTTGATTGTGCGTTATTTATTGATTCTGAAATAATTATTCCATTTTTCACAATTAAAGAACCAAATGGCGCATCGCCTCTTTTTTTCGATTCCTCTGAAATTTCAATACATTTCTGGATAAATTTTTTATCTTCTTCTGTTGGGTTATTCATTTTAATTAAAATTATTTAGATTATTTAAATATTGGGATTTTATTATGTTGTTAGCGAAATGTTTAAATAGTCTTTACCCGTGACTATATTACTCAACCTATCTGTTGTTGGCTTCGGTTGGCTTCAACCCGGTTGGATGTTTGGCTTCGGTTAAGCTTGAGAGGGGT
>CAZAIT010000035.1:0-2146 GCA_964485325.1 Candidatus Woesearchaeota archaeon | reverse complement strand
TTCGGTTGGCTTCAACCCGGTTGGATGTTTGGCTTCGGTTAAGCTTGAGAGGGGTAACGTTAAAATTTGTACTCTCATTTTTATCTTCTAATTTTTTATAAAGAATATGCCTACTCACCAAAGAACTCCAGTTGAGGGCATTTCAAAAACTTAATCACATATATTCTTATAAAATAATAATAATTTATTTTTTTATGGGAGCTCTTGAACTATATCTAAAGGAAATAAATAAATATCCATTATTAAGCGAAGATGACGAAAAGAAAATTGATGAAAGTATAATTAATGGAATTGATAAATATAGAGAAATGCTAGTAACTTCAAATTTAAGATTTGTTGTTAATGTAGCAAAAAAATATCAAAATAGAGGGCTATCATTATTAGATTTAATTCAAGATGGGAATATTGGGTTGATGAAAGGTGTAGATAAATATGACCCCTCAAAAGGATGCAAATTTATTACATATGGTGTATATTGGATAAGAGAAAGTATCCTTAAGGGGATATATGAAAAATCTAAAATAATAAGATTGCCAAGGTATACTAGTATGATCGCAGATATAATTTCTTCAATGAAAGCAGATGGACATTCCATAGAAGAAATCTCTAATATAACTGGTAAAGATAAAGGTTCTATTGAATATTTAACCTATATTAGTACGTGGCATCTTCCTTTTGATAAAAGACAACGAGATGAAGGGCTTGCTCCTTCTGGTTTTGTTCAAGATTCTAGATATTTTGCAGAAGAAAATAATAACTTAAGAGAAATTAATAGTTTATTACATAAGAAATTATCCCCTAGAGAAGCAGATATATTATCAAAAAGATATGGGACTAATAGTAGTGATGGAGAGTATTCATTAAAAGAGTTGGCGAAGAATTACAAGTTAAGCCATCAACGAATACGTCAAATTGAAACTAAAACACTTATAAAATTAGAAAAGATGGAAGAATTCCAAGAACTTAATTCTTTAAGATAAAATTATATTTTCTTTTCAGTCTCTATTAAGAAAAATTATTTCCAAAAGAATAAATTAGGGCATCTAACCATTAGTGCTGACTCGGCCGAGGCGTGTAAGAGGCTTTTTAAACTTCTAAAATTAATATCTTATTGGAGGGAAAAACAATGAAAGGAACAATAAAATTTTTTAACACTGAAAAGGAATTCGGATTCATAGCTGGAGAAGATGGAAAAGAATATTTTGTGCATAAAACAGGTCTTGAAGAAGGTGTAACTATTGATAAAGATGACTCAGTTACATTTGAAACAGAAGAAGGCGAAAAAGGCATGAAAGCAGTTAAAGTTAAAAAGTAAATCTAATATTGATTTTATGCTAACTTAATCATAAGTTAAAGAGAGTATGATTTGAATAGTTATAAAAGTATGAATAAATTCCGGTTGAGTCATACACCCATTAATTCAATCTTTTAAATCCTTAAGAATTATCAACCAATCCCTTTACTTCAGAGTTATTCAATACCCTTAATTTACCAACACTAAGATTACCCAATTCAATATCCATTATTCTAATTCGTTTTAATTTTTTCACCTTGTACCCAAGCGTCTCGCACATTCGACGAATTTGTCTATTAACTCCTTGGGTTAGAATAATTCCAAACTCATATTTCCCAATTTTATAGACTTCGCATTTCTTTGTTACTATATCTAAAATATTAACTCCGCTAGACATTTTATTTAGAAAATCTTCTGTCACCTCTAAATCCACTTTCACAACATATTCTTTTTTGTTTTCATTCTCAGACCTAAGAATTTTATTTACTATATCGCCATCGTTAGTCAAAAAAATTAATCCTTCAGACATTTTATCAAGCCTACCGATAGGAAAAATTCTTTCCTTATATCCTATGAAATCTATAATATTATCCGGATCACGAGAATCAGTAGTACAAGTGATTAGGACTGGTTTATTGAAAGCTAAATAAACTTTCTTAACATTAGTATCAATTGGTTTACCATCTACAAGAACGTTATCTGTTTCTGAAATTTTTGTGCCAATCTCGGCAACTTTTCCATTAACAAAAACCCGGCCACTTGCAACTAAATCATCAGCAGCACGCCTGGAGCAAAAGCCTGATTCGCTAATATACTTATTAATACGTTTTAATCCATCCATAAATAAGCAAG
>CAZAIT010000034.1:0-2287 GCA_964485325.1 Candidatus Woesearchaeota archaeon | reverse complement strand
TAAATCTATTTCCATTTTTACCTCCTTGCTCAAAAAAGGAATTTTTTCTTTATATAAAAATAGGAATTCGGGTGTATATTTTGGATTATACTTTGCTTTATATAGCGTTTGACTGGCAAGTGGTAGTGGATAATTCTTGGGTAGTAGCGGCAGAAATTGGCGATAACATCAATCCTATTTGATGTTATCCTGAGCTGATTTTAATTCTAAAATGGTAACGGAAAAGGAAAATTTATAAGTTGGAGTGTTATGTAAAAGAGATGGATAGTTATAAGGTTAAATATTCTGCTGGAGGAATAAGAACATTAGAGGGTCATCCTGGAGAGATTGGAAACATAATATCTCCTTATTTAGAAAGGCACAAAAAAGGAGAAGGCGTTATTCCATCTGCAGCACATATGAGAGCTCTTATTTCGGGAAATCCAAATTTAGAATCTATTTTTTGGTATACTTCAACTTTGATTGCAACAAACAAGAATTTTGTAAAAGTTATTTCTCCTTATCTTGATAATAGAGGAACTTTAACAGAAGCTGCAAAATTTTCTTTAGACATTATTGCCTCTAATAAAAATCGTAGTAATTTAGATTATAGTGATTGGGAAAGAATAGATGGTGAAGGTGTTTGTACCCATCCAATTGAAGAGTGGGTTAAAAAAGGTTTTAATGAAGCTTTTAATTCTGGAGAAGAAATGTTTGAACAATATTTACGCAATATTTCTGATAAGATTGAACTTAGTTCTATCACCGTTATACGTTCGCCTTCTCGTTCTATTTCAAATAGAGATTTTCCTGTGCCTAGAGAAGGTAATCTTCCTTTTTTAAGATTTCCAAATTATCATGATAACTGCAAATAGGATTGCAGTTATCGAATTCTTTATATACTAAATTTGATAGATTAAATTATGCATAGTAAACATATTTTGGTTTCGCTTGGCGATGACAAAGTAAAAAAAATTGGTGAAGTTATTGGGAGCAAGACTTGTAATAAAATTTTGGATTTGTTAATTGAAAAGGAAATGACAATTACGGATATTTCGGAGAAATTGAAAATTCCTTTGAATACTGCATGTTATAATGTGAAGAAATTGGTAAAAACTGGGTTGATTGAAAAGACTGGACATTGGTGGAGTGTGAAAGGTAGGAGAATGG
The DNA here is from genome assembly GCA_964485325.1 of Candidatus Woesearchaeota archaeon. Lineage (GTDB taxonomy): Archaea > Nanobdellota > Nanobdellia > Pacearchaeales > GW2011-AR1 > JAGVXH01. The sequence goes on along the minus strand of CAZAIT010000034.1, from coordinate 1,138 downwards.
ATTCTTATAAAGTTTCAAACAAGAAAATAATTATTTCTCCTAAGGAATATTTTGGAAAAACTTTTGCGTGGATTTTTGGGTTGACGGGATTGGCTGCTTTGACTATCAGAGAGTTTACAAATCCGACTATTAGAGAAGTTGCGCCGGAGATGTTGATGGCTGCTAGGAATACTTTGTCTGTTGAGAAGGCAGCTAGTTTTGCCGGAGAAACTGTTGCAACACAAAGTGTGTTTTGGTCTAGTATAAATCCTTGGTCATGGTTTTTGTTCGGTGCTTGGTTTTCAATTATGTTATTCGTTATATTAACAATATATAATGAAAGAAAAACCAGAGGTTCATCATGAAAATAAAATATTTAATTTTATTGAAAGGAGGAGTAATAATAAATGAAAAAGATAGATAATTCGATTAAAATTACTGGAATGATTATTGTTGCGGTTTTTGTCGTGACATTGCTTGTTCTCGGAACTTTTACAGTTTCTACAGAAAGGAAAATGATAAACACGCAAGGAGAAGCGACTGTTACAGTTATGCCGGACATAGTTAGTATTAATTTTGCTGCGGAAACAACAGAAGATACATCTAAGGCATCCAAGGACTCTAATGCTGTGATTGTCGACGCTGTTATTGAAGCTTTGATTGCTACAGGATTCGAGAGAGAAGAAATTGAAACTACAAACTATAATATCTACGAAGATTTTGAATGGAAAGATGATGGAAGGGAATCTCTTGGGTTTAAAGCAACTCACGAAATTAGTGTTGAGTTTGGTTCTGATGAATACGAGGAAATAGGTTTACTTATTGATGCTGGTGTTGATGCTGGAGCTTTACTTAGAAGCGTAAGATTTAGTTTAAGCCCGGAATTGGAAAGTGAATACAAAGCTGAAGCATTGAAATTAGCTGGAGCGGATGCGAAATTAAAAGCTAAAGCTATGGTTAGTGGCGTTGATGGGCGACTTGGTAAATTAGTTTCTGTTAGTGAATCTAGTTTTGGATACCAACCTTGGTTAGCATCTGGAATGATGGAAGCATCGACTAGAGATATAGAACAAACCACTTCAATCCAAATCGGAGAGCGAGAAGTTCAAGGTAGAATTTCGGTAACTTACGAAATAAGATAATTTTTATTTTCCCTTTT
>CAZAIT010000033.1:0-2387 GCA_964485325.1 Candidatus Woesearchaeota archaeon | reverse complement strand
CATAAGCCAACAGATCTTGAGTCTGCCCCGTTTGACCGCTCCGGCATTCCCTCGTTATAAATTTTTGAATAACGAATTTTGATTTAAATCAAAATACTCATAGTGTAATTGAATAAATTTGATATAAAAAGTTATTGATTTGAAATCGACAGTTTTATAAACGGAGATTTTGTGAAAGAATTAGACGGCCATAGCAATTTGGTTACACCTGATCCCATTCCGAACTCAGAAGTTAAGCTTGTTGTGTTCGTGTCTGTACTGTCTCTGATGGGAACGCACGAAGCTGTCTATTTTTATTTTCTAAAGATTTAATAATATTTTTAACACTGGAAAAACTAATCAGAACTTTTTGAACTTATTAATTAACTTCAATGTATCTGTTTGGCCTAATATTTGAGCTCTGCAGCAATATCTTTTAACTCCTAGTTCATCTAGGGCTTCTTTTTGAGAGATTCCTGATTCTACCATCTCTTTATACTTTGCATATAAATGAGCTATTGGTTTTCCGCAAGAAAAACATCTAATTGGAATTATAATTTTTTTTTCTCCTGGTGATTTTTCCCCTTTTTGGATATTACATATCTATGTGGATATCCTTTTTTAGATACGAGGTCAAAATCTTTTAGTATCCTTAATCTGGAGTAAACTTTATTCGCTTTTAAAGCTTTCGCAATCTGTTTCTGAGTAGAATTTGGGAAATTTTCCACATACCTTAATACCTCTTTGTGTTCTTCCAAAAGGTCCCCTCCTATGTTACATAGTAGCATTGTTTTATTTATCTTCTCGGGGTGCTTCAAGTTGGGGTATATTTTTCTTAAGAAACTTTCTTTATCATAACAAACTATTGATGATCCATCGTATCTATTTTTTAATCCTTCTCTATCTAAAGTTTTCTTATAAATAGCTACCAATTCTTTATTTTGACATGCCCACCTAAAAGACTTATTATAAAGAGAGACGTTGCCCTCTGCATCGAAAAGTCCAGCAAAAAAGGAGTCGGTCTTTATTGAGTTTAATAATTCTTTTAGATTTTTTTGGAGATAGTGAAAAAACGAGGATAATATCCCATTTTGTGAATGTATTGAAAGGCACCATCCTTTTATATCATCTTTAGTATAGTACATTTTATCATAGCTTATCTTGGGAATTTTAATGCTCGGAGATATATAAAGAATTTTCTGAACTGTTTGGCCATGCTTTCTTAAAAAAGACTCTGCAAACTCTAATATCTCTTTGTTTTGATTACATACTCCAAATCGCTTTCCACCGGCCCTATCCCCACACCATAGTCCGAAAAAATACGAAAATTCATCATCCATTATTATCTCTTTGGGCAATGTTACTTGGAATAATCTCATTGAGGTCTTATCATAATTGCTATATTCTACTAGGATATTTTTACCTTTTGTTTTATGGTTTGTTTTTCTAAATCCGGAATCTAATAATTTTTTATATTGCTTAAACCACTTATATACATCTATTTTGTTATCTGTAATTATTTCTTTAACGCATGGTATGTCTTTTTTTAATCTTGCCAGTATATTTTTTCTTTTTACTCTACCTGCATCAAGGTTGTTATTAATCAGTTTTAACTTATCTACTGACAAGATAACTCTTTCCTGAATTTCTTTTAATTTTATAATATCTAACTTCACGATCCTATCCATAACTGCTTTTGGCACATAATTGAAATATAGATTTTTATATCCCCGTATTGATGAGGCGGGAATATTGAGATATTTTTCTGCGTTAATTGATCCCCCATATTTATTTATTACTTTTTGAAAAATTTCTTTTTGAAACTCTGGATGAAATTTTAAAATCATTTCTTTCATTATATTATATGATTTATACTATTATATAGTTTTCTATTGTATAGTCTCCTATTGGTATCATCATTAAATTTATATAGGTAATTTGTGTATTTGGCATATGGGTGATAAGGCACAGAGAGAGGTTATCAGACTAAGAGATGTGTCAAAACATTATCAAATGGGAGATTCTATAGTTAAGGCACTTGACCATTTAGAATTTAAGGTTTACCAAGGAGAATTCGTTGCCATTATGGGACCAAGTGGTTCTGGGAAATCTACTGCAATGAATTTGGTTGGAAGCTTAGATATGCCAACCCATGGAACAATTTATTTGGATGATGGAGATGTCTCCGAATTAAGCGAATCTAATTTAGCGCAAATTCGAGGACAAAAGATTGGATTTATTTTTCAATCTTTTAATCTGATTCCTAATCTTACTGTAAAGGAGAATGTTATGTTGCCGATGATGTTTCAGGGAATAAGCATAGAGGAGAGAAGGGAAAAGGCGGAAGAACTTCTAAAATTAGTTGAGCTAGATGATAGGATGGGGCATTATCCTGGAGAAATCTCTGG
>CAZAIT010000032.1:0-2432 GCA_964485325.1 Candidatus Woesearchaeota archaeon | reverse complement strand
TATCTAAATGAAGTCTGTCTATTTGCTCTAGCTTTAGAATCCCCAGGCTTACAAGCTTCCTTTCTTCTAGTATCAGCAATTAACATATTCCTATCATAAGCTAAAAATATATTTCTAAGATTATCATCTTTAGTAAATTTAACAATAGCTCTGGCAATGGCTAATCTAGCAGCTTCTACCTGAGAAGCAATTCCACCACCCTTAACATTCAAAGAGATATCAAAATTCAATTTTCCTAAAGTATCTTTAGCGATAATCAATGGCTCACTTATTTCTAACTGTTGAAGGTTACTTAGCGACTCAATTGTTCTTTTATTAAAAGTAAATTTTCCACTGCCGTCTTCAATTGTAGCTTTAGCAACCGCAGTTTTCCTTTTCCCAGAAACTACTAATTTGTTCATTTTAACAACCTCACTATCTCTTTAATTGTAGAATATTTCATAGGTTTCTTATGTTCCAACTTAATTACATTTTTTAATTCTTCTTCCTTCACTTCTCCGTTGCCAATATAACATTTTAATCTTCTAAATGCATTCTGCCCTTTCATTCTGTCTCTCGGCAACATTCCTCTAATCATCCTCTTAACTAATCTGTCAGCAACACGAATATATTTTGGACCTTTCAGGGAGCTACCACTTCCCATTTCTCTCTTGGTCATAATTTTTTTAGCCATTAGTTTTTTGTCTCCAGAAACGAGAATTTCTTCGCAATTAATAATATCAACAAAGTTTCCTTTCAATAATTCTTTCGCAACTACGCTTGCTAATCTACCAAAAACAGTTTCCGCTCCGTCGTAAATTAATTTTGCCATTATTTTTTTCTCCTTATATTTTGGTACTCTTCGAGAGTCATTATCTTAGTATATCATAACCTTTTAGTTCTGGATTTTTCTTCATTTCGTCAATAATTGAAATAAAGCTACCTTTTGCATCTTTGATTTTTTCAAGTGCTTTTTCTGATGCTGCCCAAGCAACAACCTTTTTTGCCTCAGTTAATTCTCCAGCGCTCAAAATTTTTCCTGCAATTAAAACATCCCCTTTAATCATATCAATATCTTTTAAGTTGATAGCAGGCCATCTTCTTTTTGGTCTAGCTAATTCTTTTGCGAAAGTAGGATTTGTTTTTTTGAGTTTGATTATAGTTTCAACTAGAGAAGAGTCCATCTTTTGTTTCATTCTTTTTTCTATTTTTGTTTTACTTATTTTTATTTCCATTTTTTCTATGTTTTCCCTTATGGGGAAAGGAGGATTCGAACCCCCGTAGGAATAAACCAATACGCCCTTAACGTATCCCGTTTGACCGCTCCGGCATTTCCCCTTGTAGGAGTTAGCAAGTTTAATCAGGTGTGCCAATTCCCAACTAGCTTAGGAATCCATGTAATATAATTACTTAATTGCTTTAGAAACTTCCGAGAGATTTCCTTTCAAAACTTTACATGATTCAGTTAAAATTTCCTTAGCTTCAATTTGTCCCCACGATTCAATTGTGAATACCAAATTATCATCAAATTCTATATCAACACCAGGATAGCTGGTCATATCTTCCTGGTCTAAATCACAAGCAGCTGCATTCTTAACTTTCAATTTTTCTCCAAACATCTCAAAAACTTCTGGATAAGCTTCAGCCAATTCACTTTGTTTTTCCCCTTCTGAAGATATTTTAATTTTAGGTAAGTGTTTATAGAATGCTAAGCCAGGCATAAACTTAGAATGGTCAATTCCTTTTCCAACTTTAGCTCTAGCGATTAATTCTATTTTCTGCCCATCTCCAAGTAAAACGATAGGTGTTTCTGGATGTACAATATCTCCGTCAAGTGCTCCTGCAAGAATTTCTATACCCTCTCCTTCTCCTTTAGCTTTCATTTTCATCTCTATGGATTGGCCAACTTTCATTTTTTGATTCTTCAAAGACAAAAGACCTAACCTGTGCGCGATTATTTCATCGTAAAGAGCAGAATCATTTTTGTAAATATCTGCTTCGGTAATTGCTAAAATAGGAACCTCTCCAACACTTCTTCGAATTGCATTAGCCAAACTAACATTCAATTTACTAATAAAAGTAATCTCTTCTGGTGTTTTTGTTGTTTCCATTTTATTTTATTTGATTTTTAGTTTATAAGCCTATACTCTTCTTCCTCTTCGCCCACCTTTCTTTTTTGGTCCGCCACGAGGAATACAAGTTGTTTCATTCATACTTAAAATTTTAAAACCTTCTTTAGTTAAAGTTCTAACGATTGCATGAGCACCAGGTCCGATACCAGTAGCTCCAGTTTGTCCCTTCATTCTAACATAAAGAGTGTTTATCCTATAATCTCTACAGACATCTTGTATCTTCTTTGCAATAAACATAGCAATAGTTGGATTCGCTCTCATTCTGTCATGCTTTGTAATCTGTCCTCCAGAAATTCTTCCGATTGTATTCCCAGCTAAATC
>CAZAIT010000031.1:0-2465 GCA_964485325.1 Candidatus Woesearchaeota archaeon | reverse complement strand
ATCTAATTTAACAGAAACTTTCCTTTATAAAAATTTCTATATTAAAGAAAACTTTACGATACCGAATATGCTTCATTGTGATAGTTAGAGGTAGACTAAATTCCCTCATTACTGCCGACTAGATGATTTCTAAAGATTTTTAAGGTTTGATTGAGTAATTGTTCTATGGCTAATATTATGACTAATGATGAAAGAGATTTTTATAAGAGTCAAGTTAAACTTGCAGAAGCTCAAGAGAAATCTCTAGAAAATCAAGATAAAATTTTGAAAGAACAGGTTAAAATTTTGAAAGAACAAACACAATTTACAAAAATTTTGATGTTTGCCACTATAATTTTAGCTTTATCAGGATTATCCCAAGTAATATATTATTTTGAATTTTTTAGTCAAAATATGATTAAAGATTCAAATGATTCATTCGGATTAATTCTTATCGGATTAATTCTTATCATAGGAACTGTTCTTGTTCTAAACTTAATGCCTAATTTCAGATTAAGAAATAAGAAGAAATAACTTCTCTCATTATTATCAGTTGAGACGATAGGGTTAAATTTATAAAACAAGATAATAATTATACATTATTAGCGGCCCCATAGGCTAATGGCAGACCATCTCGTTTACACCGAGCAGACCCAAGTTCGATTCTTGGTGGGGCCATATTAAATTCTGAATCGAACGTAGTTTTTTCTTGGTGAGTGATTCGCTTTGAGTAAAAACAAATGCTCAAATAAATATTTTACGAAATGTAAATCACGAATAGGGGCCATTTATAATAAATTAATCCACAATTTCAGTTCTTAATTTTTTATAACCAAAAAAATCGGTGGTATAATTATAAGCACCGGCATTTAGAAATGTGATTGTATCGCCCACTTTTGGGTTGTCGAGTTTTACTTTGTATCGGAATATATCATCACGAGTTGGAGAATTACCTTTTATCAAATAATATCCTCCTTCATTATCTTCGCCTAATTCATTTTCTACTAACATTTTTGTCCCTGTTAATATATTATCTAACGCACAATTATAGATTGTTGTGTTTACGATTAAATTATTATTTTGAACTTGGATAATTTCGGTTTGAAGTTTTATACAGGGCGCGGCAAGAAAACGTCCGGGTTCTATTATTGTTTCGATGTTATATCCTTCAAGAAACTTTTTTGCATTTGTCAATTTTTGGAAAATATAAGGTAGAATTTTTGATGTATAGCTTCGATATTTTGCTGGCAAGCCACCTCCAAGATTTAATGCATCTATTCTTTTTAGAGAATCTTCTGTTAAAGAATCTTTCAATTCTTCTTCAATTTCCCATTCAGATGTGTTTTGCGATTTCCTATGGATATGAACACCCAATTTTTCTATAAAAGGATTATTTTTAATTTCTGAAATAATTTCATTAATTTTTTTTGAAGACATTCCGTAAACAAAATATTTTCCAGTTCCGATTCGATGTTCTTGAAATTTCATTCTCAAAGATAAGTTAATTTTTTTATCAGATTCTTTTGACGCTTGCAAAATTCTTTCTAAATCTATTTCGTTATCAACAACAAAAGTTTGAATTCCATTTTTGAGGATTTCTTTTAACTCTTCTAGTGATTCGGCCTGTGTAAAGAAAGAAATTTTTGATTTATCTTTTATCATTTCTATTTCTTCTTTCGCGTGAATTGAAAAATTGACGGACGGAGATAATTCTTGTAATAAGTTTCCGACTTCGTGATTTGTCTTGTAAGAGTAAGATATTTCCAATCCCAAATCTTCTAATGTTTTAGCCTGTTCAATAAGTTTGGATTTTGAAAGGATGAAATGGGGTTTCATCATATAGTCTCCAGAGAAAGATTTTCTATGCTTTTTCTTAAGGATATATTCTTTTTTCTGAAATCCCTAGTTATGTTTTCAAGAGATGCAACTAAAGAATAAATAAAATGGTTATATTTTGGGAATTCGTGTCTAAGACTTTCCCAGTTTTCTAATCCAAATAACTTAGGCCAAGTATCATTTTCGGTTATTTCAGATAAAGATTTAGTGGTGATTACCTTGTCTGCTTTTTTGCTGTAATGATCTGTTATTACATAGTTGCTTGTTCCTGTTGTTAGATAATAAGGATTTTTCTTAGGGCCTAATTCTAACATAATTGCTATTTTATACGGAATCCTCGGGATTCCAATTAGTTTCCCTTTGACTTTAATATTTTTTTCCAGAAGTCTTTGAGCTAGAATAATAGATTTTTCGAAGCAACTATGATTATATATTTCTAAAGAGGATTCTATTTCTCCTCTTGCTCTTGGTATGGATACAGGAATTATCTTTTTTGTATGTATAAAAGTATCTTCGAATTTCCAAAGAGTTGCTTTAATTGATTCTATAGGTGGATAGCTATTATTATTCATTTCAGCAATCCTTCTTTCTCTAGTTTATCTAAAACGCTTGTTATCATTAAGGGGAAAGTTATGCAAACATCGCCATTT
>CAZAIT010000030.1:0-2960 GCA_964485325.1 Candidatus Woesearchaeota archaeon | reverse complement strand
ACGCCTTAAAACCCTCTTTTGACTCCAATTGTTTTAGAACTCTTCGTATTCTTTCGCGGGAAATTTCAGATATTGTTTTGTATCCTGCTCCGTATGCTTCAGATTTTTCATCTATTTTTTCTGGAATTTGAACACAAATAAATTTTCTATTTTCATCATTATCTTTATTTAATTTTAAGGTTGCATGTGCAGTTGTTCCCGAACCTGCAAAAAAATCAAGGATTATATCTCCACTACACGTTGCCAACTTCAACATTCTTTCTATATATTCAAGAGGCTTAGGGGTATCAAAATAACTTTTTCCATCAAATAGACTCTTAATTGTATCTGTCGCATTAGCTGTATTTGAAGTATCAAGCCAAATTGTTTCAGGTATATTACCGCTATGTTCAGCCAAAAAAAGTTTTCTGTATAAATTATCTCCAATTACAACAATTTTAGAGTCAGTATCCAATTTTTTCATTGTTTCTTCGTTTACCAACCATTGTCTAGGAGAAACGGTTTGACCCTCTTTTGTGGTAAATCCATATTCTTTACTTCCTCCTTGTCCTCCTCGTCTCCAAAGGGCTAACTTACGATAATTTCCCCTTTCATCGTTATCGGGGTTAGTATATTGTTTTAGAGTTTCTGGACTTAATTCAATTCTTTTGAATGTCAATTTATTAATATCTTTCGCATAAATTAATAAGTATTCATGAACCCTACTTAAAAATTTTGCAGAGTTATCCTTTCCTCTTTTTCTATGCCAAACTACAGTATTAACAAAATTATTCTCTCCAAATATATCATCACAAATTTTTTTTAGGTTTACTACTTCATTATCATCTATTGAAATAAAAATAACACCATCCTCTTTTAATAAATTCTTAGCTAGGAATAGTCTAGGATACATCATTGTCAACCAATCAGAGTGAAATCTTCCATTTGTTTCAGTATTTGTTGACATCTTATTTCCCTCAGAATCTACCTGCCCAGTTTGTTCCAAATAATTTTTAATAGAATCTTTAAAATTATCCTTATATACAAAATCCCTTCCAGTATTATAGGGGGGATCTATATACATCATTTTTATCTTGTTTTGATAGCTTTTCTGTAATAGTTTCAAAACCTCTAAGTTATCTCCCTCAATAAATACATTTTCCGTTTTTTCTGGTTCAACGGACTCCTCTTTATCAAAAACAAGTGTCCCTTTAGCCTTTTCTTGGAATAACCTAAAAGCCTTCTGCCTTCCAACCCAATTAAAAGAATATCTTTCTTCCCCTTGGGTTGAGAAATTTCCTAGGACCTCATGAAGTTTTTCGAAATCAACTTTACCTTCAGAAAAAACTTCTGGGAAAAATTCCCTTAGTCTATCCAGTCTTTCTTCAACAATATTAACAGACTCTTTAACTATCTTTTCCACCATATCAATCATTGGATACATCTTCTTTTAATTCTTTCCCCAACGCCCTAATTATCTCAACCTCAGCCCAAGTATCCAACTCACAATAGTTCTCTAACGCCTTCATAACTTTCATTCTGTCTTCTTCTTCTACGTATCCATAAGTCACCCTTTCATATTCCAGGCTAGCTAGAATACCATTCCCAATATCTAAATCGCTATACTTCAAATCGGTCAAAACAGGTAAAACATACTTGATAGACGTCGAGCCCTTCTGCTTCGGGTCGTAATAAGAAAAGTCCTTAAAGACGTCCCACAAATCCTTCACTCTCCCAAAAATATTCCCATCATACCATTCTCTAAACTCTGGCAAAGCATCACAGCCCTCATTCAGAACTCCCTTCTCAAACCCCTGATTGTAGACCAAAATGCTCCCAGCGTCGCCCAAACCGTCCCTAAGTGCCTGCATAAACTTAGATCGGGGATCACTCGTGCCTTCCGCTAAAAATGATATATGCTCACACTCACCACCATCTTCCTTCTGAATATGTAAACTAAACTGGAAAGGAATCCTTTGATATGGCTTCATCCCGTTAAATTTCGGTATAGCCGGATTAATCGTCTCAAAATCTAAATAATAAATTGGATATTTCAATCCACTAAGAAAATTCTTAATAGCTAGTTTATCGATATGTTTTCCACCATCAAACGCCAACCTTCTTTGAATCTTTTGTTTATCGTTTAACTTAATATTTTCCGGAACTTCATTCAGGCAGACAATTCCCCCATCATGTAATTCAAAACATTTTTTCTTAAACATTCTATAAAACTCAAATACGCTTCCAGTTGGAACATCTTTCCAGCATTCATCCATTAGAGAACAATCATAAGGATCTGAGCAATGAACTCCAATTTTAAACTTTGGCTCATCCGAGTTGATAATTTCTTGCATCTCAGATATTCTTTCTTCAATTCCCTCCGAATATTCCAAAACTTTATCATTAATCTCTGCCTGAACAAACAATTCTTCTGGTTCAATTTCTCCATCTTTGATATACTGATTATTAATGTGCATAAGAATACAATTTCTGATTTTTAGACCCGCTTTTTCATAAACATGTTTCTGGAATGAAACGTCATGAATATTTACATCTTTAACCTGTGTCGCAGATTTAACTTCTACAATATCCCACTCATCTTCTCCCACAGGGACTAAGACATCTCCTCTAGAAAATAAATTATTAACCATAAAGCCTGCTTCATAAATTGTTTGTCTTTTCTCAACAGCTTCTTCTGTCTCATCAATATTTTCCTTAAACCCTAAGTCTGCGAGGTCTGTTCCTCCGGGGAAAACTTTTGTAGCTAAAACACCGATAATGTCTCCCATTTTGAATTTATGTTTCGCTGAGAAGTCTGGCTCTGGGATTCTTGTCTTATCGTTTTTTGCAACCCAGAGTAGTTTTGGGCATTGTAGGCCTAGTAGGTAGTTTGATTTTGTTAACAGCATAAAAATAGAATGGATTAGGGGTTTTATAATTATTCTGTTATTTGCTTTCTTATTTTCTTCCCGATTTCCGTA
>CAZAIT010000029.1:0-2994 GCA_964485325.1 Candidatus Woesearchaeota archaeon | reverse complement strand
CCCTCATTAAAGAGACTATTTGTAGAATAGCTTGCGCTGTGTCTTTCTTGTTTTAAATCGGTGTAAAATTCTGCATCAGATTTGTTTATCGACAATTCTTCAATCATTTCTATTTCCTCAAATGAGAAGTTAGAATAATTTTTTATCAGGAATAGTAGTGTGGCTAGGTGATTCTTAGAGGAATAGCCTTTGTTAGCTAGGAGAGCTAGACAGGAGTGATAGAGGGCATAATAAAGGCCCACAACTGCCCAGTCATTATAATTTTTGTTTTTTATTAGCAAGTCTACCATTCTAAGGTTATGTTTCGATTTTTCTAGATGTGCGTCAATTAATTCTAGGGAGTGTTTTGATTCGATTAGGTTTTTCTTATCTTTATGAAATTTTATCTCTCTATCGAGAAATTTTTCATTTTCAAAATAGTCTTTAATCTTTTTCATTTTCTTCGTAATATTTTAGGTTTCCTGATATTGGGAAGCCATGATTTTTTGCTTGTATGATCAGGTGATCTTTGGAAGTTTTAAATATATCTAGATTTATATAAACTATGTTTAGTGGATGATTCGATTCGGAGTTTATTTTCTTTCTTAGTTTTTCTAGCTTGTTTTTCGTTTCTTTTTCATAAAGTTTTTGTAATTTATTATCTTCGAACTTATGTAAGACTACTAATAAGTCTATATCAGAACTTTCTTTTTCCTGTCTCCTTGAAGCCGATCCAAAGAGAATAATAAATTCTAGTTCGGAGAGAATTTCCTTTAGAAAATTTTTTAGGGGTATTCTTACATTTGGGTTTAACTTGTTTAATCTTTCTTTATCGAAAATATTAAAAATTTCTAATTTTTCTGTATTAAAAATTTTGTAATAAACATTTGAGGTTTGCTTATCCTTTTTAATTTTTTTAGAATTTAAGAGTTTTAATAAAACGTTTTGAAGAGAGCTGTTTGATAATTTGGTAAGATTTCTTATTTCTGTAAAGTATAACCATTCTTTTTTACTTTCGTAAAATGCTTCATAAATTTTATTTTCAGCTTTCATACTTAAGAGATATAATCAGTCTTTTTAAAGTTTGCCATTTTGTGGTATTATATTGCCATTTTATGGTAAGTTTTGCCATTTTTTGTGAAATCTAGTGTGTTGAACACACGATGAAAAATTCTCCGGTCTAGATTTGAATATGCCGGAATGTGAGGTAATAGTTTGTGTGGTCTGAATAATTGCGCTTACGTCTGGATATAATTTTTTGTTAAATTATGTGAGGGTTTGGTAAAAATTATCTCTTTTTAATCTTCGTCAACATTATCGAAAATTTCTGATTCTACTCCAGGTTCTGCACTACCATCTCCGCAATCAACCCCGTCTCCACAATCTCCATCGGTTGTATCTCCTGGGGCATGAGTTATCGAAGGATCATAATGAGCTTCTCCTCCACTAGCCTCTCCACCTTCAACAACCTCGTTTTTTTCAGTATCATCTCCAGGAGAATAAGTTTTAATTTCTGTTTTTAATCCATCATCACCAGAAGCATTTCCTTCTGTAGCACCCTTCTTAATTTCTGTTTTTAATCCATCATCACCAGAAGCATTTCCTCTTACAACAGTATTGGGACCAGTCCCAGAAGCATAAGTTATATTTTCAATTTGATTTCTAATTTCATTCATCTCTTTTTTTATTTCCTGAGCTCCTTCATCTACTACCCATTCGTTGTTCTCCATCATCCACCCTTCTCTAATCTCCATTGTTCCATTGCCTCCCATTGTCCCATTGGCAGAAGTCCCGGGTGCGTATTGTCTTGATTTATTTTCAAATTCATCTACAATTTTATTAATTTCATTTTCAATAATATAATTTATTAAGCCTTCCCCATTTTCAACCATTGTAATTTTACCACATTTTTCTTCTAAGAAAACATCACCGTCAAAACATTGTGGGATTCCTTCTTTCATCGTTGGAGTTTGCCCTTCTCTACCACACTTATCTCTTGGTCCTATAAAATTCCCGTATTCATCCCAATCGTCTTCTGTTTCTTTAAACTTATCATATTGTTTACATTCTGGTTTATCATTTTCATTCCAACATTCTTCAGGAACACAATCTGAAGGACTGTCACCCCATAACATCTGTTTCTCTTTTGCTCTAAATAAATTCATTAAAAAATCAGGAACAAAACTTTCTGCTTTTGGAGGTTCCATGGAATTTAATTCACTACAGGCATCCTCATCCCCACTATATTCGCATCTAAGTGCTAAAGCAACCATTTCCTCACATTTTGCCCTTTCTTCAATATCTTCATTAGCTTCACAATTACAAGTTCCAGGGTCATCCACACAACTCCTAATTTCCAATATTAATTTAACAAACATCCTTTCTTGAAGGTCTTTTAATTTTTCTAAATCCTCTTTAAGTGGCTCAGGAGCAGTTTTAGGATTACACTCTTCATCTTTTAACATTAACGCAAAATCCTCTTTTGCAAGTTCGCTACAATATTCATAGGTTTTCTCGGTAAGTATAGCAGTTAATTGCGTCTTTTCTTCTTCTAAAAGATATCCATCAAATTCATCTGGAAGATTTTCTTCATCATTAATTTTATCAGTAATTTCATCAACGCTTGTTTTAATTTGCTCAGAGGTATCCAAAGAAACTTTTTCTTGCACAATCTGAAGTTTTTGCTTGGCTCTTTCTAAATTTTTAATAGCCTTGTCTTCACCTTGATTTTGAGAATTAATTATTGCTGAAGCTACTTCTTTTTCTCTAATTTCCAGAGCTAACTTAACTTCATTATCTCCAGAAGCAAAAAATATTTTAACATTATCAACAAATCTACCAAAACCAGAATATGTTTGAGTTTGTTCCTGGGCTAAAACTAAAGGCGAAATTATTAAAATTCCTAATAAAAGTAAGACTATTACCTCTTTTCTCATTAATGTTATTAGAAAAGGAGATATAAAAATCTATCTTTTGTGGCTTATAAAATCCGCCCCAACCGGAGTTCATTGGTGC
>CAZAIT010000028.1:0-3165 GCA_964485325.1 Candidatus Woesearchaeota archaeon | reverse complement strand
GAAAGAATACGAAGAGTTCTAAAACAATTGGAGTCAAAAGAGGGTTTTAAGGCGTTTAGATTAACAAATTCTAATTATAAGATATGGGACGAGTCAGTAGATGATTCTAGTAAATTAAAGAAACAATTACAACTTTTTGAGACACCCTTGATTGCTGGATATAAAGAATTGGATGTTATTTATGAAGTTTTGATTAAAGAAGGATATTCTTTAAATTCTCAGATAGAAAAAATAAATATTAAATCCAACCGAATATATTCTGTGACAGATATTGATTCGAATTTTTTTATAACATTGGATTCTAAAATAGATGGAAAAAGTATAGATGAATTAAAATTAAAGAAGTCTGATATTTTTGTTTGTTTGGATTCTTCTCTAGACGATAGCCAGAAGAAAAACATCTCTTTAAAGTGCGACTTAAGGACAATTTGAAATGAAATTTAAGTTTGAGGGAGACTTAGATTATCAATTGGAAGCGATAGATTCTACTGTGAATCTTTTTGTAGGAGAAAAATCTGCAAATAATAATAATTATCTTGTTGCGGAGAACGGCATAATTCCCAATAAGTTATCTATTTCAGAAAAAGTCATCTTCTCAAATTTGAAAAGAATTCAAGGCAAAAATAAAATAAAAAAAGAAAGCGTCGACTCTATGGATTTTTCTATTGAAATGGAAACGGGTACTGGGAAAACCTATGTTTATCTTAGGACCATCTTGGAATTAAATAAAAAATATGGTATGAAAAAATTTATTATATTAGTCCCTTCTATCGCGATTAAAGAAGGTGTAATTAAAACCCTTCAGATAACCCGAGAGCATTTTTCTAAAATTTATGACAAACCAATTTATAATTATTATGAACATAACTCTAAGAAACTGTCTCTAATTAGGCAATTTTCTAGAAATAATAATATTGAAATTTTAATTATGACATTAGATTCCATAAATAAAGATACCAATATTCTAAGGGGTGAGGCGGTTGATTCTTTGGGGGATAAGCCACTAAGCCTAATACAAAAAACAAATCCTATTTTAATTCTAGATGAGCCACAAAATATGGAAAGCATTAAATCAAGAGAGGCATTAAATTTATTGAATCCTCTATTCTCTTTAAGATATTCTGCCACACATAAAGAGTATTACAATTTGCTATATAGTTTGAATCCGGTTGAGGCTTATAATCGCGGACTTGTGAAAAAAATAGATGTTCTTTCTGTAATTAAAGAAAATGATTATAGCGGATTGCAAATTTCTTGTAAGGAAATATCATCCTCTGGAAATAAATTGAAAGCAAAATTAAATTTACAAAAGAAAAATGCATCTTCAAAATATGTCCAATCAGACATGATATTCGATACTGAGAAGAATAATGATTTATTCAAGAAAACAAATAATCCAAAATATAATGGAATAAAAGTTTCTTCAATAAATAAGCTCAGGGGATTTATTGAATTGAGTAATGGATTAAAATTGAATTTGGGGGAGAGTTTAGATGCTGATAGAGAGAAAATAATGAGAAACCAAATAAGGGAGACTATCGCTTTGCATCTTGAGAAATCTCAAGAATTAAAATTAAAAAACATAAAAGTTCTATCCTTATTTTTTATAGATAAAGTCCCAAATTATTTACCGAAGGATGGTTTTATTAGGAAAACTTTTGAAGAAGAATTTGATAGGTTGAAATTAAAATATGATGATTTTAAGAACCTAGACTCGAAAAAGGTACATGAAGGATATTTCGCAATGAAAAATGAGACCGAGGCAATAGAAAGAGAATCTGCAATAAGTAAAAACAAAGAAGCGTTTGATTTGATTATGAGGAATAAAGAAAAACTATTATCTTTTGAAGAAGATGTCCAGTTTATCTTTTCGCATTCTGCGTTGAAAGAAGGATGGGATAACCCTAATATTTTTAATATATGTACTCTAAATGAAACTAAATCTGAGATGAAAAAGAGGCAGGAATTGGGAAGGGGTGTCCGTTTGCCAGTAAATCAAGATGGGACAAGATTAACTGACGAAGAATTTAGATTGACGGTTGTTGCCAATGAAAGTTATCTTGAATACGCCAGTAGCCTCCAGAAAGAATATGAAGATGACGGAATAATGACCATGACAAAGGTTGACAATAGAAGTGAAAAAACAATTGTTAAAACGAAGAAAGGATTTGAATTAAATGAAAATTTTAAGGAGCTATGGAAAAGAATATCACAGAAAACAGAATTTTTAGTTAAAATAGATACAGAAAAATTAGTTGAGGATAGCGTACATGATATACAAGAAATTGAAATTAGCGATCCAATCATAAGAATAGAAAGGGCTTCTCTCACAAAATCTGAATCAGGGGTTGACTATTTACTTGAAGAATCAAAACGTGAAAACCTTGAAAGTACGAAGAATATTCCGAATATAATTGAAGAGATTAAACTAGACACGCAATTAACCAGTAAAACCATATTAGAAATATTAAACAAAATAGATAACTTTGATTTTTTCTTAAAAAATCCAGAAGATTTCCTACAGAAGATAAAAGAAACGATAAATAGGAAATTAAGAAGAATTTTGATTGATGAGATTACCTATAATAAGAACAATGATTTTTGGACGGTAGATAATTTTCGGAATATTGAAACCTACGAATCCAAGTTGGTAAGGGATGTTAAGAGTACGGTGTACGATTCTGTTATCTGTGATGGGCAGGGTGAAAAGGATTTTGCTAATGATATGGAAAGAGACAAAAGAGTTTTGTTTTACATAAAATTGCCATCTTGGTTTGTTGTAGACACTCCAGTGGGGAGATATAATCCAGATTGGGCTATTTCTTTTGATAAAAATCCAGATAAATTATATTTTGTTTCTGAAACTAAGATTGTGGAAGACTTAGAGTTGGATTTAAGAAATTCTGAAGGACAAAAAATTGAATGTGCGAAAAAACACTTTGAGACAATAGGAACCGAGTATTATGTAGTTAAGAGCTATGGAGACTTGACTGAGAAGTTAAAGGCCTAGTTTTAATTAATCGATATAATTGACCATTAACAACTTTTAAAAACCCTAACACCCTCTATAAATCATACTAAACGCAAAGGGGCGTTTTAACAATTCTGGGTACCCGGTTGGAGTGGTTGACCACTTACCGATGCTGTTTTGTTATTTTTTAAAAA
>CAZAIT010000027.1:0-3288 GCA_964485325.1 Candidatus Woesearchaeota archaeon | reverse complement strand
ATTAGTTCTACTCAGGTAATTACTGTTCAAGCTGGTGGATTGAATTCCTTTGGGCCTCCTGGTAGTGGTGCCGTTAATAAATTGACTATTGATGACGCAGACGCGATAGAAAGACTTTCTAGTGTAGATGTAGCACTTCCCAGAAATATTGAGACTATCTCCCTGGAAATTGATGATAAATTAACTATTAGTAACGCCATCTCTGTCCCCCTTGGAGAAAAAAGAAAAAAAGCCTGGGAGGTGATGGGATTGGAAATAGATAAAGGAAGAAAATTACAGGATTCTGATTTGAAAAAAATTGTGGTTGGATATTCTCTTTCTGAAGATAAAGAAGATATTAAAGGAGTTAAAATTGGAGACAAAGTTTTAATTAATAATGAAAAGTTTGAAATTATTGGTATATTAAAAAAAGAAGGGAGCCTAATTTTTGATTCGGTTATTTTGATGAATGATAATGTTCTTGATGATTTAGTAAATTATGGGAACGAAGCCGACATGATTGCAGTTATTGTTAAAGATAAAGATCTTATGGATAGGACTAAAGAAGATATAGAGAAATTGATGCGAAAGCGTAGGGACGTCAAAGAAGGAGAAGAAGATTTTGAGGTTTCTACTCCGGAATCTGCAATGGAAACTGTGAATAGTGTCCTTGGAGCAGTTCAAGCTTTTATTATAATTATAGCCTCAATTTCTATATTGGTGGGAACTCTTGGAATTGTAAATACTATGACTACGTCCGTTCTTGAAAGAAAAAAAGAAATCGGAATTATGAAAGCTATTGGAGCTACAAATATGCAAATATTTTTACAATTCTTTTTCGAATCTGGAATGCTTGGTTTGGTCGGGGGATTAGTGGGAGTAGTTTTTGGAACCATTATTGGGATTGTTGGGGTTATTGGGATAAACCAATTCCTTGGAGCAGAACTTTCTCCTGTGATTAATTTTGCTCTGATTGGAGGAACTCTTTTAGGGAGTTTTATGATTGGTGCAATTGCTGGTATTGTTCCAGCTATGAGTGCGGCTAAACAAAATCCCGTGGAGGCGCTTAGAGGATGATAAAAAAGGAAAGTATAAAATATTCTCTAAATAATATTAAAAAAAGTAAAGCTAGGAGTATCTTAACTATCTTATCTATCTTGGTTGGAATTGCAACCATTTTTATTTTCGTAAGCTTCGGATGGGGGCTCTATGATTATATAGATGAATTTACGTCTTCCTCTTCTGCCGATAAATTACTTATCCAACCAAAAGAAGTTGATATCCCAGGACTAGATAGTGCATTTAAACTTTTAGACGATGATATAAGAGCTGTAGAGAAAACCGCTGGAATATATGAGGCGACAGGTATGTATATGGCCACCGGAGAGGCTATTCAAGATGATGTAAGGAAATATATTTTTGTTACTAGCTACGATCCTGGATTACCTATGATTATGGAACTCTCAGATATAGAAATAGAAAAAGGACGAGAATTAAGGAAAGGAGATTCTGGGAAGGTTACTTTGGGTTATAATTATCTTATTAAGAATAAGATCTTTCCAAAATCTTATTCTTTGAATAGTAAAATAAATATTCAAGGTCAAGAACTTAGAATTGTGGGATTTTATGAATCTGTTGGAAATCCTCAGGACGATTCCAATGTTTACATTACGAATGATTTTATGAGTGAACTTTACCCAGACAAGGACCTTTCTTATGCGATGATTATTGCTAGAGCTGATAAGGATAATTTAGATGATGTGTCTGAAAGAGTCGAGACAAAGTTAAGACAATCGCGAAATTTGGATAAAGGTAAGGAAGATTTTAGCGTTGAGTCATATGCCGACTTACTAGAATCTTTTACAGTAGTTCTAGATATTATAATTGGATTTATTGTGTTAATCGCATCTATTTCTATAATTGTGTCCGCTGTTAATACCGCTAATACTATGATTACTTCTGTCTTGGAAAGATTCAAAGAAATAGGGATATTGAAATCTATAGGTGCTAGAAATAGTGAAATTTTCAAAATATTTTTATTTGAATCTGGATTCCTTGGATTTATAGCGGGAGTTCTTGGGGTTCTACTTGGATATGGTGGAACAATTTTAGCGGCAAATATCTTAGAAGAACTTGGATATGGATTCCTTAGCCCTCATTATTCATGGGTCTTGTTTGTAGGATTAATATTATTTGCAACTCTTAATGGAGCTATCTCTGGAATGATACCTGCGTGGAGAGCTAGTAAAATTAATACCGTAGATGCTCTGAGACATGAATAGAAATTGGAAATTTATCTTATAGAAAATTTTGGATATAAAAATTATTTTTTCTTTTTCTTCTTAATTTTTCTAAATACTATCCAACCAATTATAACTAATACAATCCCTAATAATATATAATTTCCTACTCCACCTGACTTCTGATTAGACTTTCTATCTGTAAAATAAGAAGAATCAAATGTTACCGTTTTTGTTATTGTTCTTCGTGTATTTATTGTATCTGAATAAATTAGCTCTAAAGTTATTTCTCCATTAGATGGCATTGCTTCGAAATCCGCTGTCGTATATTCGTTTGAATCAAGGTCTCCAACTATCATCTGGTTAGCACCCTTTATTATCACATTATCTTGTTTTGGTATTCTCACTACTAACGCTTCTATATCTGATTGTTCAATATTTAAGATTCCTAGCGTCAATTCATTTGTTGTATAATCGAAATTTGAAATGTAAGTTTCAAAATCCGCCCTAATATCTTGAACCTCAACATTAAATGTTTTCGAGACTTTTGCTCCACCTTTACTTTGGACCACGATATCTATTGGATTTGCTCCGTCGATAGCATCTTCGTTTATTCGAACCTCATAAGGAATTAATATATTTGAGCCATAATCTCTGATATAGTCTACTTTTTTAAAAGTTCTAACTCCTGATTCTCCAGGATTAAATTCTACAGGATACTTTGAGGGTAACGTAAATGTTATGTCATTACATGCTGGGTCATCTGTCCCATCTATTTGAAAAACCAACTTAACATATTCTCCAGGTATTGCTGGATAAGGATCCTGATTTAACAAAGTAATATCTAAACTGCACGCTGACTCTGCTAATACGAACCCAGTTGATAACAATAGCATCAATAATAAAATCACTTTTTTCATAATTACTATTTGCTGTTTTAGTTTTTAAATATTCGTAATATAGTAAAATATCTCATAAAAACTTAAAAAGGGAATTTGATAAGAAATCCCAAGATGGTGAAAAAATGTATTTATTGCTCTACAGAAATCGATTCAGGATTTGTTGTTGA
>CAZAIT010000026.1:0-3332 GCA_964485325.1 Candidatus Woesearchaeota archaeon | reverse complement strand
ATTCTACAAACTTTTCTACATAGTTTTTTTCACTCGGCGTTATTTAAGGATTAATTAATTCTAGAATTTATGAAAAGAAAAGAATTCAAATGGAATGTAAAATCCGATAAGAAGTATAATATCATCTATGCCGATCCTCCATGGAAATATTCAACTGACGTTAGCAAACATTATCCTACCGTTCCAATAAAAGATATTCACAACTTTCCAATTGACAAATTTGCAGATGAGAATTGTGCTTTATTCCTATGGGTTACATTAGGCATTTTACCCGAAGCTATTGAAACTGTTAAGCAATGGGGCTTTCGTTATGTGACCGTTGCATTTAATTGGGTCAAGACTAATAAGGGAAATGGTAAACCATTTTTAGGAATGGGTGCTTGGACTCGTGCTAATTCTGAAATATGTGTTTTAGGAATTAGAGGTAAACTAAAAAGACAATCCGCAAATGTTCCACAGATAGTTTTATCTCAAAGAAGAGAACATTCTAGAAAACCTGATGAAATTCGTGATATGATTGTTAGCCTTATGGGAGATTTACCTAGGGTTGAATTATTTGCTCGGGAAAGTATGGCTGGATGGGATTCTTGGGGCAATCAAATAAATAAATTCAATGGAGAGCAAAATGCCTTATGAGAAAGTAGATGCTGATGAGATTATTAGAAAGCTGAAGAGGATTCTTGAGATTTTGAAAATTAAATATGGAGTTGTGTTTGAAGATGAGAAACTCGAAAATTCATGTTTGGATTGAGACTGCTTTGCTAGAGAAATTGAAGAAAGAAGCTGGGGAGAAAGGGGTTAGTTTGTCTGATTTGGTTAGGATGCGGTTGAGAGGGTTTTGAGATATTTTTTAGCTGGGTTGTGCCAATCATTGTATTAATTATGTGTATTATTAAAACAAAACATTTAAAAAGCCAGCTATACAAAGGTATTTAGAGAATTTAAATATTAATAAATAACTCAAAAAAAATGGAACAAAATACCTCAGATAAAGAAATAATAAGTGAATTATTTGTTAGTCGAGACACCATTTCAGAAAGATTAAGGTCAATAGTTGAAATGAGCAAAGGGGTAGTCCATATTATTGAAGAAACGGGTGATGTGTTGATTGAAGATGAAACAAGTCTTAATAATGCAGAAAGAATTTTTTTGAATTTATTAGGCAAATATTTTTCATATAAGTCGGGATTTTGTGACTCTCCGACAATGCAATTAGGAGATATTGCAGATAAATTAACGGTTCCTAGAACTACAATACCTGCTCCAATGAATGTTTTAACAAGTGACAAAACAGTCTCAAAATCAGAAAAGGGAGCATACCAAATCAATATGGAAAATTACAAAAAAACTAAAGAACTCTTACAAAAAATAAGAAATAAAATTTTTGGAGCAGAAGAAAATGTCTCTTGAGGAATTAAAAAAGTCTTTTATAGTTGATGAAGAAAGCTTTGAGGAAAGTAAAATAGAAGAATTTCTCAGTAAAATCTTGAAAATTTGCCAAATTGATAAACAGGGTCATGTTAGATTCATAGATGAGAAATTGGGCGATAAGGAAAAGGTCAAATATATATTGGTAGCAAGATTTCTTGCAAATAAACTAGATCCGAGTATATCTAAGGAAATTGAAAATGAAGAATTTGAAAAAATACTTGGAAAATCAAAAGAACAAGTGAGGGCTAGATTATCTGATGTTAGGAATGAAAAGCCGAGTATAATGAAAGATCTTAATAGAAATACTCATGAGATAAAACCCTTATTTGTACAAAGAATTCTAAAGGAGATTAAAAATGACTGAAGAAGATTTTAAGATGGATCCGCTAGATGAAATATTCGTAGAATCGAATGAAGTAGCTAGTCGTAAAATAGTGGCTGAAATTCTTAAACCACCTCTAACTATTGATCCAAAAGGAAATCTTGATTTTTTAGCAAGTTACGATAAACTAACAAATCAAAAGAAAGCCCTTGTTTATCTAGTTGCAAAAAAAGCTATGAAAATGAAAGGGTCAATAGATGAAGAGTTTACTTTAAATGCTGAGACTAGTAAATCGGCAATGATAAGTGAGAATGATGCTAACAACGCTTTTAGTAATACTTATAAAAATCTAGTTGAAAATGGAAAAGGAAAAGGATATGCCATACCTGATTACAAACTAAAAAAAATTAAGGAGATTTTATTTCAGGATGGATGAACAGGCAATCTCGGAGAGGTTAAATAAAATAGAATCTAGATTAGATTTTCTAGAGGGTAAAAAAAGTAGGATAAAACATAATAATGAGGATAAAAGTTCTAAGAAAAATTATTCAGGTTTAGCAGGAGGTATTAGATTTTTAATCGACAAACAAAAATTTAATCAACCTAGATCCGTTGCAGAAATTTTTGAAGAGTTAAAAAAAGAAAATTATCATTATCCTAAGAAATCGGTTGAAAAACTTCTAAGTGTAAATTTTATGAAAAAGTCAAAAATCCTTAACAGGATTAAGGAAGATAAAAAATGGAAATATGTAGTTAGAAAATGAAAAGCCCCACAAAAGTTATAGATTCTCTTTGGGAGTCAGATTTTTTCAAAACAAAGAGGAAGACAAAAGAAGTTAGAGAGATTCTTAGTGAAAAAGGATTGAACCCCGAGAACATTTCAGATTTATTAGGAAAAAGATCTTATCTAAAAAATAAAAATGGGTGGATACAAAAATACCCTTCAGTAAAAAAAGAAGAGTTACAAGTTTATTATTTCGAATCAGGAAAACCAAGATCCTCTAGAAAAGATTTTGTTAAAATATTAAATGAGCTTAAAGGAGATATAAAAATTTGTGACCCTTACTTCAATAAGGATACTTTAGATGCCCTAGAGGAATTAAAAAATGCAAAGATTAAATTTCTAACATCTTCAAAAAAGTCAAATATGAGCGTTTCTGCACAAAATTTAAAGGATTTTAAGACTGAGAATATGAATGTGGTCGTTAAAGGATTTCCTCATGATCATCTTCATGATAGATATATTCTTTGTAATAATAAACTCTTTTTACTAGGGCATGGTTTTTCTATTAGGAATAAGGAAAGTTTTATTATAGAACTACCAGAAAAGTTTTCAAAGGATCTTATACAATCATTATCTACCACATTTGATATTCGTTGGAAGAATAGAGACAATGTGGAGCTTTGTTAGTAGAATTATTCCGTCACCCCTTAGTGGTCGACAAGATTTAAAAAGAAAAGCCACCAATTAGTATAAAGCAAACAAACATGACATCACTTTAGGATGCTTGACTGGGGTCGTGGGCGGTTGGGGCGTTAATCTATTAGTTCAATCCTCTAAACTTTTAAATAATTGTTA
>CAZAIT010000025.1:0-3783 GCA_964485325.1 Candidatus Woesearchaeota archaeon | reverse complement strand
CTTTATACTCTATATTAGGACATACTACCAAATAAATTTGATAGTATGTATGTTATGTCTAATTGTGAGAAGGCACTCGTACGATGATAGAAATTAAAAATAGTTAAAGATGGCACTTCAATACCCCCGACCACCCTCCCCTAAATAGCAAATTGTCGCTCAAAGAAACGAAAACGGGCAGGGGCTTGTCCTTCGGACAAATAGTCTGCTTCGCAGAATTATTTTTTATGTGTTTCTACAAAATCAATTAATTTATTTCCCTTACCAACCCAATCTTGTAATTCTTGCGTTTCTTCGTAAGTATTAACAATGTTTTTTGTCATCTGACAAACTTGTTCCTCATATTGTTTGCATATTTCTTCTGTTTGTTGATTTAGTGCAGTTTTGAATGTTTCTTGCACATAAGTTGGAATTCCAATTATAAACCATAAATCATCCCATGTCTGCAAGGACGCTCTGCCTTCATCAGTTGCTGGAATTTGTTGAATGAAATTTCCAGTTACATTTGCCCCGATTACTGAAAATATAAAAATAACAAGAGATATTCCTGCCAATATCGCAAATATTTCTGGTTCATCATCCCATTTAACAAAAATCATTATAACTAAAATTATTGTGGCTAATGCTGAAAGGATGTAAAAGAAAACAAACCAAGGAAATAATTTTACGGAAATATGGTATAAGAGGGCATATCCAAAAACAGCTAAAACTATAATGCCCAATACAACAATGCCGGCTATTTGTGAAGCTAAATCATTTTTTGCCATAAGAAAAGGAGAATACGCAGATTTTTATAGATTTCCTAATTATAAGAGATAACTTTTTATATCCGGCAATACCTCATTAAAATATGACATTTCAAAAACCAGAACCCAAAGCAAATTCATTTACATGTCCTCATTGCGGAGTTCATGCTATGCAAAATTGGAGTGATTTAATGACTCAATTTGATGGTAGAGGAGGGTGGATTCGCCAAAAAGATATGATTGTTGGTTTATGCGACCATTGTTCTAAAATTACAATTTGGTTAAAAGATGAAATGCTATTTCCAAGTAAATCAAGCGTTCCAGCATCAAACGAAGATTTAGAAGAAGATATTAAAAAAGATTACAACGAAGCGGCAGAAATAGTTGAAAAATCCCCCAAGTCTGCAGCTGCATTGCTTCGGCTCGCAATTCAGAAATTATGTAAGCAATTAGGAGAAAAAGGAGAAAATATTAATAATGATATAGGCGAACTTGTTAAGAAAGGTTTACCTATAAAAATACAAAAATCTTTAGATATTGTGAGAGTTGTAGGTAACGAATCAGTTCATCCCGGACAAATTAATTTAGATGATAATAAAGAAACTGCCTACAAATTGTTTGATTTAATAAATCTCATCGCAAATACGATGATAACTCAACCGAAAGAAATTGATAATCTCTATAATAATCTCCCCACAGAAAAGTTAAAAGGCATAACAGAAAGAGATAAATAACCCCTTAGCTTAATTATCATAAGAGGCAAAAAAATGGTCACAAATATCCTTAAAGCAATAATTACAATAAAAAAGAGAAAAGATTTTGATTTATCAAAAATCAATGTTATTTCTAAAGATAGAGCTTCTGCTGTAAATCGTGCTAACAATATGGGAGAAGCACTAGAATTTTTTACAAAAGATGCTTTTAGTAACGCCTTTGAAGAAACAAACGCACAAAAGAAAAAGGAGGTTTATAGCGAAAATTTTTCTTATTTAGGAAACCAAAATAATCCGCCAGATATTATTATAAAAAATAGTGATGCTATTGAAGTTAAAAAAATTGATGGAGTTAGAGCATCCGATTTAGCATTAAATAGTTCTTATCCAAAAGCAAAACTTCACAAAGATAGCCCGATGATAACTTCTGCTTGTAGAAATTGCGAAGAGTGGACAGAGAAAGATATTATTTATGCAGTTGGTCATATTGATAATCATAATTTGAAGATTTTATCTTTAGTATACGGCGATTGTTACGCCGCGAGTAAAGAAATCTATGAAAGAATTAAAGACAAAATTAGCACAGGATTAAAAGAGATGGATTTAGAGTTTTCAGAAACTAAAGAGTTAGGAAGGGTAAACAGGGTAGACCCTTTAGGAATTACAAATCTTAGAATAAGGGGGATGTGGACTATTCAAAATCCATTAAAGGTTTACAAAGAATTATTTGGTTTAAATGGAAATGGTTTTCAATTATTCGCTTTAATGAGAAAATCAAAATATGATTCATTTCCAAAAGAAGATAAAATGGCAATAGAAAAAGAAACAGGGATTACTATTAAAGGTGTAAAAATTCAAGACCCCGATAATCCAGCAAAGCAAATAATATCTAAATTAATCGTGGTGAGAAAATGAAGATAGCATCATTTTTTTCAGGAGCAGGAGGACTTGATTTAGGTTTTACTAATGCAGGTTTTGATTTAGCTTTTGCAAATGATAACTGGGAAGGATGTTGGGAAACTTTTGAAAAAAACCACAATCATATAATTTGCAAAAAATCAATTACTGAAATAAAACCCGAAGAAATTCCCGAAGTTGTTGGATTTGTAGGGGGTCCGCCTTGTCAAAGTTGGAGTCTTGCAGGAGCAATGAGGGGAATAAACGATTCAAGAGGAAGATTATTTTATAATTATGTAGAATTAATAAAAGCTAAACAACCTTTATTTTTTCTTGCTGAAAATGTTGCAGGAATATTATCAGATAAGCATATATCGGAATTTATCAGGATAATTCAAGCGTTTAAAGAAATTGGATATAATGTTTCTTATAAATTATTGAACGCTAAAGACTATGATGTTCCACAAGATAGACAAAGAGTTATTATTGTTGGATATCATAATAAATTGGGAAAGAAATTTGAATTTCCAGAACCAATAAACCCTAAGATTTTTTTGAAGGATGCAATAGGAGATTTACCTCCTGCAAAATCCGCAATGGAAAAAAACAAAACTAATGGAAAAACAAAGATTTTGAATCATGAATATATGAATGGTGGCTTTTCTTCAATCTATATGTCACGAAATCGTGTAAGAAGTTGGAACGAACATTCTTTTACAATTCAAGCAGGAGGAAGACACGCCCCAATTCATCCACAAGCTCCCAAGATGAAATTTATTGAACAAAATAAAAGAGAATTTGTAAAAGGAAAAGAACATCTATATAGAAGATTATCTGTAAGAGAATGTGCAAGAATACAAACTTTTCCTGATGATTTTGAATTTTTTTATACTGATGTTGCTGATGGGTATAAGATGATTGGAAACGCAGTTCCTGTAAAACTTGCCGAAGTAATAGCAAGCAAAATAATGGGTGATATTACTTCTATGAAACCAAATCCAATTTTAATAAAATCTTCTTTTTCAGAAAAAGAAGCAAAAACGCCCCTGCCTGTCCATTCGGACTTTTTGTCTGCTTCGCAGTGATTTAATTAGCGACAATCTGAAAATATTTTTGACAGCGTCCCGCCGTCCCGAAGTGCCATCTTTAAAATTAATAATCGTACCTTCTCACAACTCTGCGAAATTCTTTCAGAATTTCTTGTCACGTCTTGCAGGCTCTCGCAAGCTCGGAAGACATAACAGCGATTAAGAGGAAAATCCCTTGCAGGAATTTTTCCAAATTGATTTTTCGAGGTCGTTCGCCCTCGGCTCATTACATTCGCTAGGAGTGGCTCACTCCAACTCTGAAAAATCAACTTCTCTTAATCGCGATGTTAATTGCAATTTGCCCCCTCGCTACGAAACGAAACGGAAGCCCCAACTTAT
>CAZAIT010000024.1:0-4060 GCA_964485325.1 Candidatus Woesearchaeota archaeon | reverse complement strand
TTTTTAATTTTCGGATTTACTAAAGGTTGGGGAAATTTATGGGATAATATTACTAATTTAGGTAGTGGAAATTCTAATGTTAATGCTGTTATTAGAGGATGTGAGGTTGCGTGTGCTAGTGAAGACCCTTATGCATTTTGTACTCAAAGTAGAACAGTGAATAATGGAAGTGGAGAGGAGATTAGAACTTGTGATTATTTAAGAGATAGTCCTGATTTTGATATTTCTTGTAATAATATACCTTGTAATTAAGTTTGTTTTAGGAATATTTATTAATTGATTTATTGTGTTATATTTATGGAAATTGATGAGATGGTGAAGATATTAATTCTTATTTTAGTTTTAGTTATAATGGTCGGGATGATAATCTTTCTATTCAAAGGAAAAGGCGGGGCCCTTTTGGATTCTATTAGACGTGTATTGAGGTTTGGAAGATGAGTGAGGGTGGAGTTAACAAAATTATGGCGGTAGTTTTAGCTGCTATTGTTTTAGCATTAGTGGCGTATGGAATTTCAATTAAAGGATTTGCTCCTATAAGAGAAAATGCTGCAGAAAAATTTAATGAAATTCAACTTTTGTTTGGTAATATCAAAGATGGAACTGCGTCTGATAACTGTCGTGACAGAAAAATAGATTTAGAAGATAGTGAGATAGAAGGGATTCTAAATGTTTGTGAGGACTTTTGTTCTTATGAGCTTATAACCCCTAGTGATTTATTGAAGTATAAGGAATTTTCTCTTGATGATGGAGGGTATAATGCCCGTATGGTTGATTTTGAAAATTTTGATAGGATGGATGCGTTTGGAAGCGACCCCGATGTTTCAGATTTACATAGAGATGCTTATTTAGTATTGAAAGAAGAAGTTGTTGATTTTTCTACAGATTACGGAAATAATTTTCTCGAACTTCTGGGTACAGATTTTGATTCTCTCTTTAGGGTTACTTTAGATAATGATTATACACTTACGTGGGACGGGGAGAATTGGGAGAAGTGGCTAAAGGATTCTGAGCCGTATTTTTGGGACAATAGTATTGGAGAAAGAGTTTTATTGGAAGATATTAAAACGGGGGAGATTATTAAGGATAAAGAGGGTGCTGAATATAAGGTTGATATAGTAACGGGAAAAAGGGTAGATACGGACGTGATAATTGTCTTTAATGCGTATGGAACGGAGTCAAGAAAAGAGATTATAATAAGAGGCCTATTGGGTTCTACCTTAAAGGCTCAAGGATATGAGAGAGTCTTTAAGCCTATAGACATTGACGGTGAAAGTCCTAGATTAGAGCCAGAACAGGTAAATTTACTCGAAGATACCTTGGAAGGTGTATGGGGAGAACTTGATAAATATGTTAAGACAAGATATAGTGAAGGTCTTGATATTGAATTAGATAGAGAAGCTCCTTATATTAGATTTTTTTCTAAAGTCTGGTCTGTTTTGAGAAAAAAGGCATATTTCTCTTTAGATGAGAATGATGGTAGTTTAAGGATTAGTCTTTTACCTAGTGGTGGGGCATATTGCTCTATTGATACATTAGGTCCCTGTTTGCTAAGTAAAGAAGTAAAAGAGATAGCAAAAGAATTAAATTTAGTTCTAATTAATTATAGATTTTCCTTAGGTGAATCAAATGTTTATTGGACTTATGTAGGTGAGGGTACCGCAAAAGAGCTTACTTTTGATATAGATGATGAAGTTTATTCTGAAATTTATGATGAATATGAAAAAATAAATTCTAATGTTTATTGGAATTATGTAGGTGAGGGTATCGCAAAAGAGCTTACTTTTGATACAGATGTGAATTTTATGGATGAGCTTCGTTCTAAGAAAGAGATTAAGGAGTGGATGGACAAAATAGCGGAGGACGTCGATTTTATGGGTGATGATTATTCTGTCACTATTAAAATTAAAGGTGCTACTAGAAACTACCTCTATAAAAATGGTGCTTGGCATAAGTCAGGTTATCTTGTGGGAAGTAGTCTTGATGAGGGTGTGGTTTTAGAGGCTCTTCTAAAGGCACAAGGGAAGAAAAAAATTATAACTTTAATATATGAAAAGGTTGAAAAAGAGAAGTTTGATGGTTGGTTAGATGAAAAAACAAAAATTTCCGAATATACTAAAGAACAACAGGATGATTTATTTTTAGAGCTATCTAATTATCTAGAGGGAGCTACTGTAAACTTTAGAGGAAAAGATTTTCCTATTATTATAAAGAGAAATGAAGAGTCTAATAGAATTATAATATATTTTGAAGATGATGATGGGAATAGATTTGGAGTTTATTCTGATGAGAAGAATCTTGTTTTGACTTATGGGGATGAAAAATCTATAGTTAGTGATTGGGTGTCTCTTGGAGATGCAGACTGGGTGAAATTCCTTAAAATAAATAAAATAAATAAATATATTAGTTATAGGTGCCCTGTATGAAATCTGGAAAATTTACGATAAGTCAAATTATGGAATTGGTTATCAGTGTTGCGGCTGTTTTTGTTCTGTTGTTATTAATGGTTGCTTTGTTTGGTCCAAATTTTAAGAAGTTAGACAAAGGAGCGGAAGGATATTATAATACCTTGATGGAACAAATAGCTATTGCTGATGAAG
This sequence comes from Candidatus Woesearchaeota archaeon, assembly GCA_964485325.1. Taxonomy (GTDB): domain Archaea; phylum Nanobdellota; class Nanobdellia; order Pacearchaeales; family GW2011-AR1; genus JAGVXH01. The sequence goes on along the minus strand of CAZAIT010000024.1, from coordinate 1,463 downwards.
GTGGTGAGGGTGAATTTAGTTTATGGCAAGCCAAAGAAGAAAAAAGTGAAGTAGATTTTTTTCTGATTTATTTTGGGGAAACTTGGAAACTCGAACTTGGGAGAGGAAATGAGAAGAGGGGTTTTCCATCTCTTGGAGGAGAAAATAGATTATGTATTTGTTATTGGGATGGAGAAGATGGAACTTGTGATTATTGCGAAGAATTGGAATATCCTATTCTTTATGAAGGAGAGTATGAGCCATGGGGAATCGCAAGTGGACGACAGGTTCTTATAACTAAAGGCGAGGATCAATATGAATTTGTTAAAATTAAACAATAAAAGAGCTCAAGAAGGGCTTAGTGATGTTATGAAATGGATTATGTATTTGGCTATTCTTGTGGTCGCTACTCTTGCATTTAGGTCTATTATTATTGGAGCTAGGGGTTAGTTTTATTAAGTTAGTTCAGTATATATTTTCATGGTTTTAGATAAGAAGGGTGTGTGGAGAGGTTATATTCTGACTGGGATATTGGGATTATTGGTTGTTACGATTAGTCTTTACTTTATTTTTAATGAGTATTTTACTAGTGATGATATTGATTGGGAGCAGTGCAGGCAATCTTTAATTTTAAGAGATGGGATGCCGGAGCAAGACTTGGCGGTAAGAGTTTTATCTACAAAAGATACATTACCGCTAAGGTGTGGAACAAAAGTAGTTACGATAGATTATAAAGATTTAGAGAGGGCGGAGAAAGAAATTGCAGACACGATTGTTAGTTGTTGGTATATGGTTGGTGAAGGAGAAAAAAGAATTTTTCCAGGTACCATATGGGGTATTGGATCATTAGATATTCCCTGTATGGCTTGTGCTAGAGTTCATTTAAATAAGGATGTTAGAAAATTTTATAGTGGAGAGAATATGATTGATATTAAAAATGGTCTCAATTTTGATTTAGAAGGATATGATACCAGCATTTGGGAATATTTGAATCCAGATAGTGGAAAAAAGGCGTTTACATATTTCAATAAGTGGGCAGAAGAATTTTCTGTTGATATCTATCAAACTATAGTTACACAAAAAGGTATAATACCAGATGATGCTGAAGTATTTAATTTTTCCCAGTATTTGAAGCCCGAGAAAGGGGATTTGTCTATTGTTTATGCATATCCTACTATTAAGGACTCCTTTGAAGGAGAGTATATAATGAAACCCTATATGATTTTAATTCAATATGATGACCTTGATAAGTTAAGTGAGAAGTGGTTTCAATATAAAATTGGAATAGAAATCTCTTTTGCTAAAGTTTGTAGTTCTATAGAAACGATACCTTCTTAAAATGGAAAACAAAAAAAACAAAAAAGGATCTATTTTGAACCAGGTAGTAATTCAGATAATTCTGGTAGCGATTATTCTCGCTTTGTTTTTGTATGCTACTGCAGGCAAAATTAATAGTCGTGGAGTTCGTCAACAGGTTATAGAAA
>CAZAIT010000023.1:0-4461 GCA_964485325.1 Candidatus Woesearchaeota archaeon | reverse complement strand
TAATAAAAACTCTTAAAAAAGAATTTGATTGTCCAATAGGATATAGTGGGCATGAGCGCGGAATACAACCTACACTTACTGCAATAACGCTTGGATCCTGTGTTGTTGAAAGACATATAACAATGGATCGTTCAATGTATGGAAGCGATCAACGTGTAAGTTTAGAAAAAGATGGACTTTATAGGATTTGCAGAGAAGCAAAAAAAATTCCTTTATATATTGGTAAATCAAATAAAATAGTTCAGGAGTCGGAAGTTCCTGTAATGGCCAGTTTAAGAAAAATAACTGATTTCTAAAATGATTATCGCGATAATACCTGCAAGGGGGGGTTCAAAAGCAATTCCTAAGAAAAATATTATGGATTTTTGTGGGAAGCCACTTATTGCTTGGTCTATTGAGCATGCTATGTCATCTAAATATATTGATGAAGTATATGTCTCAACAGACAGTAATGAAATAGCAAATATTTCAAAAAAATATGGTGCGAAGGTAATTAAAAGACCAAAGGAAATATCTGGTGATTTATCTCCTAGCGAAGATGCATTAAAGCATGTTCTTAATAATATAAAAAAATCTTCTGATAAAAAAATAGATTATGTTGTGTTTTTACAGGCAACCTCACCATTGAGAGAAATTATAGATATCAATTCTGCGATAAAACAAATTAAATCCGAAAACTCTGATTCTTTATTTTCTGCATATGATATTGGTGATTTTTTTATATGGAAAATAATCAATGGGAAACCCCAGGGTATTAATCATGATTATAATAATCGTAAAATGAAGCAGTGTGTTGAAAAAGAATATAGAGAAAATGGTTCCATTTATATATTTAAACCTGATATTCTTTTTGAATATAATAATCGTTTGGGCGGGAAAATATCCATTTACGAAATGGATGCTTGGAAATCTAGTCAAATTGATTATTATGAGGATATTATATTAACAGAATTTTATATGAAAAAGAAAATCTTGAAAAAGGAACTTTCTAATAAATTTTTATTTAGTTTAAATGGAAAAACTGTTTTAATAACTGGTGCCGCTGGTTTTTTTGGGAAATATATTACAAAGGGGTTTCTAGAAAATGGTGCCAATGTTATATTAATGAGTAGGTCTGATAAGCTTGTAGACCAAGTACATAAATATAGAAAAGAATATGGTAATGATAGAATTAATTATTATCAAGTTGATTTTTATGATTTAGATAAATTAAAAAAGAATTTAAAATTAGCTACAGAAGAACATGATATTCATACTTTAGTTAATAACGCTTTCGATATTAGTTCTAATACTGGGTTTAATACTCCTTCTGGAAAATTTGATGTTTCAACATATGACCAATGGAAGGCTTCATTTGAGTGTGGAGTATATTGGGCAGTTCTCACTACTCAAATTATCAGTGACCAGTATAAGAAAAAGAAAATTAGTGGTTCAATTATTAATGTTAGTTCAATGTATGGGATTGTTTCGCCCAGTCCCAAATTATATGAGGGGACTTCTTTTTTTAATCCTCCGGCATATAGTGTTAGTAAAGCTGGATTACTAGCTCTTACGAGATATACTGCATCTTTCCTTGGAAAATATAATATACGTTGTAATGCGATTTCTCCTGGTCCATTTTCAAATACTGAAGATGAAGGATACAATAGTGTTAAGAATGATGATCCATTTGTAAAAAGGTTAAAAGATATGACTGTCATTAATAAAATTGGTCATCCAAATGATTTAATTGGAGCATTAATTTATCTTGCATCCGATGCATCATCTTATGTTACTGGTCATAATTTAGTTATTGATGGGGGTTGGACAATAAAATGAATAAGGAGCAATATAATCTCCACGGATTAACAACAGTTAATGTAGAACTTACTAGCTTATGTAATAAAAATTGTTGGATGTGTGGTAGGAGAAAAACTGAAAGAGATTATCCTGAATTAGTCAAAGAATATGGGGATATGGATATTGGCTTAGTTAAGAAAATTTCCGAACAACTTCCTCCAAATATTGTAGTTCAGTTACATAATAATGGAGAACCTACATTATATCCTTATCTCGGAAAAGCAATAAAATTATTTGATAAACAAATTACAAATTTTGATACAAATGGTAAGTTATTAGTTGAAAAGGCTGATGAAATTATTGGGAATTTGGATACTATGGCTATTTCAATAATTGAAAACGACCCTGAAGCTGAAAAACAATATAAAACTATAAAGGAATTTATGGGATTAAAGGGTAATAAAAAGCCATACGTTGTATTTAGATTAAATGGGAATGTTGATTCAACAAAATATGAAGCCTTAGGGGGATTAATAACCAGAAGGGCTATTCATGCAAAGATGGGGAGTTATAATTACACGGTTGAACCCACAAAGCCAGAAATTGGAATTTGTCTTGATTTTCTGAATCATCTTTCAATTAACAGAAAGGGTGATGCTTCAATCTGTGTTAGATTTGATCCAAAAGGGATAGGTGTTTTAGGAAATATTCAAAATCAAACTATAGAAGATATTTGGAATGGAGAAAAAAGAATGAAGTGGATGGAATATCATAAACAGGGGGAAAGGGATAAAATTCCTCTTTGTTCATATTGCCATTTTTGGGGTGTTCCTACGAGTGGGAGTTATGAAAATACAAAAGTAAAAATAGATGAAAGTAAAATTTTTTAGAAAAATGAATTAGAAAAATGAAAACTGTAGAAAAAGTATGGGGGAATGAAGAATGGATTGTTAATAGGGATTACTGTGGAAAAATCTTAAACTTAAACAAAGGATTTAGATGTAGTTTACATTATCATAAAAATAAGGATGAAACTTTTTATGTTCTTGAGGGGAAGGTTTTGATGGAGATTGCAGGTAAGAATAAAATCATGCACCCTGGTGATGTTCAGTTAGTTGAACCTGGACAGAAGCATCGGTTTACTGGATTAATAGATAGTAAGATTTTGGAGTTTTCTACCCATCATGAAGATGAAGATAGCTATAGGGATGAGGTTAGTGGTAAAATTGAAATAATAGGAGAAAAGAATACAAAAATAAACGATTTTTCAAAAATAAAGTTGTTAGTCTGTGATTTTGATGGTGTTATGACGGATAATAAAGTTGCAGTAGATGAAAATGGAAAAGAATCAGTAATATGCGATAGGGGAGATGGATTAGGTATTGAAAATTATAAAAAAATGGGGGAGAAGTTTTAGTTATATCAAAAGAAAAAAACAAAGTTGTTAAAGTAAGATGTGAAAAATTAGGAATAAGAGTTTTTTATGGAGTGGATAGTAAATTAGATTTATTTAAACAAGAAGTTAAAAAATTAAATTTAATTATGTATGACTAACCTACATTGTTAAGTTAGCGGTTGGTAAGTTCCATTAATCAAAAGAATAATTTGATGGGGATAAAACTTTAAACATATATCCTGAGGAAGATGCTAATGTTGAAATTCCACTTTGTTCATATTGCCATTTTTGGGGTGTTCCTACAAGCGGAAGTTATAAAAACAAAACAGTGTCTATAGGTGAAAATAAACTTTTTAAATAAAAAGTAGGGAGACAAAACAATGAAACCTATTGAGCCATGTAAACAAAAAATAAAAAGAAAAGTAAAGGAAATAATTTTAGATGTTTTCAATAAAATGGGTTATTCTATTATGAAAAAAGATACAAATGACCTTAAATTTTATTATAAATTATTTGGAAAAGATGTAGTTAAAAATAAAAAATTTTTTAATATTGGCGCAGGTGCTTTTAGGCATCCAGCGTGGACTAATATAAATTATGATTCCGATTGGTATTATTTAGATAAAAATAATATTGATATAAATTTTGATTTAATGAGTTTGAAAAAAATGCCAATAAAAAATGATTCCGCGGTTATTATTTACACTAGTCATACGATTGAACACATTACAAATGAATCTGCACAAAATACATTTAATGAAGCATATAGAATATTAAGAGAGGGGGGGGTGTTTTAGAATTACGGCACCAAATGTTGATTTAGCCTACAGTGCATTTAAAGAAAATGATATTTATTTTTATAATTTACAGACTAAATATCATTCAAAAAGAGCAATGCAAAGAATGAAATTACTAAAATCTCAAGGTAAATCTTTTATCGGTGAATTTTTTTTGTGGCGTATTGCTGGAAGTGTCTCGCCTTTGCATGAGAATGGTGCTAAAAAAAGATTTACAGATAAAGAATTAAAAGAAATTTTTTCTAATATGAAATACGAAGATGCCTTGGATTTTATTACTTCTCATTGTCCAGTTGAGATTCAAAAAGAGTGCCCTGGCAACCATATTAATTGGTGGAATTTTAATAAATTAAAAAAAATGTTAGAAAAAGCAGGATTTACAAAAATATATTTGTCTGGCTATGGTCAAAGTTTTTCTCCAGTATCAAGCAATACTTTCTTTTTTGATAATACTGCTCCAGAATTATCTTTATATGTGGAAGCTTTTAA
>CAZAIT010000022.1:0-5735 GCA_964485325.1 Candidatus Woesearchaeota archaeon | reverse complement strand
GTTTTAGCTTGTCCAAAACACTAGTCATCATCAATGGAAAAGTTATACAAACATCGCCATTAACAGTTGCCGCTTCCGCATCATCTTTCAATTTACCCCAGGATTTTGCTTCTTGTGTCGTAGCTCCAGACATTGAACCTGAAGAGGAATGAGAAGTTGTCATATAAACCGCATAATCAAAACCTCCAGAAATCAAAGCCGCAAAAATTGCATAATGTTTTGAAATTGAACCACCAAGTGAAATCAAACCCTTTTTATCATCGAAAGAAAGATCTGTAACAATTCTCTGCATATCTTGAATAGTATCAACTATGAAGTCTGAATTTTTCTGCTGAAACATAAAAAGTTGAAACCCAAAAGAAGAATCGGCAATACCTGGGCAGTAAATAGGAATATTATTTTTCGCAGCCTGATATAAAATAGATTTTTCATCTTCTAAAAGTAATCCAATCTCATGAAGCAATTCCGAAACAGGCAATCTTTGTTTTTTTGCATATATTTTAGTCAAGTATTCATTCATCTTGTCTTCAAATTTCATATAAGACTCATTTCTTATCACCAAATTTCCAACTCTGTTCTCACCTCTCTCATGAAGTGCAATGTCATCTGCATGAAAATTAGAAATTTCGAAACTTTCCCCTAATGATTTCATAATATCTTCTTCAATCGCCCCGGAGGTCGTTACCAATATATTAGGAATTTTAAACTCACACAATTGTGAGAAAAATCCCCTCAACCCGGAAGTTACCATATTAGAAGTGAAAGTCAAAAATATTTTAGCATTAGCCCTTTTCATTTTAAGAACAACTTCTGTCGCTTCACTTAGCTCTATAGCTTGATAACCCAGATTTCCAAATGAGTCGACCAATGCTTCAACGGTCATATTAGGTTGCCACGTAAAATCTTTGACTTTTTTCATAGTAATAGAATTTGTAGAGTAATGACTAGATAGTTCTAGTTAAGAGAGATTGGAATCGCTTTACTCATATCTATAAGAAAATTATAGGGTTTAAAAGAGTTTTGATACGATTAAAAATAAATAAACGTCGGAGATTTCTCGTCCGACGGCTTATAAAAATAAAAATTTTATAAAAGACTTAAGCCGCTTCTTCGGAAGGTTCAGCTTCTACTACCGGAGTAGTTTCTTCTGTCGCTTCTTCGGGTTCAGCTTCTGTCTCTTCTATAGCTTCTTCAACCGGAGCTTCAGCTTCTGGTTCAGGAGCCTCAGCAACTTCTTCAGCTTCCACTGGAGCAGCTTCTTCTACTACAGCTTCTTCAGCCACGGTAGGTTCTTCAGGTTCTTCAACTGTTTCTTCAGCTTCCACTGGAGCAGATTCTTCTGCAGGAGCTTCTTCAACCGGAGTTTCAGCAGCTTCTTCCACTGGAGCCTCTGTAGATTCCGCCTCAGGGGTAGTTTCAACAGTCTCTGTAGGAGTTATTGTTTCTTCTTCCATATTTAAAAAACAGGAAAATTCTTTATAAGTATGTAGGTTTACTAGTAAATGATAACTCATTTGGCCTTGCACGGAAACTATTCCTCACAATTTGTTTAGCCGAAAACTCGGGATTTTCAAGAATTCAAAACTTTTTTCTCAATTTTTTTAACTAAATCGGGCCGAATGTAATAATGCAGAGTAACTTGATACGAATTTTCCCATCCATGAGCCTTAGAAAATTTCTTATGTCCTAATTTTTCAGCAATCTTTAGATAAAATTCCTTAATATCATCTTTTGGAAACTTATCTTTACTTTCCAAGAATTTCTCAGCTTCTTTGGTCGCATAGTGTGATCTAATAATATGCGGATAAAATTTCTTTCCGCAATACTTTTCAAATGCAACTTCAAAAGCCGTGTCTTTTAATGGGCGTTTTTTAGAATCTGTAAAAATGAAATCTCCGGCCTTTAATGGTTTCAAAAGTTTTTGCAATTTAATAATAATTTCATCAGGGAAGTTCTCAATTATTTTCATAGGTACACCATCTTTCGCGATGTAATCAAATGTGATTTTATTCCCAGAAATTTTAATATCTCGCTTTTTCAAGGTAGTCAAGCCCTTGTGTCCATTTTGCTTGTAATAGAGTTCATTTCCAACTCTCATTTTAGTTTTTAATAAAATCAACATTGGCAAAACAATACCATCCTCATTAATCGCCTTAAGAAGATTATGTCTCAATCTCGGCAAACATTTTTCAAATTCATCCACTTTTTTATATTTCTTTCTTTTTGACAACTTTTCCTTCCCAATCGTATAAATATAAGAAAATTTTCCGTTTGGGTTTTTAGAAATAACGTCCCAGTGTGAATTTGATTTTTCTTCATGTATAGTCAGACCAGGAGAAAACAAAGAATATGCCTTGTTTAGTTTCCGACCATCAGGTAAAATATTAATCCTCTCTCCAAAAACTTTCTCATCCGAAATTCCACCCTTCAGAAACTTTTTATTTTTTGTGTCGACAATTAGTTTTAAATTTCCGTGTGCTTTGAAAAGTTTCGCAACGGAAACAGCTTCAGGAAATTTAATTGAGCATTCCTTACAATTCCCTTTAATAACTTTACAAATAGAAAAATCCGACGCTTTAATTTTGTATGAATAAACCACCATCTTAAAATAAAGTTGCTTACGAGATATATAAGTGTTTTGAGAAATAAAATTTAAACAAGCACCTTTTTAAACGAAAAAAGTCTTTTTCAGTTAAGAACATGGAAAAATACAAAAAAGCAGAACAAATTGCAATTGAAAAAATTAGTGAGAAGCTTACTAAAAAAAATGTTATAGTTGTCGGCTTGGTAGAGAAAGTTATGCAGACAGGTGGGCCAACAGTTTTCGGGATAGCAGATGGAACCGGGAATTTATCTCTAAAAGGATTTGTCGCACCCGGAGAAAGATCTTACCCTGAAATTGATTCCGGAGATTACATAGAGGCAGAAGTGAAAATAGACGAGTTCAATGGAGAAATAGAAGGAAACATCTTGAGAATCAAAAAGAAAACTGGAGATGATGAAGCTAATTTGAAAAAACATATTGAGCACCAACAGAGAGATAGAGCAAAGGTAATAACGAATGATTTTATGTTAAAAGACCCAATTTTGGAAAAACTAAAAGACGAAATCATAAAAGCTGCTACAGAAATACGATTGGCGGTAATTCAGAGTAGACCGATTATTGTTCGTCATCATAATGATACAGATGGATATTGTTCGGGATTTGCTTTAGAGAGAGCGATTCTTCCATTAATAGAGAAACAACATTCAGCTCCAAAAGCTGCTTGGGAATTTTTTAAGAGAGCTCCTTCGATGGCTCCATATTATGAACTAGAAGATTCAATAAAGGACACAGCAATGTCTCTTAGAAACGTGGCGAAATTTTCTAACAAGATGCCATTAATAATTATTGCAGACAACGGCTCTTCTGAAGAAGATTTAATGGCTATTAAGCAAGCAAAAATTCATGGAGCAGATATTATCGTAATTGACCATCATGGTTTTGATAAAGACGTAATTAGCCCCGAAGTTTTGGCTAATATAAATCCACATTTAGTTGGAGAAGAAGGTTCTCATATTTCAGCAGGAATGCTTTGCGCAGAGATAGGTCGATTTATTAATGAAAAGGTAGAGAATTTAATTCAGATACCGGCACTAGCAGGTTTTGCAGATAGAATTGATATTGCAAACCCAAAACTTTTGGAAGATTATATGAAACTAGCAGAAAAAGAAGGTTACACAAAGGAATTGCTAAAAAATATCTCTCTTGTTATAGAATATGTTTCAACAAAAGTAAGGTTTATGGAAGCCAGAGAATATGTAGAAGTTTTATTTGGAGAACCACGGGATAAACAAAAACAACTTGTCTCTCTTATGGCACCACACATCAAAAGTTTGGACGCAAAAGGACTTGCTATCGGAAAATCGGCCGCTAAGATTGAAGAAATCGGAAATGTTACTCTACAAACTATTCAGATTGAAGAAAGTTTCCCAGGATTCGGATTTTTCCCAAAGCCAGGTCGTAGTGTTGGATTACTACATGATAATTTACAGAAGGAAAAGGGCGTAACTTCTCTAGTTTCAATCGGAATTATGAATACAGCTATGACATTTAGAGCAACGGATAAAGCAGGTTTCTCTACACACAAGTTAATCAAGGAATTACAGGAAAAATTACCGAACGCATTCGTAGAAGGTGGAGGCCACAAGAACGCAGGGGCAATTAACTATATCCCAAAAATGAAGGCAGAAGTGACTGCTTTAGTCTATGATTTTATTAAAAATTTAAACTAATTCTTTTTAAAGATTCTTTACGGGTTTAATTTATGGAACGAATTCAAAAAATAATCGCAAACTCTGGCTACTGCTCTAGAAGAAAAGCTGAAGATTTAATTGAACAGGGAAAAGTTGAGTTAAACGGCGAAGTTGCCAAGCTAGGAGATAAAGCAGCTCCTGAGGATAAGATAAAAATAGAAGGCGAGTTACTTACTACTTCTGATAAAAATTTCTACTACATTTTAAACAAACCAAAAGGAATTCTTGTTACAAAAGACGATCCTCAGGATAGGAAAACCATATACGATTTAAAATCAATGATAAGTTTGGAGAAACAAATTGGGAAAACTCTAAACTATGTTGGTCGATTAGATGGGATGTCAGAGGGTTTGCTTATTTTAACGAATGATGGGGAATTAAACAACAAATTAACTCATCCGAAATATCACATTGAAAAAACCTATTTGCTTAGAACCGAACCGAAAATAACGAAAGAAGATAGTCTAAAATTAGGAAAAGGAATATTAGTTGAAGACAGAAAATTCTTCGGAAAAGTTTCAAACATTAAAGCGAATACGTTTCATATTTCTATAGCAGAAGGCAGAAACAGAATCATCAGAAAAACCATGGCCGGACTTGGTTATGAAATCTTCTTGTTAAAACGGATGTCTGTTGGGAAAATTGAATTGGGAACTCTAGAAGAAGGTGAAGTAAGAGAACTTAACCAGCAAGAAATTGCCTCCCTAAAGAACTAGACTTTCTCTTGCGCTTTCCAATAGTTTTAAATATTTATTGACCTCTTTCTTACAAATGGTTCACAAAGTTGAAATAAGAAAAATCAGTTCTCTTTTAGAATCTGAAATGAAATTAATGAATATATGGATGGAAAAAGAATTCGGAAAAAAGTATGTTCGTGATTTCAAGAAGTTGTATCTAGGAGAATCTAAATGTTTTCTTGTTAAAAATGAAGGTGAGATTGTTGCATTTGGTATAATAAACCCGGTTGTTGCAGACTACCTTGGAGAAAAATATGATTTTTTTGGAGTAGGTGATATTGTAACCATTAGGAGAGGAGAAGGATACGGGAGGGTGATAATGGAGGCTATAATTGGACACTTAAGAAGCGCCGGAAAATCAGGATTAGGATTTTGTGCTAAAAAAAATACTCCATTTTATGAAAAAATCGGAATGGGGACCAAGGAGGATTATATGAAACGTTTCAGGTATCGTGATACAGAAACTGGAGAAACGGCACCAATTAAAAATGGTGATGGAATATTTTGTGATAATAGCGGATTTATCAAGAAAACATTAGAAACAGACTCTCCTATCTATTTAGATACCAAACTTTGGTAAGAGATATTCTAGACAATTCAAATAGCAACCTTTAAAAATTAAAGTCGATGTTTTATTACATGCTCCTATAGTCTAGTGGCCAAGGATGCTGCCCTTTCACGGCAGTGACCCGGGTTCAAATC
>CAZAIT010000021.1:856-5780 GCA_964485325.1 Candidatus Woesearchaeota archaeon | reverse complement strand
ACTTTTAATATATACCTAATTTAAAATTAAAGGTACCTGACACCTTTTTCCCACCACTATTTTTCAATGTCCATTTTTGCATATTTTTCTTTTTCTAAAATGTTTTCAATCCCCAGGAACGACTCACAATCTCCTTGAAGAAGCTGATATTTTTTAAGGGTTTTTAATTTTTCCAAAAGAATAAATTCTTTATCTTTAAAAATATACTTATCAATCCCATAATAATGACAATCAAAATGCGCCTCATGTTGCCCTTCCTTTAAATCCTCATCTGCCCATGCATCCCACAACCAACTAGCAAGATAATAGATATCATTATCCCTGTCATAAAAAGTACTCTCAAAAAAATTAGAACTATTGCTTGGCATTAAGTCAATCACTTCGTTCTCTTTCAACGTTATAACATGAACACTAAACCTAGAATAAGGAGAAGATGGATACATACTACCAGTTCGTAAATGCAGTTCTTCAATCCCGTTTCCGTCTAAATCAGTAATTTTGTAAGAATCTGCTTTAACTCCCCAATTATTTATATTTTTAACCGGGAATGAGTAAATATATGCAATTTCCCAGTTGCCTGTCTCAGCATCAAAATCTAATACAAATAGCATGACTGGATAAAAAAATTCTGTCTCGTAAATACCTGTATGAATAAACAAAACAATTTCTTTCTCTTTGTCTTCGTCAAGATTTATTTTTATCAATGCGTCTTCAAATGAAGAAGATTTGACAAAATTATATTTATTCGGAATCAAATTTTTTAAATTTTTCTCATCTATTCCATCAATAACCTTCCCTACTGTCCAAAAAATATAATTAAAATAAGAACTATCAAATGAGTATGGTGGCTCTCTGTCCTTTGAGCAACCATGCTCTTTTAAAATACTCCTTGCCTCAAATGGCGATAAATTAGTATCTCGCAAAATAGTACCAAACAACAAAGCATAATCTCTATTAGCATTTGATTTTATAATCTCTTCAGCTAACTTTCTATCGTAGCGATCTATCGCTTCGATATCATTTGTCACCCCCTTTGTATTATTCAAAAAAAGTATGATACCAACAATTATTGCGGTTATTCCAATAATAACAATAAATGATGGTAATGTTTTTTTGTTTTTCTTCATAATTTTTATTTTCTTAAAAAATGCGAATATACTTTTTCCTCAACTTTCCCATTGTTGCTAACTAAAAATACCTTTAACTTTAATAACCTCCATCCATATTTCATTTTTAATATTTTGTTTTTGAATGTACTTTCCCATTTTTTGGGAATACCTATTGCGTAATATCTCGCTCTATTTGGAGAGTTGCCCTCTTTGTCCATTCTTGATAATATTTGACCCAATACATTATAAAATGCTGAATGCTTTATTTGCATTTGTGTTCTTGGGTTCTTCCCCTCCCCCTTTACCTCTACTAAATAAATTTTTCTCCATTTTGGATGCCATGCCGTAATATCAACACCATGTTCGCCGATCGTTCTCGGTAAATTTGTAGTAATCCAACCCTTATTAACAAGATATTCTCTTATAAATTTTTCAATTTCTTTTTCTGATAACATATTTTTATAATTTAAAAAATTAATCTTTTTTTGTTTAATTATCAGATAATTTTTGTATTTTATCTTTTAAAACCATTGTTGCTTTACAATCATCTTCATTGTATAACAGTATCCTTTCTAATATTTTCTCGTCTTTCTTTTCTATATATTCATTAAACCATTGGATTGATAATGCCCCTGACGGGGTTTCATCTCTCCAAGAGAAACCACAATATTGAGCTAACGTTTTAAGAGAGTAGCTCCCAACTGGCCAATCAGTATTCTTTAATACAACTTGATATAAATCAATTACATTCGGATTTTCAAAAAAGTTTTTAACATTATCTTCTGAAATTATATCTGGGTATTTCTTTTGCATTCTTTTGTAAGTACTTTTTTCATGTGGCGAATAATAATAAACTGCAAAATCATCTTGGGGCAGAGAATTAATATATTCCCAAAATTTCGTCCAAGCAGACCTTTCGGCATCTAGCGTTAAACTTTTGGCAGTAAAATCTAAAAATCTTTCTCCTTTAGAACTTCTCTCATAAACACCGTGGAGATAAACAAACTCCTGAGTTGGGTCGTCTTCAATGTCAAAAAACAATTCATAAGATACTTTAGGTAAATCTACTTTATTATATACTATCGGCCGTTTTACATTTATGAATATATTAGCCCGAGAAATTATTTTCTCTAAAGTCTTTTGCCCAAAACCTTTTAAAAAAGATTTATCTTTCTTTTTTCTCTCTAATAATTCATCTAAATCAACAGAAAGAATCTCATCAATTTTAGAAATGCCTAGATCTTCATTTAAAACATCTCTTTTGCTTCTACCTACATAAAATAAACCAGTAAGATCATCATTTTCTTCTACCCATTTCTTACAGCTATTATACCAGGGACATAGCTTACAAACGCTTGCCATCGCTGGTTTATTGCCATTTTTATCAGCTAATAAATTTGCTACTTCATTTTTAGTATTTTTATATAAATCCCAATATGAAATATTGCCTGTTTTGCCTATCGTTAAATTCAGGTCATATAAAACTTTTTCTCCTTTTATGTCATAAATTATTCCTTTTTTATTATCACTAAAACCCAATCTAATTAGTGCATCAACGTGTAGTGCAAGCTGGATGGCATAATGTTTTTTCAAATTCCCCTCCTCACCAGAACTTTCGTCGACTCCCTCTCTGCCCATGCCTGATTTAATATCAATAGGCGTGTATCCCCCATCCGACATAAGCATTAGAATATCGGGTATACCGACTATGTCGTCTTTAATCAAAACACCCTGATAAATTAAGGGTGTTTTGATTTTCATTGCTTTAATTGTTTTTTCAAACCTTTCGTTCAAATTCCCTTTTGATAAATCTATATAATCTCCTATTTTAGAAACGACTTCTTTTTCATAAAGGATGCCCCTGTCCCAAAGGAGTTGCACAAAAGGATTTATTTCTTTTATTTTTTCTACTTGAGGACCATAAATATCACGCCATACTCTATGGGGACATTGAAGATAATCGTATAATTTAGATGCTGTAACATTTTTCATATTACCTATCTTACTTTTGAATAATAATTTTTTTTCACATATTTCGTTATATAGAAATTAAGTCCATCGCCTTGATTAGCTAATCGTTTCATTTCTTCTATATGTTGTTTTCCGGGTTTACTATAATTATACAAATAAACCGAGCTATCTTTAAATTCCACTTCTATATAATCAGAACCATAATTATAACTACTCACCCCAGAATCATTATCTATATCTTTATAGATGTTCATATATTTATTTTTTATTTTGATTATTAAATTTAAATTGCTCATTTTTGAAAAATCGGCTTAAAACTCACAATTGATGCAGATTTCAGAAGATCAATTTAAATGGACATTCCCCTTTTTTAAGTTAAATCAACTATTTCAAATATTTTCTAAATTTCTCTTCAATTTCATCTACTAAAACATTTATTTCTTTTCCAAATTTGTCCCTATTAGAACCTGTGCCACATAAAAATCATAGTTATTTTATACTTTCTAATAACTTTTCTTTAAAATCATTTTCCGTTTCTGTATTGTAAAATGGCACTCCAATAATCTTATACTTTTGTGATTTAGAAAATTCTAAAATTTTATCTCCGAATTTTTCTTTAATTTCTTCTAAAAATTCACTCTTCCATTTATCATGTTCTAAAAGATGCTTACCCTTTGGTTCTAAAAATAACTGATAAGTTATTCCTTTGTCACCTTTATTGACTAAAAATAAAAGATAATCTGGTTCAAATGCTTGTCCATTGCTAAAATTATAAATTTTTAATTGTCTCTCGTTGCGAAATAAATAAATGTTCTTAAATTTTTTTCTCAATTCGCTTACTTGTGCGTCAATCATTTTGACAAAATCTTTTTCTTGAATTGTTCCATAGTTTGCATTAAAGACATACCAATCTTTGTTTTCTAAAAATTCTTCTTGACCATCTAATCTCTCACTGTCTTTTTTAACTTTAATACTTTTATCTTTAGAAAGTTTATGATCTTTAATAAAAAATGGAGTAAAATCCTCACTACCTATGTATTCTGTTAAATTTGCCTTTATTTCTTTCTCAATTTGCTCTAATAATTTTAGAGTAGCTTTAAATTTTTCTAAATTATCTATATTAATAGCATATTTTTCTATTTCAAAGGTGACGCCAAAATCAGCTAAATATTTATTGTTTTCAATAAATTCGCTTATTGATGTCAATGTTGGAAAATATTTTTTTAATGAAGTAAAATCAAAAAAATCATTTTTTGCTAAAGCATTCCTAATAATATGCGTCTCAAAATTTTTAATTTTAAAATCTTTTCTAACTCTTTTTACTCCCTCCCTGACGACTAAACTCTCTTTGAATAGTGCTGTTTCCTTTCCGCCTCCAGACATAATTCTTACAACAATATTTTTTTTCTTTACTCCCAAGTCAGCAAACGATTTTGTTTGTTCAAAACTTCGTTTCTTCTTTTCGTTAGCATAAATCAGTCCAGATTTATAAAAACTTGTTTTCTTGAATTTCTCTTTCAACTTCAATTCAACTTCAACATCATTTTCATCAATTACTCCTTGCTCTATTAAAGCAGTTCTAATTTCTGAAATATATCTTGACTCGTTATGACTATGATAATGCAATTCTTCTAAAATCCTTAAATCATTCTGTAATTCCTTATCATATTTTCTTTTATATTTATCGTCCATCTCGTTAACAATAAACGGACAATAACGGGCACCACGACCAATTAATTGTGCTTCTGATATGGTAGTTTTTCCCGGTCTATTGTTCCTACCATCCCTAGTTTCATAAAGCCGAACAATATCAAATAAATTTAAAACATCCCAACCTTCATTTA
>CAZAIT010000021.1:0-846 GCA_964485325.1 Candidatus Woesearchaeota archaeon | reverse complement strand
TTCTGCACTGCAAAAATCGCTCGAATTTGATTATTTTTATTCTCAAGAGAATTTAGAAGCAATTGGTGTTTTTCTTTTTGCTTTTCTTCATTAACGCTTAATGTTTTATTCTCCGCAAAACTATCTTTCAATTTTTTGGCTAAAATAACATTAGTGATTTTGTTGTCTTTAAAAAATTTGAACGCTTTTTGTAAAATTTCTACGCTACTTATTTTTTTAATATTTAGAATATCCTTAACTGACAAATTATCAATTATCTTATGAAATAATTTTTTATTATCTTCTGATTGAGCAATTGTTTTTTGTGCCTTAAATAGAATTACAGGCTTTAAATTAATTCCATATTTACCAGCAACTTCTTGCCGATATTGGCTTAAAATTAAAGCCTGAATTATTCTATCTTTTCTATCTGTATCTGTGTGTAACAATTCGACATCTTTAGAGTATTTATCGTTTCTAAATTCTTTGAGTTCGTATTTATAGATAATTTTATTTTTGTATTTCTCTACTATATTTTTATCTAAAAAATCCATCGTAGCTGTGAATTCTAAAAGCAAATTACTAACACCTTGTTTAAATATTTTTTCTACAGTATTCTCCCAATTCGGCTTTTCGAACACTTCTTTTTGCCCATTTCTTGTTTGTACCTGACCATGATGAGCCTCATCAGCAATCAAAACAATCTTTTTATCTTTAAAGTCTTTTATAGTCAAAGAATTCTCTTTTTCGTTATGTAAATCGATATGTAATTTTTGAATAGTGGTAAAACAAATATTAATGTCTTGATTGTTTACGCCATCAAAATTAGCTACCGATTTAATTTGAATCTGTCTATTGTTAAAAAAT
>CAZAIT010000020.1:0-7382 GCA_964485325.1 Candidatus Woesearchaeota archaeon | reverse complement strand
CGGTGGGAGCGTTTAACCTTTTTTGCATCTTGAGGGGACAAGTTTTTTTACTTAATAAAAAGAATAATGATAGGAAATAAGGCGAAAATAACCCACTCGAATATGTCCATTAGTTCTCGACAATACTTAAAAAGTCTAACCAGCAATGACAAATTGAATTAAGTAAGTAACATCTACTATATGGTATCAAAAAGGGATAAAAACTCTATAAATTGTCCTAAATAGCAACATTTATAAGCAATTAAATCTTAAAATAGGTATGGTGACTAAGAATGATGTATTTGAAATTGTGTATAAAAATCAGGCTTTGATTAAGCCAATAGAGGTTGTAAGGAATTTAAATAAGAGCGAGTCGGAGTATAAAAACGTTCATAGAATTTTAAACGAATTAGTTAAGGAAAAATTACTTATAAAAAAAGATTCTGAATTTGGAATAAAAAAATCAGAGAAGTCAGAGCTTTTATATAATTTAATTTATTATTGCGTTCACAATGGAATTAATTACAATCTTTTGTTGGATAAAAATTTAGTAGAATTTATTTATGAAGCTTTAAGTAAAGAGGAATTTCAACAAACAAATATTAATTTGAGTCCTAAGACTTTTAAGAAATATATTGATATTCTGAATAAATATGGATTAATTTTGATAAGTTCTAAAAAGCCACTGAAAGCGAGAATTTTTGATAATGTTTTAATAAATAATTTATTGGTTTATTTCGATTTTAAAACAAAGCCCTTAAGAAATTATTCTATTAATTATTTAGATGAGATAGAAAAAGAATTGGTGTTGTATAAAAAATTAAGAAAGAAAAATGAGTCAGGTTATCAAAAGATTGTTAGTGAATTTGAAGTTTATTTTGTTCAGCACAGTCTTTCTTTAGAGGGTAATCCAATAACCTTGCCAGACACGATAAAGATTCTTAAAAACGAAGTAATTCCCCGAGATCTTAAAGTTGAAGATATTGAAGAGGTTAAAAATTATCAAAAAGCTATTTCGAAAATGTTAGATGATGCTCACCATGGAATAATTTTAACTATTGACACTATTTTGGAATATCATAAGTTAGCTATGAACTATAAATCTAATATAGCAGGTCAAATACGGGACAGGGTAGTTCACATAAAAGGCAATCCAGATTTTGAAGTTGCGAAAGTGTCTGAAATTAGGTTAAAATTGAACGTTCTGTTAGAAAAATATAATAAATTTTTGAATAAGAAAAAGGTTTCAATAAAAGAGATAATTGATTTTTCTTCTTATTTTCATAACGAGTTTCAACATATTCATCCTTTTGAAGATGGCAATAGTAGAACTACTCGATTAATTACATTTCATTTATTGCATTCTAAGGGCATTCCTATATTAGATATTCCTTTTGGATTGTTAGATGAATATTTGAGTTACACTAAGGGGTCTAGGGAGAGAAATGATAAGAAGTTGTTTGAAAATTTACAAAAGATTATTTTGTTTAATTTGAAGAAGATAAATGAGAGGCTAGCGTAACTCATCCATTCCATCTCGACAATACTTAAAAAGTCTAACCAGCAACGACAAACTGAATTAAATAAAAATCACAATTAAAAAAACAACTTGTCCCCTAAGGATGCGCAAAGTGTCTTGTCGGCGGTGGGAGCGTAGAACAATAGAATAGGGAGTAACTTTTAAAAAATATTATATTAGGATAAAATTCACAATCTCCTTATTTTATTAGGGGAGACAGATAAATTTTCATGTTTTCCAAAGATTTTTATAGCTTGATTGAGTAATTAATATATGAATAACAAACAATGGTATGTTTTAGGTATAGGGTTGGTTTTAATGAGTTTTGTTTTTGGGTGGGCTTCGGCTATAAATGATTGTGATCTAACACAAAATGCATATATGGACATGGTGGAGGAAGCTACGAATTCAAATTCAAGTGATGAATTAATTAATGGTTTAATATCGACTAGTGATAGGTGGACGATTTCTTGTCATGATAAGAATATAGATACTAGTGCCATATCTACTATCAGTTTTACATTAGGAGTTATTTTCATTATTTTTAGTTTTTTAGAACCTAAGAAAAAATGAAATAATAAAAAAATACGAACTTTTCACAACAATCTCCCAAACATCTAACATCTCTTTCATCCTCTCCTCTAACTTCTAATAACAACCACTCCCCAACCGCCGTGAGTGGGATATTGGGATTTTGATGGGTGGAGAAAATGAATGAATTTTATGTATATCTGCCCAACCGCGAAATAATCGAATGGTTAATTCCCTTAATTAAGTTTAAATGGGTATATTTTATGAACTTTTAATAAATTGTTTTCTACTTTTAGAATAGAAATGTTATCAAATTCGCAGTTAAATTTTAGAGTTGGCATTGAGGGGTGACAAGGGTCTATTGATGTTCTGAGCCAAATTTAAGATGAAAGAAAGAGGGTTTATTGAGAAGATAGTTTATGAACATAAAGAGGAAAGTTGGGGAGTTAGAATGGCTAAATCTTTTAATGAAACGTATGAAAAGATTTTGAAACAAGGTAAGTGTTTAGCTAGGAAAGAAACTTATAGTGCATATAATTCAAATATACATGGATAATGAACCAGAATTTAGAAAGAAGCTTTCAGAAAGAGAAATTACCCAGCTTAATGAGCATGAGTTGCAAAAGATAGACAGAGTTAATGATGCTTTAGCAAGAAGTGAGCAAGCAGAAGCAAACAAGGAATCTCAAATGAAATTAAGAGTTTTATTTGAGAGGGCACCTGAAGAAACTCTGCCATTTATAGTATACTGTATTTGGGTTGCTGCTGCAGGTCTAAGTAGCTTCTTTTATTTGATAAGTAAATTTGAAGGAATGCCTCTGTATATCCTATTATTATTCTTACTGGTGATCTTAGTTATTCCATTATTTTTACTTCCAAAAATACATATAAAAAAATTCTTTTCTTGGATCTCTGGGGTAAGGAAAATAAAGAAGAGATAATTATTTCATGGATTATTTAAAAGACATGAAAGAGAGGCAAGAAAGATTTTTACAAGAGCCTCGTAAGGGCATTGAAGATGTTGTTGCAGCTACAAAGAATTTTACAAAAGGGTTAGTACAATTAAGTTATATTCAGAGCAGGCCCGATTTACTTCTACTCCATAAAAATTTTCAAAAGCAGTATTCTGACTTAGTTAGTAATTTAATGAAGGAGGGTTTGGTCCACTCAGATTCATTCAAAGATGATATAAGGTCTGTTTCAACTTTTCAGACAATTAAAGAAATGGAGTCGATTGTTCAGAAGCATACAAATAAATCGGAACCCCTGGAAACCCTAATTCATTCATTAAAAAGATCGTATGCCTCTTTTCTTGAAATATTATGGGGGATATTGAAGAGAATAATATTTCTAGCCGGACTTAATCCAAAAGAACTTCATTTGAATGTTATTCAAATAGAAAATAAATTATCTAAACTTGAAAATAGATATTCAATTGACCTGTCTTTATTAAAAAATATATTAAATAGCAAGCTAAGAAATTGTATAAATCATGAGAAGACTTATTTTGATCATCCAAACCATTTGGTTTTTATGAAAGAGGTTGAGGGAAGGTGGGTTGAGTTTAATAGGACAACCGATGAAGAGATATTAGAAGAGCTTCTTAAAATATTCTCAATAATATCTACCCTTAATCATGTTGAGGCCATGTGTATGACCTCCTACTTAGAAAGATTATTAATTTTAAATGATGAAGAATTAAATAAATATTGCAAAATTGGGAAACTAACTAAAGAAATGCATAATAAAATATACAAGGATCTGGCTGATGGGGAATAAAGATAATCTTAGCAATGAAATAAAAATTATAAAATGCAAGAGATGTAATTGCGATATAGAATACGTTCCAAAAGGTTGGGCTAGAAAATATTGTGATAGATGCAGAAAAATAGTAGATTCTGAATCTTCTCAGAGATATTATAAGTTAAATCCTGAAAAAATAGCTTCAAAAAAAGAGAGGTTAAAAAATAATCCCTTATCTGCGAAGATGAAATGTGCTTTATGTAACCAAACTATGGATAGGACTGTATATAATAAAAAATATTGTGAACCCTGTAAAAAAAAGATAAGCTCTATGAGGAGTAGTAAATGGGCAAAGAAATATCCAGAAAAGAAAAAATTTACTGACTCTCTTAGGGATATAGAAAAGAGAAGAGAAGGGCAAAGAAAATATCGAAAAAAAAATATTAAAAATTACAAAATAAAAGATGGGCTGAAATATTTAAATTCAGCTGAGACGAGAAGGAAACAGGCAAGAGATTATCATAAACTTCATAAAGATGAAATTAAAATAACTAAAATAAAATATCGAAAAAATCCCAAGAATAAGTCCCGACTTTCATTTTTAAGCAATAAAAGAAGAGTTAGAAAAAAACAGATGCAACATGAATTTACATTGGATGAATGGAATGAAAGATTAAGGGAAACAAAAGGAATTTGCCCCGGATGTAAAATAAATGTTGGAATTGAAAATTTAACTATGGACCACATACTTCCAATATCAAAAGCTTCACCAGGCCAAAAATATAGTATAATCATGGTTCAACCATTATGTAAGAGCTGTAACTCAAAAAAATATAACCAGTTTGGAAAAGGAGAAATTATGAAAATGGTGATGGGGCTTGCAGATAATAATGAGGATGAAGTAAAAATTATAATTGGTGAATTGCATAAATTTATTGAACAATTCAATAATGAGGGAAAATAATAGTAAAAGCTAGGGAACCCATACAAGAATATCTCCACCCATCAAACCCCACTCTTCTCTCTAAAACAAAATATGAGCCCGCGGGGATGGGCCTGCCCCAACCAATTATAAATTATAAAATTGGTGAGGGTATTGAATCCTGTGTATCAAATCCATATGAGCCCGCGGGGATTTGAACCCCGGGCCTCCAGCTTTCTTAGACGAAAGCAAAAACAACCCCGGAGGATTGTAGCCATATAAGACTGGCGCTCTGACCAGGCTGAGCTACGGGCTCATAAGACTAGTTAATAAAAAAGATATAAAAACCTTCTTATCGCCTTAGATTTATGTTATTAGGATTAGTAGGAAAACCATCATGTGGAAAATCAACATTCTTTAAATCAGCAACTTTAGCAGATGTTCTCATAGCATCTTACCCTTTCGCAACAATCGAACCAAATCACGGAATAGGTTATGTACGAGTTAAAGCGCTATGTGAAGAATTAGGAGTAAAATGCAACCCCAGAACCGGTTTCTGCACAGGAAAAACAAGATTTGTCCCAGCAGAACTCATGGATGTAGCAGGATTAGTAGAAGGCGCATCAGAAGGGAAAGGTTTAGGTAACAAATTTTTAGACACATTAAGACAGGCAGACATGTTCATCCAGATAGTAGATGTTTCCGGAACAACAGACGCAGAAGGAAGAGAAGGAGATGGTGACCCGGTAGAAGATATAAGAATGTTAGAAAACGAATTAAACAAATGGTACGGAGCAATCTTCGAAAAAGTCTGGGATAAACTATCTAGAACAATTCAAACAACAAAACAAAATTTCGCCGCCGCAGTTTCAAAACAATTCTCAGGACTACGAGTTACAGAGGGAGACGTTAAATCAGTTCTAGTAAAATTAAAACTCAACCCAGATATGCCAACTTCATGGTCAGAAAAAGATTTGGCAAATTTCACAGAAACACTAAGACACATGACTAAACCAATGTTAATAGCAGCAAATAAAATTGACAAACCAAATGCAGCAGAGAATTTAGAGAAAATAAAATCAGAATTCCCAAATATACAAATAATCCCGTGTTCCGCAGACGCAGAACTATCTTTAAGGCAAGCTGCAAAAGCAGGCATAATAGAATACACCCAAGGGGAATCCTCATTCAAAATTAATGAAGACAAAGTAAATGACGCCCCGACGGGAGAGGGGTGCGTCAGCAGACGTCAAAGGGAAGCATTAGAATCAATTCAAAAAAATGTCTTAGATAAATTCGGTTCAACAGGAGTACAAGACGTCTTAGATAAAGCAGTCTTTGAACTTCTAGATTATATTGCAGTTTTCCCAGCCGGTTCAAAATTAGCAGATTCAAAAGGGAATATTCTTCCAGATTGCTTCCTACTTAGAAACGGATCAACTGCTTTAGACTTTGCATATAGTTTACACACAGATATTGGAGACAAATTCATAAAAGCAATAGATGTCAGAACAAAACAACCCGTCGGGAAAGATCATCCTTTAAAACACCGAGATGGAATTGAGATAATGACGAGTTGATAAGATGAAGTTAAAAATAAAAGTTCAACCGAATTCTGGGAAACAAGAAATACAAAAATCCATCGACGGAGAAATAACAAAAGTTTTTTTAAAAAATCCACCAAAAAATAATAAAGCTAACGAAGAACTAATAAAATTTTTATCCAAATACTTCGGAAGTAAGGTAAAGATTATAAAAGGATTCTCCTCTAAAAGAAAAACAATAGAGGTAAACAATGGCAATTAAATATCATCAAGCTCCAGAAATTCAAAAAATCGCAGAAAACGTCGTCGATAAATTGGGATGGGATCACGTTCTATTAGAACACGTAGCTTTCCTTAGAAGCACAGGCTCAAAGGCACGAAGAACAATAGCAAGATGTCATGCTCTGGGAAAAGCAATGCAAATAGGTATGGGAAGAAAAAAAGGTTTTTATTTAGTAGAAGTAATATCTGAAAAATTTGATAAACTTCCTAAGGAAGAACAACTCAAAGTAATTATTCACGAACTAATGCATATTCCAAAATCCTTCGGAGGAGGGTTTATACATCACAACAAAGTTCACGACGCGTCGGTAAATCAAGTTTACAACCATTATAAAAATATAAATCCATTAGAAAATGATATAGAATGGCTATGAAAAAAATAAATTATTATATTGATGGCAAAAAAGAAGCTATCGAGGTAAAAATTTGCGACAGTATAGTAAAAAAGTTTTCAGGATTAATGTTTCGAAAAAATTCTCCCCCATTGCTCTTTGTATTTAACAAAAGTAAAAATCTTTCAATACATTCTTTTTTTTGTAGACCATTTAGAGCAATTTGGCTTAATGAAAAAATGGAGTCAACCAAAATCGTCGACGTGAAAACATGGAAAATAGACATATCAGGTAAAGGAAAATATCTTTTAGAGGTCCCAATATCATTTAAGAGTAACGAATTTCCGTCGAGAAAGCGTATCGTCGAGAATAGAAACATTTAAATATAAAACTCGTCTATAAAGAATAGATTCGTGAAGAGGTAAAAAGGAGGTCAAAAAAATGGGAAAAATAATCGCTAAAAACATCGTCGAACGAAAATCTGGATTTCTATACTATGTAGATGGACAGGGAAACGTTTGCGAAGCTAA
>CAZAIT010000019.1:0-9293 GCA_964485325.1 Candidatus Woesearchaeota archaeon | reverse complement strand
TTTTGCATTTATAAATATTTAGTCTTTTTGATATCCTACTATTTTTCTATTCTTACCAGCTCCTTCGTAAATAGGTACTTCTGATTTTGCTTGTTTAGGCTTATTTTTACTTTTTCCAGTTTTACTAAAATTCAAAGATATAATAACTCCTACAATAACTCCACCAATCCCAACTCCTACAAGATAATTCGGGCTTATTGTTTCTAATATTTTTAAATCCAAATTAACCATACCAAAACCCAATGCCATCACAGCAATTCCGGCAATAGATATAATATAACCCACCAACTTTTTCATACCATATAGAACAAATAATTCTTTATAAATTTTCTCTATGTCACATTATAGACCTAATTCATCCCACAAATATATATAAACTTCCAAGTTTCATTAGAAATATGAATAAGATATTAGGACTATTGGTTGGATTAATTTTTTTACTGATTCCAATTTATGCATGGATTGTAGATTTTTCAGGGTTAGGAACGGCAGCATTGATTTTCTTAAAAGGTGGATTGATGTGGTTACTTTTAGGGATAGGGACAGTTTTTCTAATTATTGGATTGACAAGGCTAAAAGATTAATCCCAATAATAAATATATAGTCTACAGAATTCTCCAGTTAATGGATAATCTATGTATTAAATGTAAAGGTAAAGGACTTTGTGGTAAGTCTTGCAGGATTTTAAATAAATTTATAGATAACGCTCCAAAACCAAAACTCCACTTCTCAGGAAAATCTGCACCAGAACTTTTTGTAGGGAGAATTGGATACCCTTATATTAATTCAGGAATTTTAACGCCGTCCGAAAATGACAACATTTCTAATTTCGCAACAGCAGAAGAATGGTCGAAAAATAATTTTTCAGTTGAAAATGTATTGAGGTTAAGAGGCCAATTGATTTATGGAAAATCAAAAATGAATATTAAATCTGAGTCGAAATTAAAACAAGTAACTCGGGAACTCGCTTTATCTTCCAAACCTGTTTCGGTTGAAGTTTTTTTGAAAAAGAGACCCACGTTTCAATTTACAGTTGACAAAGTTTTTCAACCTATGACAAATCCTGCACCATTAGAAAAAGCGATTCTAGAGGAAAACCCGAAGGTTACAAAAAAAGTAGACTATCTGACTTCGGATTATGATGTAAAGGCAACAACAGCATTAGAAGAACTTTACAAGTCAAATATTAAAGTAGACCATTTGCAGAAGCTACTATCTGTAGGACTCTTGGGAACGAAAATAAAGAGGAGGATGGTCCCAACTCGATGGAGTATAACAGCAACAGATGATACAATTTCAAAACAACAATTAGAAAAAATAAGATATTACTCAGAGATTAATCAAATAACTTTATTCTCTGGAAACTTCGTAGGAAATTATATTGAAGCGCTACTTCTTCCAGGACATTTTTCATTTGAAGCAATAGAGGCATGGTTATCTGGATCAACTTTCTCTACACAGACAACAGAGTTCTCTCAGGATCATGAAGGATTCAATGGGAGAAAAAAATATGCGTTTGAGGTCACCGGAGGTTATTATGCGATGAGATTACCTCTAACGGAATATTTAACGAAAATAAAACGGCAGGCAACAGTTTTAATTTTCAGAGAAATCCGACCAGAATACTACGCACCTCTAGGGGTGGGAATTGTTAGAGAGACAACAAGACGAGCATTCGCGAATCAACCACAATACTTCGGCACAATTGAGGATGCATTAAAAAACATAGAGGGAAGAAGTACTATATCTATTGAAGAGATTAAAGAAAAATCATGGATTCTAAATAATTATGGGAAGCAAAAGAGTTTGTGGGATTTTTAACCAGCAATACTAATCAACAAACCTTCAATGATTCCAGCAATTAACAACAAAGGAAAAACAACGAATATAAAAAATCTTATACCTTCTTCAATATTATGTCTTAATCTTTTTTCTTTTTTCTTTTTTATAAATATCGATGTTCCAATTTTCAATCCTATTCCAATAGAAAAGATAATTGCAGGAATTTCAAAGATTCCATGAGGTAGAAGTCTAAACAAAATGAATATACCTTCTTTAACAGCTGTTTCTCTGGAAACGAATCCAAGGATATAACCATTAGTAATAGTAACCAGCAAAGGGAAGAGTCCGAATAATAATCCTAATATAATCGCCATAAAACTTGCCCTTAGGTTGTTAAAAAATATGAAGCTAATTAATTCAATGGTAGTTTTACCCTCTAGCATTCCTATAATCTTAGCTATAAATCCAAATATTTCTTCTCTAAAAAAGATAGGATAAACAAATCCTATCAAAAAAGTCAAAGCGAAAAGTCCAAGAGCAAAAACTAGATACCATCGTGACTCTTTTAAAAATTTCCAACATAACAAATAATTTTTAACAAAGAAGTTGGGTTTCATCGTGTGAAGTATTTACTAATCATTTTAGTTTTTCCCGGATATTTCTTTTTTAAAAACAATCCGTAGCTTACCCCTACAATCAATCCACCAAGATGCGCAATGTTCCCGATTGGCAAACCGAAACTATTAGAGATAGCCCAAAGTCCAAACATTAGGAATACCATAGCGGCCCACATAGGTAGAGGTATAACAAAAAATACCAAAACAGGTAGTTTAGGAGTAAGAACTGCTAACAACCCACCGAGTGCGAAAATAGCACCACTAGCTCCGATAATAGATATATCTAAACCATTTTTTGTAATAAAAGATATTAGAATAAAGAATAGTGCAGCAAAAAGTCCACCAACAAAATATAATCCTAGGAATCTTTTTTTGCCAATTAATTTTTCTACAAAATTTCCAATAAACATTAGAGATATCATATTAGCAAACAAATGTCCAAATCCTCCATGCATAAACATACTCGTAACAAATGTCCAAAGTGTTTTTCCAGAAAGAATTTTTGATGGATTTAGAGCAACCCAAGAGAATATATTTAGGTTGTCAAATAAATTCATTAATATAATTACAAAAATAAAAAAAAGTACATTTATTAGGATTATAGTATTAGAATATGAGAGATTAAATTTAGGAAATATATTCTTAGGCCGGATTTTTTTCAAACTTGCACTATGTTTATTAAATTTTTTTTCAAACCAAGTTTTCATTTTAATCAGAATTCAGTAGGAAATATTATTTCCTCCCACGAAATTTCTTTTTTAAATTTGAAACTACTTTCTTCTTAACAGATTTTTTCACAACCACTTTTTTAACAGGTTTCTTAATAGCCGGTTTTTTAACAGGAATTTTTTTAACAACTGTTTTAGTTTTTATTACCTTCTTCTTCACTGGTTTCTTTACAACCGTTTTCTTTACAACTTTTTTAGTAACCGGTTTTTTAACAACAACTTTTTTATCACTAGTCTTCTTTGCATCAGCTATTTTTTTTCTAGCAGCCGCTCTAATCTCCTTCATTAAAACTTTTCTTTCAGCTTCCTCTTTTGCTATTTTTTTATTGGCTGTTTCTCTCTTCCTATTTTCCTTCTTTCTAATTATTTCAAGTTCTTCTTTAATTAATTCTAAATTTTTCATGGTTCTAGTTATTCGCGCCTTCATATCTCTAATTGGTTTAGAATTATCTGATAGTTCATAAACTTCAGCACATTCGTCACAACTAAACCCATTTTCTAGAGCTTTCTCTTCACTAACTTCGATATCGCACGACTTACAAACGTAAAATCTTTTTGTCTCTCTGCTACTTAAAATATGATTAAAATTATTTATTTTTTCTACTAGAGAAGATTCTAATTTAACCAAACACTTTTCAGTTTTTAATGTCCAGTAATAAATATACCAACCTTTTCTCTTATCTTTTTTTCTAATAAAAGAAACAAGTCCGTCGGCAGATAATTTATATAAAATATTCCTAACCTGATTAATTGTCAATTCCATTTTCTTTGAAATTAAAAATTCATTAACATCTTTTTTCCCAAATAAAATATCAACGATACGTCCAGTATTTTCACCAGCCATTTCCTCGACGAGATCATGTAGAAGTTTAATTTGCATATTCAATAAAATAGATTTTCATTTATATACCTTTCTCTAAATTATTAATCATAATAAAAAGTTAAAGAAGACAAATATAATTTATTGTAGTCATTATAAAATTAATATAAACCTATAAAAAAGAAATAGCCTAACTCATGTCATGGGACTATTTCATAAAAAGGACGACATACCGAAAATACCTTCTGCTCCGACGCTGCCAAAGCTTCCGGAAATAAAAGTGGAAGAGAAAACTAAGAGAAATCTCCCAGAGTTACCTTCATTCCCAGCTAATTCTAGAAACGAAAATTTTAATCAAGAGATAGTAAAATCAGCTATAACTGACATGCCATCTCCTGGAGAAGAAGAGGTACATGTAGAAGTTCCGACAGGATTACATGTTGTAGAAGAGCCAGAAAGGAAAACAACAATTCCTCCAAGGCCTTCTATGGAAAAATCAATACAAGAACCACCCGCAAGACCAATTGTTAAAGAAATATCTGAAGATAAAAATGAAATAACTTCATTAATATCGAAAGGTCCAATCATTAAAGAAATCGAACCAATCTTTGTTAGAATTGACAAATTTCAGAAAGCTCAAGAAGACTTTAGCCAAATTAAAGATAAAGTAAAGGAAATAGAGGGAGTTCTTAAAAAAATAAAAGATGTAAAGTTACAAGAAGAAATTGAACTAAAAGGCTGGACTGAAGATATCGAAAAAATCAAATTACGGTTAGGCGAGGTAGACGCAGATATCTTTAACCAAATTTGATATGGCAACTACAGAAGAGCTTTATATTTCATTAGATATAGAAAATTACAAAATTAACAAATCAAATATTTTGATTTGTCAAGCCAGTCTTCTAGAGACATTGAAACGTCTTCATAAATTAAAAGTTTTATCTAGACAAAAAAGAGATTTGAAAATAAAGTTATATAAATTGATTACATCTACTCTTTCTGAAATAGATTCCATCCAGAAAAATATGCCAACGCCTGCAGTCCCAAAAAATGTACATAAAACTATAGAGACAAAATCGAAAGGATCATTTTCAATGCGTGATGATATAGAGGATGAATTAAAACTAATTCAAGAAAAATTAAGAGAACTAAATTCTTAGATCACCAGATCTCTTACTAAGTAAAAACCTTGGTTTTTAAAAGACTTCCAAAATTCTTAAAAACCCATTCTCCTATTCTTTATAATGAAAAGAAAAGAACTCATAAAAAAATACATTGATTTTTTCAAATCTAAGAATCATGTAGAAATCAAAAATTCATCTCTGATTCCAGAGAACGATCCAACAGTTTTATTCACAACAGCAGGAATGCACCCACTAGTTCCATATCTCCAAGGACAAAAACACGCCCAGGGAAAAAAATTAGTCAACATCCAACGATGCATCAGAACCGGAGACATCGATATAGTCGGCGACACGACTCATCACACGTTCTTCGAAATGACAGGCAACTGGTCCCTCGGAGATTATTGGAAAAAAGAAGCACTAGAAATGTCATACGAATTCGCAACAAAAGAATTAAAACTTCCAGTAGAGAGAATAGCGATAACAATATTTGGAGGAGATAAAGATTTCCCACAAATCCCAAAAGATAACGAGGCAGCAGAAATCTGGAAATATCTGGGAATACCAAAAGAAAGAATAATATTTTTAAAAGGAGGCGTAGCAACAAGTAAAGAAAACTGGTGGGGACCAGCCGGAAAAACAGGCCCATGCGGACCATGCACAGAATTATTTTATTGGAAACTAAATGATACCCCAGTCCCGACCAAGTTCGATCCCGAAGATGATAATTGGGTAGAAATCTGGAACGACGTCTTAATGGAATATAACAAAGACAGCAAAGGAAATTACGACAAAGCGAAGCAACAGAACATCGACAACGGAAGAGGGTTAGAGAGAATGCTCGCGGTAGTAAACAGATTAGAAGACAACTACCTAACAGAAATTTGGCAGCCTCTAATCAAAACAATCGAAAAGCTTTCTGGAAAAACATATGATAAAAATAAAAAAGAAATGAGGATTATAGCTGATCATATCAAAGCTGCAACTTTCATCATAGCAGACGGGATAGTCCCAGGTAATGCCGAACAAGGTTATGTTTTACGAAGATTAATTAGAAGGGCGATTAGAAATCTAAAGAAAATAGGTGTTCCAATTTTAGAGATGGATACCACAGTAGAGATAGCGAAAGAAGTAATAAAAATTTATGATGATTATGATATCTTAAAAGAGAATAAGAAAAAAATTCTAGATGAATTGAAGAAAGAAGAAGATAAGTTTCAAAAAACACTAGATAAGGGATTAAAAGAATTTCAGAGAATGTGTGGAGATGACAATATTAATAGTAAAGAATGTTTTTTACTTTATCAATCGTACGGCTTTCCTATAGAAATGACTGCAGAGTTAGCAGAAGAAAAAGGAATTACTATAGATGAAAAAGGGTTTCATAAAGAATTAGATAAACATCAAAAATTATCTAGAACAGCATCGGCAGGAAAATTTAAATCAGGTTTAGCAGATCATTCTGAACAAACAACTAAGTTACATACGGCTTGCCATTTACTTAACCAAGCGTTAAGAGAAGTTTTACATGATGATAATATCTTCCAGAAAGGTTCAAATATAACTTCGGAAAGATTGCGTTTTGATTTTAACATTGATAGGAAATTAACAGATGAAGAGATAAAGGAAATTGAAGATTTAGTTAATAAAAAAATTCAAGATAATTCTCCGATAGTGCTGAAAGAAATGGATTTAGATAAAGCAAAATCTTCAGGAGCCCATGGAATATTTGATTCGAAATATGGAGAAAAAGTTAAGGTTTATTCAATAGGAAATTTCTCAAAAGAAATTTGTGCAGGTCCACACGTATCCAATACATCAGAGCTTGGTCATTTTAAAATTGTGAAAGAACAATCTTCGAGTTCTGGAGTTAGAAGAATTAAAGCAGTATTAGAATAATTATTTCTTTTTTATGTTTCTTTCAATTCTCTCGAGTCTTTTCAAAATAGTTTCAATCCCCTTCTCTGCTTTCCTATTTACTTTATAGCCATACTCCATTCGCTGTCTGTCTTTTTGTACTTGCCTGTTCTGACTCATTAAAATTACAGGAGCCTGAATTGCCGCTAAACACGACAGACATAGATTCAATAAAATAAAAGGATACGGATCCCATGTGTTAAGCCAAGCATAAATATTTGCTGCCATCCATAAACCCAAAAATATAAAAAACGAAAGAATAAATGCCCAACTCCCAGCCCACTTAGCTAGATTGTCGGCCGCTCTTTCCCCAAATGATCGATTTCCATGAATCAACCTAGCAATTGGGTTTATTTTGCTTCCCTCTTTTATCATTAAAGACAATAGAAAATTTGGTTTATATAATTAATGTTAATTTAATTATATCTTTTCGATTAAATTATTCCAATAATAGTTTTTCTGATTATTTCTATCAAATATTCGTCCCATTCTTATCTCTATTCCTTTCTTCTTTATCAAGTAATTCAAACACTTCTATTTGAGCGTCGTAAGTCTTTTGATCTGCCATAACTATTCTATATACTCCTTCTTTTGTTAGTGTTTGTTTTTCAGCAGCGTCGATAGAATGATTCCAAACTTCTCTGAAACGTATAGCATAGCTTCCTTCAAGAATATCAAAATCCTTTTTTGTCCATTGTATCCAAGCTTCCTCGTTAGCTATTGGTCTTTGATATGCTTTTCCCAAGTCTAATTTGAATATTTCTATTGCCCCTATTTGTGCCAACATGAAATCATCAATATGCATTCTCATGGCAACATATTTCATATGACAAACTTCGTCCTTTTCTGACCCACATATTTCTTCAATCACTCTTCTATGAGGGTGATTTCCCTTAGGAATTTCTATATCTAGAATTTTTATTTTTCTTTGTTCGGGCTTTAAAATTGCCTCAAATGGACAATATTCACATGAACTAAGTTTTTGAATTAGGTCTTCTCCAGAAGAATATTCCGCACGGATCATTGCTTTATCTATCATTTAGCATTTTATCGAGATATACTTATAAATATTATTATGGTAAAGCTATTCCAAATAGACACTAACTTTGCCAGGTTTTGCTCTTTTTGCCTTATTTTCGGGATCGTATTTCTCAGAATCATTTACAGAAAATATTTTTATATTCTTTCCAATATCTTTACTAATTTTTTTAGTATTTATTTTTTCTAATTCAAATGGCATAACATAGAGATAAATATTTTTTGCATCTTTCTTTGTTTTAGAAATAATTTCCCTAACATCTGAAACAATTTTTAAATTCAAATCCATATTAACTCCTGTCTTTATTATTTTAGACTCATCTAATTTCGGCCAATCAGCGACGGATATAAAATGTTTATTTCCCATCTTCTCCCAAAGTTCTTCGCAAATATGAGGGCAGAAAGGGGACAATATTTTCAATGTAGATTCTAAAGTTTTTTTAGAGGCTCCACCTTGTTTAATCAATAAATCGAACAGTTCTTTCAATTTAATAGTTGCTGCTCTATATTCAAAAGTATCTAATTGTATAGAAACATCCCTAATAGTTTCATTTAAGAGCGATAGAGTTTCTACAGAATCTTTTTTTTCTTTTTCTTCAAAAAGCTCGATAACTTTTCTAAGGAAACGAACACTCCCATTAATTCCTTTTTCATCCCAATCTATATTTTTATCAGGCGAAGCCAACCCAGACAAGAAAAACCTAGCAGTATCTATACCATATTTATCTGAAACAACTTCGGGCAAAATACAAGTTTCTGGTTTTGATTTAGACATTTTAATGCCGCCCTCTCCAGATAACATTCCTTGATGAAACAATTTTTTAGCAGGTTCGTCAAAATTAATCAGTTTTAAATCTCTCAAAAATTTAACATAAAATCTTGAATAGATTAAATGCATACAAGCGTGCTCTGCTCCCCCAACATAAGTATCTACCGGGTTCCAATATTTTACCTTTTTCTTGTCAAAAATTTCTTTACCATTATTTGGATCACAAAATCTTAAGAAGTACCAACTGGAATTAACAAAAGTATCCATAGTATCAGTTTCTCGTACAGCTTTCCCTCCGCATTTGGGGCAAACAGTATTAATCCATTTTCCATTAGTCAATAAAGGATTTCCATCTCCAAATTTAACATCTTTAGGTAGAGAAACTGGCAAATCTTTTTCAGGAACTGGGACCGCTCCACATTTATCACAATGAATAATTGGAATAGGTGTGCCCCAATATCTTTGACGACTAATGCCCCAATCACGAAGTCTAAAATT
>CAZAIT010000018.1:0-9526 GCA_964485325.1 Candidatus Woesearchaeota archaeon | reverse complement strand
TCTAAGATAATAATAATTCTTATTTCCTGCTTTTTTCTTGTATATGTAAACCATAGAAATATTAAGAAATTGGACTATTTAAGTTTTACCCCTTACAATTGAGAAACTTAAAATGTAAAGGGTAGACGCCTCAACCCGGGACTAATGAGGATAGAATGCTTATTTTCTTTTTCTAAGGGAAGTGAAAAACTAAGAAACAACGTCGATAAAAAATAAAAATCACCCAGAACATGGAGAGGGATACTAGGGGTTATCTCTTTTCTGCAAGTAATAAAATTAAATTATGTCTATGCTTTGGTATATTGTCGTGTCCTTCATAATCTGTAAAATCTTGAATGGATTTTTCAATTTCCCATTCGGATTCGGGATATAGTTCTTTTATTTCTTCTAGTGTTGGGTAAAAATTATCTGGTCTTTCTTTTGCACAATCGTCTTTGTTGGACATACAAATAATGAAACTATATCCTTTTGATTCTGTGTTCGTTTGAATCTTTTGTATTATTTCTATTGCCTTTTCTTTTTTTATGAAATGTAGAACTAGTGAAGTGATGATTAAATCATAGTTTTTTTTGAAATCAAATTCCTTAATATCTCCTTGGATGAAGTTGAAATTGTCTTGTGTAATTTTTATTTCTCTTTTGTCGACACCAGTTACCATAATCCCTTTTCTTGCGAATCTTATGGATTTTCGACCAGAACCACACCCTAAGTCTAAAACAGAATTAATATTGTCCAGGTCGTCAAGGTATTTTGATGTTAGTTGTTTTACTGATATCATCTTTTTAAAATAAAGGTTGTAGGGTTTTTATTTATTGTGATTATTTTAGTTGAGAAAGAGTTTTGGGCAAATATAAACTAAAGTTTTATATAGTTTCGATTCCATGTTTTATTATGGTAAATGAACGTGAAATATCTACTAGTGAGCTAGAGTTTCTTGGAAGTATGGTTGGATTAGACTATGTTTCTACGGCCCAGCAAGGTGCTAATAGAGCATATGATGCTGGATCAAGAGCATACAACTGCGATCCCTGTGATGGCTGTGGGCCAGCTTCTTGCAATAATTGTTCTGATGATTAAACTCTGAGGTGATCTCATGAAGGATGGTAAAAAGACATTTATATTTGCAATGGGATTCTACAGATATTTGTAATCTGAGATGTAGTCACTGCTATCATGCTGCAGAGGGAAATTCTAATCATTTGCAGAAAAAGGAATTAATGAGCTTGGAAGAAGTGGCTTCTATGATTGATGATTTGAGGGATACTTCTGATCGTTGGGATATGATTCCCGATATGGCGATATCTGGAGGAGAGCCACTTAAGAGGAAAGATTTACTTGATATATTGGATCATGCTGCAGAAAAGGATGTGAATCTACGTCTTTTAACAAATGGTACTTTAATTACGCCGAGGGTTGCCCAGAATCTTAAATCTCATAATGTCGAGAGGGTTCAAATTTCAATTGATGGGAAAAAGGATTTACACAATGAGATTAGGGGGATGCCTTTTGCTTATGATAAAGCACTTGAAGGAGTCTATAATACTTCTCATGCTGGCGTGCCTGTTAATGTTTCCATGACTCTCATGCAGTCTAATAAAAATGATTTTGAAGATGTAATTAAAGCAGCGATTCGATTTGGAGCGGACAGAGTTGGATTTAAGTCTTATGTACCAGACCCTGAGCTTGGAGATAGAGATCCGAATTATATGGGACCTCGAGATTTTTGTGATATGGTATCGAAGAACATGGGCTTGAAAGAAAAATATTCTGGGAAGATACAAGTCTTAACTTCAGATGTTTTGTTTCGAATTATAGAGGAAGATAACTCGATGATTAATAGAGCTAAAGACGAAGGAAAATTTTTGTGTGGGTGCTCTGCAGGATACAGGGCTCTTTCTGTTTTATCTAATGGAACTGTTTATCCATGTAGAAGATTGCCGATAGAAGTTGGACATATTAGCCAGGGAATAAAATCTATTATTACGGAAAATGAGGTTATGAAAAACCTAAGGGACTTGGAGCGAATGAAGGAAAACGCCTCTTGTGATGATGTAGTTCATTGTAGGGGTTGCCGCGCTGTTGCATATGCTGTCACTGGAGACTACATGCATAAAGATCCTATGTGCTATAAGGGACTATTGGAGAAAAAAGATGACTAAGTCAAGTCCAAAGTTGTCTTTTGCTTTTAATAAGGAGAAAGATTTGTATAACTTATGGGAGACCTGCAATGTTACTCATTTAAGGAATAATAAAACTCCTTTAAATCAAAAATTTATTGATCAGTGGGGGGGGCGAGAGTATGGTGATTGTCGGACAGAAATTGAGAAACATTTTAAGATGTTATATGACTCTGGGCTTGTTGAGCTATTTATGGAATCTGCCGAAAAAGGATGGAATTCTATTAATGATAAATATTTTAAGAGATTGGAAGAAGTTACTCAGAGACCTGTTTATACTGGTGATTTTAAAGCAAATATTACTACTTCAGGCAGATGCCTTTGTAATCCTAGCGATAATTCTTTCTTGCTTTCTATAAGGAGGCCCTATCTTCATGCACTTAGAGTTTGTGGTCACGAATTACTTCATTTACAATTTAGTAATTATTTTTGGGATAACACTAGTAAAGAAATCGGGGATGCTAAGACTTTAATTTTAAGTGAATCATTGACGACACTTTTGAATTCTGACTTTAGAGACCTTTGGATGGCTGAAGATTCTGGGTATATTGCACATGCAGATCTTAGAAAATTTATTAATCTAGAATGGTCTAAGGAAAGAGATTTCGGATATATTGTGGAAAAAGGAATTGAATATTTATCAGATAGTTAGATGCTGTGGTATAAGTTGTTTAACTAGAGAATATAAAACTATTTAAGAGGGTATTTCGACGGTATAATAGGAGTAAAAATGACTTGTCCATATCTTTCCAAATTGAATGAAACAGAGATATTTTGTCAAACGTATGGCAAGACAAAGGTTAGTGCAGAGAAGATGAAGGAATGTCATTCTAATTATGCTGAATGTTTTAAGGTGGCTGGAGAATATCTGAGAAATGAGGCAGAAAAAAGGAGAATTTCTGGACAAGTGTTTTTTGACATAAGTGATTGTGTTGAAAATGAATTCAATAATTTATTCCAAATAGATATTTATTAAAATAAGGATATTTTGCATTATTTCAACATAAGCTTCCATGCGCAAAATTTTGGAATATTAATGGTTTCGTTGTATTCTTTTGGAAATAATTTTTTTGCTTGTTTCAGAGGGATTGAGTCTTTATACCCAATAATCTCAAATCCACTTTCTAGTATATTTTTTACAATTGTCTCATAGGTTTTGTGATTATGTATTACTGGAAATCTTTTTCCAGGCTCTCCCCAAATTCCAGTATACTTAATCTCATTAAAATAATCTCTAATAACTCTGAATTTTTTGAAAAACCATTTTTCCTTTTTAGCAGATTCAGATACTGGATTATATCCAGAAAACACAAAGATGCCCCTTTTTTTCAAAACACGTTTTACTTCATTAAACATAGGGATCAAAACTTCAAGGTGGTCAATTACAAGTGAACAAATTACTACATCAAACTTTGAATTTTTGTAAGGTAGTTTTTCAATATTCCCCCTTTTAAATGAAGCTTCTGGACATTCTTTTCTGGCGAGTTTTATCATTTCACTAGAAATATCAATTCCCTCTACTTTTGCGCCCATCCTAACCAATTTTTTTGCATAAATCCCTGGACCGCAACCCAAATCCAAAATTTTCTTATTTTTTACATCTCCAACCAACTCCAAAGTCATTGGCATTTCAAGCAGGTTGTTATAAAAATAACTAACACCATTTTTATTTTTACGCGAGGCATAGTAATACTTTCCAAGTTCATTATACGCTTTGGTAATAATCTTCTGGTCTGCACCCATAAAATAAGAAAGAATATTACCTATAAAAAACCATCTAAATTAAAATGAGTACTTCTCTCAATTATGCTGTGCGTGGGAAAATATAAGAATACTAAATACAATCCCTTTACATGAAAGAAGTTTGGAAAATATGTGTTTGTGGAATATTGAGATGTAATGCTAAATTCTTGATTATTAAAAGAATAACTGATAATACAAATGAATCCGAATTTTGGGAATTTCCAAGTGGAAAAGCTGAGTTTGGAGAAACTGTAGAACAAGCATTGGAAAGAGAAGTTAGAGAAGAAACAGGAATAAATATAAAAAATAAGAAGAGAAAACTTATTGGAACTTCTGAATATAGTATAGAAAAAAATAATGAAATACGATATACAGTTCAGTTAAATTATCTGATAGATTTTGAATGTTTTCCCGAAATTGAACTAAGTAAAGAACATACATCTTACGAATGGGTAAAAAAAGATGATATAAAAATTGATAATTTTTTAAAGGAAATAATTTCTCAAATAATTATCAAATAAAATATATCCTAATATAAAAACAATTATAGTAAACGTAAACTGTTGTGTCTATATTGAGTGGAAAGATATAATTTAAAAAACATTCTAATTCTTATTATATATTCATCGTCTAAAAATATACGCCCTTAAAATCCCCAAAAGTCCCTAACGCCCCAACCGCCGTGAGTAAGGTATTGGGGTTTTTATGGGTGGAGAAAATGATTAAATTTTATGTATATCTGCCAACCGGGAAGAACACTAATAGTTTAGTCCCTTGGAATAAAAACTATAGTTAGTAGTGAAGGAGTTATTTTTTGTATGGATTCTAACCCTGTTGTCACTTTCTAGGGGCTAAGTTAACAAAAGCTTTATAAGTAGTTGTAAGTAAAATTAAGTATGGATAGAATAATATTATTAGAAGGTTCAGATTATTCTGGCAAAACTTCTATAGCTAAAGAATTGGTTAAATTTCATGGGTTTGAATATAATAGGGGAATGATTTCAAATGATTCTATAGTTCGTTCTATGGCCTTAGATGGATGTTCAGAGAATAATATAGAGAAAGCCACTAATTTTTTTACAGAAGCTCTAAGACTAGATAAAGTGGCCTATTTAAGTGAAAATAGAAATACAGTTGGAGTTATTATCCAGGATAAATATTTTCCAAGTGCAATTGCATATGGGAGGTGTTTTTTAGGAGAAAATTATACCCTAGAAACTACAGATTTCAAGAATCAATTTTTACAACCAAATTTATCTATATTTTTATATTGCTCATATGAAGAAAAAGTTAAGAGAAGCAAAGATCGTAGTGTGAAAACTAAGACTGATGAAATGATTTTGTCTAATATTGAAATAGCTGGGAGGATTGAAGGAGAATTAATAAAAATAGTATCTGAAATGGAACCAATAATTATGATTGATACTTCTACTATTAGTGCAAGGGAGGCCGTTGAGAAGATAGGTCAAAATAGGTTATTCTTAGAAGCCATTTCTCAAAAATAATTCATATGATAAAAAATTGGAGAGAAATTAGGGTAAAAAAAATTGCCGCGAAAGAGCTTTCAAGTAAATATTCTGCATTATTTCTAAATATTGAAAGATGTTTTGACTATGATGGTCGATTGGACTTCGAAAGAAATATTAAAAATATTAATTCCAAACTTTTAAGTGAAATTGATGAGGGAGAGTTAGTCCAGAAAATAATGGGAGATTATCTTGAAATTGTTAGAAGATTAAATGACAAAAAGTATGGTTCGGAGTCGTTTTATAATGACCACATTAAAGAAAGACAAGATGCACTTGGAGGGAAATGGGATAATAATTTAAGACACCTTTGTGAAGAAATTGGGTTTAAGAAGAATGGGCGGGTTGTGGTCCCTGGTGTAAACGATGGTAAAGAAATTTCGGGGCTTCCTTATAAAATAATTGGGGGAGATATCTCTCCTACTGCTATAGAAAAAGCTATAGAAAAATATTCTGATAATAAATTTTTAGTTTTTAGTGCAAACAAACTACCATTTCAAAATGAAGTATTTGATGGATATATATCTCTTAGAACCTTTTCAGTATCTGGAGTAAATATGGGAGAGGCAATGGAAGAATCCTCAAGAGTCCTTATACCAGATGGTAGGATTTTACTCTCTTTTCCTTTGACTCAATCTAAAAGATTTCCTACAAGAGACGCAGAATATGCACTAGGGCTAATGGAAAAGTTTTATAAAAATATAGGGTGTAAAAGGATGGGAATTGAGGATATGATATATGGTACAAAAAAATAATTCATAAGATTTAAATAAGTCTTTGAGGATATAGTGTTATGAAATTTACAGTTGAATGGGAGAATGAGAAAATTGACTGTGAATGGTTTGATTCATTAGATTTGGGAGAATTAGAAAGAGTCAAACAGGTTTCTGCATATATATTTGATAAAGAAGGTAAAATTTGTCTAATTCATTTAAAAAATAAAGGATATTGGACTCTTCCTGGTGGAAGTCCAGAGAAAGGGGAAACGTATAAGGAAACTCTTGTCCGAGAAATTGAAGAGGAAGCAGATTTGTCTATTAAAAATTTATTGCCAATTGGATATTTGAAAAATACTCCCCGTAGTTTTCCAGATAGATATTTTCATCAGTTAAGATTCATTGCTATGGTAGATGAAATAAAACCTCAAACCAAAGATCCTGCAAATGACATTATACCAATAAGAGAATTCGTTAATAGAGAAAAGTTTTTAGAATATTTAAAGTGGGATGGGACTGCAGAGCAATTAGATAAAGCAATTAAGATATTTAAAAATTCTAAGCGTGAATAATTATGTTTGAGTTCTTAATAATTCTATTTTACATAATTTAGGATATTTTTATAAATATTATAATTAGTTGATATCTCTTTCATTTTATTATTTTCTTCGGATAGGTAATTATTTTCTAGATGGAACACTCCTGTGGACACCATAGGAATCAGATAATTGCCAGTGCAAATAAGTTCAGCACCTAGACATGCATCTTCGTATCCCCATTTTTTAAACTCTTCTCTGAAACCACCGATTTTAATAAGTTCTTTTCTCTTTGCACTTAAATTATGTGTTACAACCATGCCTTGCAAATTAAATGGGCCTATTAATCTACCGAATCCAAAATCTTTAAAATAGTTGCTATTAATAAGACATTGTATTGTTTCCCCCATTTTACATGAATGCAATCCAATCCAACCTTTCTTTATGGTTTTCTTAATTCTAAAATCATTCTCCCACTTAACTTTTCTAATTTGGCTACCTATTGTATTTAGTGCGGTATTATTGTTTATATCTATGTTTTCCTTAAAAGATATTAGCATTATTTTGTCAAAATGTTGATGACGTACTACAGTTTCAGTAATATAATTTTTATCAATTACTACATCTGCATCTAAAAAAACTATAATGTCTCCTTTTGCCGCTTGTAAACCTAGATTTCTTGTGATAGACCTACCATTATTATTGAACGATCTTATATAATTAAAAATCATTCCTTTAGATTCTATAATCTCTTTAAGAGTTCCATAGATAGACTCAATTCCTCTTAAAGAAGACCCATCGTCAACTACTATTACTTCTATGGTATTAAACTGACTTTCTGAAAGTTTTTGATTTGAAATAGATTTGAGACAAACTCCTAATTGTTCATAATTATTATATGCTGGAATTATTATACTAGTTTTTAAAAAAAAATCGTGGGGGTATTCTAAGGGCGTCTTTGATAAAAGTTCTTTTTTAATAATTTTTTGAAACATATCCTCATGTTCAGAATAATCATTTGAAATAAATTGTAATGATTCTGAGATAGATAGCCCTCTGGTGTCAATATTTCTACTCATATACTTCTGGATTACAAGAGAAATGGTTTCGTTTAAATTGCCATTTTTGAACACTTCTGTTATTTCTTCGTCTGGATTTTTATCTAAATTATTAAGGATATTGAGTCCTAATTTATTAAGATTATCTTTAATTTCTTCTTTTTCTTTTAATATATTTTCTACCAATGCTTTAGATGATATTTTCCAAGTATTACCCTTCTTGTTATCAAATCTAAGTACAAGCTCCCTATTGGATCTATTATATTTATAAACCGTCGAATTAAGAATTACTGCCTTATTTGATCCCATAAGCTTTAAAGTCTCTAGGAAATCCTTGGCTTGTTCTGGCTTGAGTTTTAGATAAATTTTTTCTTCACTAGAATCTTCTCCGGTCTTAATCTTTTTGGATAAATAAAGTCCAGAAGAATTAATTCTTACCTTTATGCTTTTCTCTCCTGTATAATAGAGGGTCACCTCATCGTAGATTTCGGGTACTCCAAATTCGATTCCTAATTTGTTAAAAGTAGATTCATTAATCTTATCAAAGGTTCCATATATTCCAATCGGCTTCTCTTTTCCGATACTTTTTGACATGAAAGAGTGAGTCCCTCAGAATATAAAAAGGTTTGGGGGTCACCTCTAATTCTATATCTTAAGAAATTAAATAAAAGATTTAGATGATTTATAATTATAAAATAATTTCTTTAAGTCTTCTCCAAGTTCTTTAATCATTTGCCCTTTTTTCTCTGGAGACTTATCCATCTTCGCATATATCCATCTGAATGCCTTTAGTTTTTCAATCATACATTCTGGTAAGATATTAGAAGCCTCTTTATCACTTAATCTTGCATGTTTCCTATATCTTTGAACAAGTTGATCTATATTTGCAGGACTTCCATCTTGAACCAAAAATACCAAATCCCTTCCCTTAGTTCCCCATCTAATATTCCCAAAGTCAATTAATCCCGTGGGAGTTCCATTTTCAAAGAGTATATTTCCAAAGTTAATATCTCCATGAGTATATAGCGAGGGTTTAATCAACTTAATATTATTTTTAATATATTGGTTAATTTCAATTGCTAAATCAATATATTTTCCCATTGTTATATCTAGAACATTTTTTGAACTGTCTACTCTATCTTTTATAAGTAATAATTTATTTTTGAACTTATCATTCCTATCATATGTTGGATCGTGTTCCCATGTTTCTGGCCTCTCAGGATATTTCCTCATTAATTCATGATACTCACCAACCATCTCTACTATCCCCTTGTTAGTTTTATTTTTATTTCCGGTCTTCCCTGATAACCTCTCATAGACATCATAAAAAAAAGATCCTTTTTGAATGACCTTCTCTCCATTGTTACCATTAATAAAAATAGGTACCTTGTAATTAAATCCAGACTCATTTAGATAATCGGTTACTGAGTGCTCGATATCCTTTTGTATAATTTGCCATTTTTCAGAAGAAGCACGTACCATATAATCACCACTTTCCATTTTGACCCAAAAATTATAATTTACTAATCCATCTTTTTCATAAACAGGCTCACCTATTATCTCTCCAAGACTATAGCTATTGAGAACATCACGTATAGAGTTTTTAATTTTTATTTCCGAATTTATCATTTATTAATTAATGAATTAGAATATATAAAAGCACGCCCTTAAAATCCCCAAAAGTCCCTAACGCCCCAACCGGGGCTACTAGACTCTGTCGGCATTTCATGGGTGCTCGATTTCCTTGTTATTTAGTTTAGATATCATTTG
>CAZAIT010000017.1:0-12561 GCA_964485325.1 Candidatus Woesearchaeota archaeon | reverse complement strand
AAGAATATCAAAAAAATAAAAACTTACGACCAACAATAGAATTTTTATTAAAAGAGTACCGAAATACAAAGAAAATTTTAAACAAATGAATCGTCTACAAAAAAGTTTTTGTCTACATTAGTTTTCTAATATTAAAAATTTAAGGGTAGATGACAATGTGATTGGTAAGAATATATAAAATTTAATCATTTTCTCCACCCCTAAAACCCCCAACATCCCCAGTCCCAGCGGTTGGGGCGTCCAGGAGCAAGTGCCAGATTTACGGTTATTCCTTTTAAGTGTTGTGGTTTTGTTGATTTTTAAAGAAGCTGAAGGGCGTCAAACACTTCTAATTCGTTCAGGGTGGGCTGGACCTCTTAGTAACCTTTTCTAACTTTATTCAATCGTCAATCCAAAAGAATCAGAGAATTCTGTAATAAATCTATATTTTTGTAAGTATTCAAAACCCTTTTCAGTTAAAGTATATGTTTTGTGTTTCGCCTCTTTTTTTTCGATGACAAATCCTTTTTCTATTAATTCTCCTAAATATTCTTCCATCATACTATGTGACAGATTAGACTTATACATTATGTGCGTGGGTTTTATTTTCCCATTTTTCTCTTTAATAACTTTCAAGATATCATGGATAACCTGAAGTCTATTTCGTTTTTTTGCCATTTTTAAATACTAATATAAGATTTATCAAAATAAGAAAATAGGCAATTAATCCAAAAAAATGACCTATTACATAAAATAATTCATGATTAACTGAGATCAAAAAGTGTATGTGTCCAAACAATAAAAAGATGAAAGCAGTTAAAACCAGTAAAGTTTTCCCCTTTCGATTATTATAAAAATTTCCAACATAATGTGATACAATAAATATCAACATTAAAGAAGATAAAAAATAAAATAAATAAATTTTATTTAATGAAATAATAATAGACAATAAG
Source organism: Candidatus Woesearchaeota archaeon (assembly GCA_964485325.1). Taxonomy (GTDB): domain Archaea; phylum Nanobdellota; class Nanobdellia; order Pacearchaeales; family GW2011-AR1; genus JAGVXH01. The sequence goes on along the minus strand of CAZAIT010000017.1, from coordinate 11,629 downwards.
GATATGGCTAAAACCATTAAGTATGTTTTAGGACTTCTAATCTTAAGAGTCATATAAGTAAGAGTAACTAATCCTATCATAAAAAAAATCATATAAAAATACATTCCCAAAGCATTTAGAGCTGAAACACTCTGAACCTTAATTGAATTACATATGCTTTCCCCAACTTTTGAAATAACTGCAAAATTAAAAAAAGATTGAATTAGATAAGATATTGAAAAAAAGATAAAAGCCCATCCAAAAAGCCTTGGTTGATTTTGTCCTGAAATTTTAGAAACTCTAAAAGCATACATAGCGACGAGAAAAGTTATAATTGCAAAAGCTAATTCAAAAATAACATCAAGTCCAAAAAACCAGTGGGGGATAAAAGATATGTCCATTTTATAATAAAGTTAAGTTAACTTAATAATTTATCCTAATTTCCCCTTTTAAGGGTTATGAAAGATAGTTCTTGATTTTACTTTGATAATCACTTTAAAAGGGCTTTCATTATATATTTTAATTAAACTTGTGGAGGTAAATATGATTCACAAACAAAACAAACACCAAATTCCCCTGGAGGAATTAAAAACACCTTGCCCCGATGACATGAGGGGCATTTATATGGCTCAAGATTTGAAAGGAGGTACTTCAAAAAAATGGTTATGCAACTAAGTTGCCCACTATGCAAAAAAGACGTATATTCGAAAACTGGAATGGGTTGTCTAATGTGTGGAATGCCTTTAGAAGAGAATGAAAAAGACTTTTGTTCCTATAAGTGCAAAAGAACTTTTAATGATATAAGATCCCCGTAAACTCAAGAATTTAAATTTTTATTTTACTTGTTAATTACATAAGAGAAATACCTTTCTAAAAAATGAAAGGAGGAAAATAATATGAAATCAAAACAATTCAAACATCTTACAATAGTAGCGTTAATCTTTCTTAGCCTTGCAAGCCCGGTTTTAGCTCATGAGGGAGAAAATTATCTTGACCATCACGGAATGATGGGAGGATTTTATGAAGGCTATGGAATGGGAATATTTGGCTGGGTTTTTATTGCACTTGTAATAATAGTATTAATACTATTAATTACTTGGTTAATAAAACAGCTACAAAATCCAAAGGAAAAAAGATAAAATTCTTTTTAACGATGACTTTAATAACTCTCACACCTTAATATCATAGAGGTGTAAAAGATGAAATATGAGTTAAATCCCAAATCACTTGCAATAAGTCTTTCATTAGTTTCTGCTTTAATTATGCTTTTATTGGGCATTCTAGGAAATCTTGGAGTTTATACCAGTGCCGTAGATATGATGAAGCAGTGGCATATGTTTTTTGATATAAGTATACTCGGTATAATAACTGGAATGATTGAGGCAGCAATAATTAGCTTTATCTTTGGTTGGTTAATCGCCTATTTTTATAATAAATTTGCATAAATCAAAATGAAAGAAAAATATAAATGCCCTAAGTGTGGAATGAAATATGACAAGCCAGGCAAGTGTACCATGGATGGAACTGAGCTTGTTAAGTCAGAAGATCAAAAATCTTCTGATTCTGACTATTCAATGAAAGATCGTGGGGAGCACGATGAAGGAAAACACGCAGGACATAGTGTTGGAATGTTTAGAAATAGATTTATTATAACATTATTACTATCAATTCCCATACTTGCATTATCTCCCACGGTTCAAGGTTGGTTTAATTTTTCTCTTGCTTTTGCAGGAGATAAACTAATCTTATTCACTCTTGCCTCAATAGTTGTTTTATGGGGTGGATGGCCATTTTTTATTGGTTCAAAAAAAGAGTTAAAAAATAAACAGTTAGGGATGATGGTTCTAGTAGCTGTTGCTCTTCTAGCAGGTTATCTCTATAGTGTGGCAGCAACATTTTTATTTACTGCTCCAGATTTTTATTGGGAAATTTCAACACTAACCGTATTTTTATTGTTTGGGCATTGGATGGAAATGAAAGCAGTTGTTGCTAGTTCAGGAGCATTAGGAGAGTTAGCCAAACTTATCCCAAAAGAAGCTAATTTGGTGAAAAGAAACGAAATTATTAAGACTCCTACTGAAGAATTAAAAATTGGAGATATTATTTTAATTAAACCAGGAGAGAAAATTCCAATTGACGGAGTGGTAATCAAGGGAGATACAAGTGTTAATGAATCCATGATAACTGGGGAATCAAAGCCAATATCCAAGAAAATAAATGATAAAGTTATTGGAGGGAGTATAAATTTTAATGGTAGTATTCAAATTAAAGTTTCCAAAACAGGAAAAGATACTGCCTTAAATCAAATTATTGAACTCGTAAGAGAAGCTCAGGAATCAAAACCTCAGACTCAAAAAATGGCAGATATCGCCGCCCATTATTTAACTATCTTTGCCATAACAATTGGAACTTTGAGTTTCTTATTTTGGGCTTTCTTATCAACACAAGACTTTGTCTTTGCTCTAACTGTTGCGATTACTGTGGTAGTTATTGCTTGCCCTCACGCCTTAGGGCTTGCAATCCCTGTTGTAACATCAATATCAACTACATTAGCTGCAAAAAACGGAATATTGATCAGAGACATGACGGCAATCGAAACTGCTGAGAAATTAGATTACATCGTTTTTGATAAAACTGGAACCCTAACAAAAGGAGTTTTTGAGGTTACAGATATTATTGGAGATAAACAGGTTTTAGGATATGCTGCTGCAATTGAACAAAATTCAGAGCATATAATTGGAAAAGGAATAATTAAAAAAGCCAAAGAGCAAAAGTTAAAAATTCTCTCAGTAACTAATTTTGAAGCTGTACCTGGAATGGGTGCTAGGGGAATTGTAGATAAAAAAGAAATTTTTATTGGGAATACTGCCTTACTAAATCAATTTAAGATTAAAAATACATTACAAAAGGAAGCCGAGAAACTTGCAAATCAAGGAAAAACTATAGTTTATGTTGCAAATAAAAGTAATGTGCTTGGAATTATTTCTTTATCTGATATTATTCGTAATGAATCAAGGGAAACAATTAAATTGCTTAAAGAAATGAATATTAAAACAGCCATGATTACTGGAGACAATAAACAAACTGCAGAGTATGTTGCGAAAAAACTTGGAATTGATATTTATTTCTTCGAAGTACTCCCAGAAGATAAAGTTAGCAAAATCAAGGAACTTCAAAAAAAGGGGAAAGTGGCAATGGTTGGGGATGGTATTAATGATGCACCTGCACTAACACAGGCAGATGTGGGGATTGCCATTGGTGCTGGAACTGATGTTGCTGTTCAATCAGCAGAGGTTGTTCTTGTTAAAAACAATCCATTAGATGTTGCAAAATTAATAAGATTGAGTAAAGAAACAAGGAAAAAAATGAAACAGAATTTATGGTGGGCGGCAGGTTATAATATTCTAGCTATCCCGATTGCAGCAGGAGTTTTGATTCCAGTGGGAATAAGGTTAAGACCAGAGTTTGGAGCATTATTAATGGCCGCATCTTCGATTATTGTTGTGGGTAATTCTTTGACATTGAAGAGATTTAAATAATATTTCTTACATTTCTGTCACCCACAAGTAGACCGACAAGATTTATATATCGTATCCATCGTACACTCACCAATGGAATGCGCAAAGTGTAAAATTAACCTAGAAGAAGATTCAAAATTCTGCCCTAACTGTGGCGAGAAAATTAAAACACTAGAAATTAAAAAAGATATTGGAGAAGAAACTATAACAAAACTAAAAAAACTCCTAGAACTTATAGAATCAAAGAAAAAAGAGGAAAATGAAAAAATATACCCATGTCCATTTTGTAACAAAGAGATTAGTTTGCAATTATTAAAATCCAAACTAAACAACAAGGGAATCGAGCACCCATGAAATGCCGACAGAGTCTAGTAGCCCCGGTTGGGGCGTTCTAAAGACAGTCGGCATTTGATGGGTGCTCAGCAAATATACAGCATTTATACAATGACCTTTTTATTTGCATATTCTTTTAAAATTTAATCATTTTCTCCACCCATAAAACCCCCAACACCTCAGTCTCAGCGGTTGGGGCGCTTTTTATTTTTTATCGACGCTGTTTTTGTGATTTACCACATAAAAAACAAAATTTATGTAATAGTTATAAAATAACAATACTATTTTTTTGAAACAAGAAAATCCCCAATGGCCAAATAATCTAAACCACTTGTAAAGAATGTTTTCATAGCATCTCTTGGTGTACAAACAATAGGTTCTCCTTTCCCGTTAAAAGAAGTATTTAATAAAACAGGCAATTTTGTTTCTTTATAAAAAGAATTAATTAAATTATAGTATTTTTTGTTTATTTCTTTTCTAACAGCATGTGGTCGAGATGTCCCATCTTTATGGGTTACTGCAGGTATAAGTTTTTCTTTGCCTTTATTCACTTTAGATCCAACTATCATAAAATCAAAATTATTATTTTTTATTTGGAAAAAATTGTCTTTGTGCTCGGCCAAAATACTAGGAGCAAAAGGCCTCCATAGTTCTCTGTCTTTTATTTTATTTACCTTATCCCACATATTTTTATTAGAGGGATTAGCTAAAATAGAACGATTTCCTAAGGCTCTTGGGCCAAACTCCATTCTTCCTTGGAACCATCCTATAACATTGTTTTTAGCAATTAATTTACCACAAATAGATTCTATATTATGAACTTTTTTATACTTAAGATTAAATTTTTTTAACTCTTTCTCAATTTCTGTATTTGAAAAAGAAGGACCAAAATAAGAATGTTCATTTTTTTTAAAATCATATTCTTTGTTAATTCTTGAATATTGTTCTAAGGCTGCTCCAATAGCTGATCCCGCATCGTTAGCAGCAGGGAATACATATAATTTGTCAAGAGATTTTTTTTCTAATATTTTCTGATTTGCAATACAATTCAAACTAACTCCTCCAGCTAAACAGAGATTTCTTGAACCTGTGAGTTCCAAAGCTTTATCAACAAGTTTCAGTATCTCCCGTTCTAATACCTTTTGAGTAGAAAATGCTAAATCTTTTTGAAATTTGGTAAATACTATATTTTTAGAATAATAATTTGACATCTTGTTGAAGCTGGTTTTTGAAATATCTTTTTCTCCTACTTTTTTTTCTAATTCATCAAGCCATTGTTTTACTACTTTTTTTAGATGTCCAGAATTACTAGCTATATCCTTAGAAGGAATTTTTGGATGAATATCTTGCAAAGCAGATATTATTTTTTCATTTGCTTCTCCATATGGAGCTAGTCCCATTAATTTTCCTTCATCTCCATTTCGCATGCCAATATATTTCGCCATAGAACTATACATATATCCAAGTGATTCCTCAATCTTGTTTGACCACATTTTTTTTATAATATTGCCTTTAGCATGCCAAATTGATGTAGAACAATATTCCCCCTGCCCATCAATAATTAAAATTGCAGACTCTTTAAATCCAGAAGATCTATATGTGCTCGAGGCATGGGACCTATGATGCTCAATGTGAATAATTTTAGGAAGTTTAGTATAATTAAAGTATTTCTTTGGAAAAAATCTTCGAGCTATTTCATTTCTTTTTATTTTACTATCTATCATGTCCTTGGCTATCCCTCTAAAATCCCAGCCAAATACTATGTAATCGATATCTTCTAAGTTAATATTACAGTGATCTAAGCAGGCTTTTGTGCTTAACATAGGAAGAGAATCATAAGCTCTTTTTTTCCTAACTAGTCTTTCTTCTTCTATTGCAAATTTAATTTCACCATCTATTATTATAGCTGCGGAAGCATCATGTCCTACCGAAAGAAATGGTGAAGCGTTAAGTCCAAGGATTTTCATATTTTTAAATTACCTGATAAGTTTAAATAGTTTTCCAGCAAATAAAATATTATGAATAATTTACAAGGTGTTATAACTGGAAGGTTTGATAATACATACGAGGCTTATGAATATGTTTTAAAGGAGATTTTAAAGAAAAAATACAAAATAATTGGTGATGGTAAAATAAGTTATGAATCAAGGGCATTTTTGCAATTGGGAAGTGAAGATATGTCTAAATATTTCCAACTAAAAAATGGGGAAATAATTTTTTTGGAATCACTTGAAAAGTATGGTGATAAAAAAAATTCAATAATTAAAGAAGAATGTGAATATATTTATGATACTCTTTTTAATTTAAAAAAACTTGAGAAAGCTATTTCTATTTTAAGAAAAAATAAAAGTTCAAAAAAATCAATTATAAATATAGCTGCTCCACCTAAACCAAGAAACGATAAAATTCCTCCATGTATGACTTACATTTCGTTTAGAGTAATTAACAACAGATTAAATATGAGTTGTCATATGCGCGCAGATAATGCATATAGAATATTGCTTGCAGATTTGTTTCTTGGTCAATTTTTACAAGAAGAAGCCAGTAAAATGCTTAATTTAAAAAAAGGACAATATTATCACATTATTGACTCTTTACATATGTACAAGAAAGAAGTTCCTAAATTATTTAGTTAAAATATTCGTTTCTAATCCCACATATATAATAGCTTCCTTAGGAGAGTATTTTCTACTAAGAATTAGCTCTTCGGTTTTCCAAACAATATAGTTAGTTAGATTAAATATTTTGGGATCAAGTTTTAATTTAACATATTCTTTTTTTGGCCACCATTTTATCTTTGGAAGTCTAAATCTGTCAAGTGCATCAGCATGTTTTAAAATTAAAGTAGTTTCATCATTCATATCTTCAGAAGAAATTTCATTATCTGGGTGATTATGTACCCTTATAGATCGTTTTATTTTAAAAAGGTCTTCTTCTGATATGTCATATTTTTTCATTATTTGATTACCACACCAATCTGCTGCTCTAATACCATGATAGAGATCACCCTTATCAGACTTTCTTCTTACATCATGAATAGCTGCAGAGATTAACGGAATCCTAAAATCCTCAACATTCAGAATTTCACAGATTAAATAGGAATACATCATAACTCTGTAAATATGCCCAAGTCCATGAATTCCAGTTAAAGATTTTTTCCGTAAAAACCATTTTTCTTCTGGAAGATATTTTTTAAAAATATCTATTTTGAGTGGAGAAAATTTTTCTTTTATTTTTTTAATATCATTAATTGATGGGCTAGATTCTTTTTTAATCCAAGCGAGAGTCTGGATATCTAATTTTTGATTATCTTTTAACATTCCTTTCTCTGCTAGTATATATAACGGGTCATCCATTTAATCACGATATGAGCGTTTAGATTTTTCAATAGACTGGATATCTAGTTTAATATCCAATTCTTCTTTAATTAAAATTTTATTTTTCTTGGTTATAATTGAATTAAATATCTTATACTTTACTTCCATTTCTGACAGATTGGGATTAATCCCTACTTCTCCTTTGGGTAATAAAGAATAAATAGGCAAAATCAATTTAGTTTTACTTCTTTGCTTGAGTATTATTTCCATTCTCTTTCTCTCAAAATAAGCCTTGTCTTTAAATCTTCTATATAGAATTTGTCCTGTCAAATAAGGATGTTCTTTTTCTAATCTGGTAAATTTTCCAATTATTTTTTTAGATCCAGATAATTTTCTAAAATAGAATGCAATTCGCCATTTAACAAAATTCTTAAAATGATTTGAATCAAAATTTTTAATTATACATGATTTTTGCAAATATTTTATAACAACTTCAAAATCTATATAGAAATTAAGCATATTAAATTTTTCAAGCATAGTAGGAAGTAAATTCCATATCATTTTTTTATAATTATTACTGTAAAGTTCTCCTAACTTCTTCCACCTTAAAGATTCCTTATTATTTTGGTTCAATAATATATACTCGGTAAAAACCTCATAAAGTATAAATCTAAGCTCGGGAAAAGTATAAAATATTTTTTTACAATACATAGAGAAATCATCAAAAGATAATTCTTCTAAATTATATTCTATTAAACTGTTAATTTCTAATGAAATTTTTGTCATATCATTAGAAATTTCATTTTCTACATTTTTTATATAAGTATTATCTAAAATATTCTCCTTTTTTATATTTTCCCAGGCCTCACAATTAATTTTCCCAAATAAAGTATAATCTACACCACTCAATTTTATATTATCTTTTTGATGTTTATTTAATTTTAATTCAATAATTAAAGTATTAAATTTTTTATTCCTCTTTGGCATAGTATCACTTAAATAAGATAAAGAGAGATTATGAATTTTTTTATTCTTATGAACTGGGCAACAATATATTGCAGATCCTAACCCTCCCCCACTTGCAAATATCTTACCACTTTTTTTAATATCATTATAAGAAGGAGTGATATGAAGCAATAGTATCTTTTTCTGGCTAAAATCTTTTTTATATGAATTTTTTATAAGTAATTTTCCCATTGGAGAATGTTGAGAAAAATAATTAAACCAGGCAAGTTCGAGTTCTAGATTTTTATCATTATAATTCAAACTCAATTGATTCCGGTTAGAGAGAAAGATGTCTGTATTACTTTTTTTGAATTTATGATCAAACCATTTTATTTCTTCCATTCTTAATTAATCTTTTTTATTTTTTAAAAAAGGTTTTTTATATAATGTGAGGTCTCTATTTAAACGCTTAAATTTTAAGTTTATTTTAGGATTTAATCTGTTAAAATTTTTAACAGCAGACTGATAAATGCCTGAAGTAATCAATGCAGCGGGCCTATGTGTTAAAAAGTCAGAAGTTAATTTCTCTTGGCTTATTTTGCCATTAATAGATTCTGCAAATTCTATAAACCCTCTTGCTCTTGCGTCCTCCTGATGCCCCCTAGATTTTCCAACCAGGATATTTATATTTAGATCTTTTATATCAAACACCTCTACGGCTTTTCCTCCAATCATCTTAGTATTTCTAAAAACAACTACCTCTAAATGATATTCTCCACCAATTTTATAAAGAGATCTATTATTTTTTATGTCTACTTCCTTGGATTGATATGAGTTATATTGTATAGATTGAAAAGGTCCTTGTTCAATAATATGTGATTCATGCCTAATTCTACCATTTCCTTTATAGAGATCTCTTCCTTTTGCAGTAACCCAATTCCTCTGAGAAAATCCATTGTGTGAAAGGTTTATGGATGCTAGAGTTATTGTACGGTTTCCTTTTTTAAAAGCGATATTTGTAAATGCATCTATCTCTCCAAATCTTTTTGATAGTTTATTAAATTCGGAGAGGGAATATTTATTATATTTGTTAAAAGTCGTTTTTCCAAATAGTTTTTCATAATCTTTAAAAGTAAGCTGTTCAATAAAATCTTGTGGTCTAGTAAAGTTTGTGAACACTTCGATATTATCATAATATTTCTTATTGTCTGTAGCCTCCATTAGTAAATAGGGAACTATATCAAAAAAATGATATCCGCTATGGGAGCATTTTCCATAGCCTTGCATATAGGGATGATATAGTTGGTCTATAATTTCCGTAGGCATTCTCCATTGACCATCGCAATGAAAACTCTGTATTGATGTAACAGGACATCCTGTTTTAATAAAACAATCTTTTATAAGTTCCTTCATTTTTTTAAATGCAGGATGAAATCTTCTTTGCGCCATTAAAGTGAAAGTCAATTTAGAATTCTTTTTTCTTGCCTTGATATACATTTTTGCAAGAGTATCAAAATCCTTTACTACTTTTTTTGATAGTCTCATATTAGTAGAAATATTTTTATAAGTCGAAATAGGTTTATCCATTAAAATAGAAAGATTATTTCTCAAAGCCCATTTAGCATACATGGCGTGAGTTAGAGGTTCAGTAGCTATAATAACACCTTCTACTTTATTTTCCTCCACAATTTTATTTAGTAATTTCCTAACTTCAACATGAAGTCTATTATTCGTTTTATATTTGTTTTTAATGAAATATAAATCGACTTTTGATTCTCTCTTCGAAAAATAATTTTCTAAATCTTGTTTTTTTTCTTCTAAATCAATAGCAGCAACAAGTTTGATATTTACTTTATTGGAAAGTTTTTCAATTAATGGATAGTATATCCTTTTTGAATGTGGCCCAAATCCAATTAAAAGTATGTTTTTCCTTTTTTTTATTGTCATTCTACTTGTAAATAATTTTCCATTAGTATTTATTTTTTAATGATATTCTTAGCAATCAAGTAGTCCTATTTCTTTTACATAGGACATAATTTCATGAGCAACCTCATCAATTTGCTTATGGGTTGTATCAATTCGATATATGTTTGACTGCCCTTCTATAGATATTTCTATTTCCTCTTCAAGTCTTACTAGTTCTGAGGGCCCTTCTAATAAGGTTTTGTCTAAGATAGACATTCTTTCTCTTCCTTTGCTTCTTTTCAATTTTTCTTCATAAGAACAACTAAGTACTATAGTTGCGCTAAGTGGCAAAAAAAGAGGTCTATAGTCTTGATGGTTATGGATAGATTTATCTTTATTCAAAAAATTGCCATATGCAATTGTACTGGGCCAATATCTATCCTGAAACACAACTCGTTGGTCATCAGGATGATTTGATTTAAATTCATTTGCATCTTGTATAAAAAGAGCCGTATTAATAAAATTTGCATCAACATTATTGGACTGATTTCTAATGGCTAACATTCTAGCTGTTAATGCCGTTGGGTAGATATATCCTTCGTTAAACGCAAAATTATCACTGTCTCTGGAATAATTATTAGCTAAATGAATAAGAGTAGAAGTCTTACCAGAATAATCAGATCCTTCGAGTGTTACAATTTTTACCATATATTATTCTAAAAAAATATTCTTTTTAAAACTATGTTATGATATAACTTTAGAGTAGTATTTAATTAATATTATTTTCATTATATCAAATATTCTTCTGAGCCTATAAAAACCTATTTAGAATTATCTTTCATTCCTCTTAAAAAAGTCAAATCTCGTTCCCTAATAAATTTCCCCGCATAATCCAACGGTTTATCTTCTTCGAGAGTTTTTATGGCGGTATCCAAGTTCATCCATTTTAACCTGAATTCTTCCGAAATTTCATTTTCGGTATAGGAGGGATTCGATATGACGCCTTTGACTTTAGCAATATAACAATAAGAAAGTTGTATTTTTTTGTGTCCATTTTTGAATTCAATTATCATTCCAAGTTCATCTTTAATTTCACAATCACATCCTACTTCTTCTGTAATCTCTCGCTTTAAAGATTCAATTAAACTTTCTCCTTCTTCGACACCTCCTCCTGGTAATTTATGATATTCATTTTTTCCAACATTAAGTATAGCGATTTCTTGATTGTTATTAAAGACTATCGCCCTAGTTGCTTTTCTTATCTCATAAAATTTCCCCTCATATCCCACATCATCCGACTCAATATCTTTATCATAAATTTCTTTAATAAGCTCCATAAATAAGAAAAGATTAATTCGTTTAAAATACTTTCTGATATCATTTATATCCCTCGTATCGTTTTTATTTTATATAGCTCTAATTTAACGGCAATTAAAGAACTACTCCACTACTAACAGTTGAGACACTTTTTATGCCCTAAAATAACAAATCTTAAATACTTCAACTCCCTAACTAAACTAGACTAAGCACAAATAGCGTTTTAATAAAAATTTAGAAGCATTCTATCCCCATTAGCCCCCGATTCGGACGTGGAATTTTAAAGTTTAGATCATCCATTCCCCTTACTTTTAT
>CAZAIT010000016.1:0-15344 GCA_964485325.1 Candidatus Woesearchaeota archaeon | reverse complement strand
TCCAAAACTTAAATGTTTGGATGATGAGAATTTTGTGATTGGTTGGTCACGATAAAACGGCAAGTGCTATTGCTTAATTATCAGATAGTTAGAGCTATCAATACCTCTTGGTACAACCAAGATAAAAATAAAATGACAGACAACAATGGAATACGAAGCGGAAGTTTACAGTTCTACCCTAGGGTTCGAGCTAAAAAAGTTATACCTAGTGTGAATTGGAAGCCAATTTCTAAAGAGGGTGTTGGGTTTATGGGGTTTGTTGGATATAAAGTCGGAATGATTTCTGTCTGGGCAAAAGATAATTCTGACCAATCTATGACTAAAGGAAAGAGGATTGCTATTCCTTCAACAATTTTAGAATGTCCAATTATGAAAATTTATTCAGTTCGATTCTACAAAGATGGAAAAGTAAGTAAAGATATTGTAGTTTCGAAAGATAAGGATTTGAAAAAAAGCGTTAAACTTCCTAAATCAGTTAAAGAATTAGGTGACGATAATGATTTTGATGATGTTAGAGTTATTATGTACTCTGGAGTAAAGAAAACTTGTGTTGATAAAAATAAGGCAGATATGGTTGAAGTTGGAGTATCTGGATCTAAAGATGAAAAATTAACTTTTATTAAAGAAAATATTGGTAAGGAAATTTCGGTTAGTGATGTTTTTGAAAAAGGACTTGTTGATGTTCGAGCTGTTACAAAAGGATATGGAACACAAGGACCTGTGAAAAGATTTGGTATTTCATTAAAATCTCATAAATCTGAGAAAGGAAGACGAAGACCTGGCTCTTTAGCTCCATGGCATCCAGCTAGGGTTACTTTCCGAGCTCCTCAGGCAGGACAAACTGGGTATCACAGCAGGATTACTTATAATAATTTAATTTTAGAAATTGGGAAAATTTCGGAAAAAGATATTAATAAGAAAGGTGGATTCGAACATTACGGAGTTATCAAAACTGATTATTTAATTTTAAAGGGCTCAATTCCAGGACCTCAGAAAAGAGGGATAATTGTTACGTATCCTATTAGGCCAACTAGATATCAGGAAAAGAAAAATTTTGAGGTAATTGAATTAAGATGAAAGCAAAATTATTTGATAAAACAGGAAAAGAAAAAGGAACTGTAGATTTGCCTAATAATTTTGAGTCTAGAATTAGAGAAGATATCTTATCTAAAGTATTTGAATCGCAAAAAGGAATTTATGCTCAAGCTTACGGTGCCATGGAAGGAGCGGGTGCTCAATATTCTGCTTCTGGTATCTCAAAGAAGAAAAGACATGATTGGAAAGCAACTTATGGTAAAGGAATTTCTAGGGTGCCAAGAAAAGTTATGTCTAGACATGGAGCTTCTTTTAATTGGATTGGAGCTACAATTTCTAGCACAAGAGGTGGTCGAAGACCACATGCTCCGAGGAGTAAAAAGAATTTAATTAAGAAAGTAAATAAGAAAGAATTATCTCTAGCTTTCGACTCTGCTTTGGCCGGAACAGTAAATGTGAAATTCCTAGAAAAGAAATATGGAAAGAAAGTTGAATCTGGATTTGTTTTTAACGATGCGATATTAACAGTAAAAACAAAAGATTTTATTATAGTTATGAAAAAAGTTTTTGGGGATGCGTTTTATACTGTGTTAAAACATAAAACTATCAGAGCCGGAACAGGAAAGATGAGGGGTAGAAAATACAAATCTAATGCAGGGTTATTATTTGTAATCGGGAACGAAGAAACTATGAAAAGAAAAGGAATAGAGGTTGTTAATGTGAATAATTTAACAATTAAAGATTTGTCTCCAAATGGAGAACCTGGAAGATTAGTTTGTTATACGGAAAAAGCAATTAAAGATATTGGAGAGCGATTTAAATGAAAACAATAATTTTAGAAAAAATAAAATCTACAGAAAAAATAGTAAGGCAGATTGAGACAGATAATATTTTAGTCTTTGTAGTTGATAGAACAATTAGTAAGCCTGAAATAAAGGTAGAAGTGGAAACACTTTTCGATGTCAAGGTTTCAAAAGTTAGAACACATACATTAAAAAATAAAAAATTGGCTTATGTTAAATTAAATGAAAATTATCCGGCAGTAGATGTCGCGACTAAATTAGGAGTAATGTAATGGGAAAAAGAATTATACAACAGAGAAGAGGAAAAGGTGGACATACTTACAAGACTAGAGAAAAAGCTGGAAAGCTTAGGCCTGGATATATTTCTAACCTAGATGGAGAATTTGAATGTATAAAATTAATTCCATCTATAGGTCATTCTGTTCCAATTGCTAAATTCATAAATAAAGATGGAAATATTTTCTATAACTTTGCGGTTGATTTATTATATGTTGGACAAAAAATTAATCTTGGTAATAACAGCCTTGGAGATATTGTTAAATTAGATGATTTGAAATACGGAACTGAAATTTTTAATATTGAGCACAACCCTAAGGATGGAGGAAAATTCGTTAGAACTGGTGGTGGATTTGCTACAATTATGGCGAAAGAAGGAGATATTGTTAAAGTTATGATGCCATCTAAGAAGACAAAGAAATTCAATGTAAATTGTAGGGCTACTATCGGTAGAGCTGCTGGAGACGGACGAATGGATAAACCAATTTTGAAGGCAGGTAAGCAACATTACATAATGAAAACAAAATCTAAATTATGGCCTAGAGTTTCTGCAGTTAAGATGAATGCAATTGATCATCCATTTGGTAGTGGACGAGGTAAAAGAATGAAGAGTAAGATTGCTAAGAGAAATGCTTCTCCGGGTAAGAAGGTTGGATTAATTAGACCAAGCAGAACAGGGAGGAAGAAAAGATAATGGCAGCAGAAGAATTAGTTAAGAAAAGTAAAGATAAATTTTACCGAGGTAAAAATACCGAGGAGTTAAGATCAATGGACACACGGGAATTTGCAAAACTGGTTAAAGCTAGAGCGAGAAGAACTATCTTAAGAAACTATAATATAATTGAAGACTTTATTATAAAATGCGAAAGAAATGTTTCTAGAGATAAACCTATAAGAACACATGATAGAACTATAGTTATTGTTCCTAAAATGGTAGGTAATACTATTGGAGTTCATAATGGGAAAGAATTTCTTAAAGTTATTATCACAGAAGATATGCTAGGACACAGACTCGGAGAATTTTCTATGACTAGAAAAATTGCTAAACACACATCCATTGGAGGCGGAGCTAAAAAGAAATAATAATGGCAGTTACACAATCTACAAAAAAACACATTACAGAATCAAAGGAAGAATCTAAGATAGATAAAACTCCAGAAATGAAAACGCAAATGAAGGAAGAAAAGAAAACTGAAGTTGAAAAAGAAATTAAATCTGATATCAAGAAAGAACTAGAAACTGAGAAACCTAAGGAAAAGAAAAAGGTTGAAGTGAAAGAAATTCCAAAGAAAGATGTTGCCATAGCTAATGGATTTTCTTTAAAAATATCTCCAAAACAATCAATTTACGTATGTAGAGTTATCCGAGGGAAAAGTCCTGATAATGCAGTTAAGAGACTTCAAGATGTTATTAGTGAGAAAAGACCTGTTCCTATGGCTGGGCTAGAAGTTGGACATAAGAAAGGAAGGGGACTTGCTGGTGGAAAATTTCCTAAAAATACATGTTCAGGTATCATTGAAATTATAAAACAGGTTAAAGCTAACGCTGTTGTTGCTGGTATTGAAAATCCAATAATTACAATTGCTAAATCTGACAGAGCTTCTGCCCCATATAGAAGAGCTGGAAGAAAAGCTAAAAGAACTCATATCCATATAGAAGTAAGAGACAAGAAATTTAAACTTGGTAAAAAGAAATCTAAAGGAGCGTCTAAATAATGGAAGAAAAAAAGTTTGTTGGAGTTAGAAAGGATGAATATAATATCAAACAATTTGTGATGAGAATGTTTGGGAAAGGTAAGATTTCAAAGATTAGAATTGAATATACCCCTATTGGAGAGAAGATTGTCGTGTCTACACATAAGCCAGGTTGGATTATTGGAAAGCGAGGAGAAAAAATTAATGAATTAACTGAAATACTAAAAAGACGATTCAAAATGGAAAATCCTCATGTAGATATTGAAGAAATTATGCATCCCGAATTTGACGCTCAATTAGTGGCTGATGAAATTGCTTTAACACTTGAGAGATTTGGTGCTATGAAATATAAAGCGGCAAGTTATCGTGTTCTTGGAAAAATCAAGAATTCTGGAGCTTTAGGCGCAGAATTAAGGATCAGTGGGAAACTACCTAGCGATAGGGCTAGAAGTTGGAGATTTCATTTTGGATATTTAAAGAAAACTGGAGATGCTGCCAAAGTAGTAGATAGAGCAGAATCAGTTGCAAAAACAAAAAAGGGTATTGTTGGAATTAAAGTAGCTATACTTGCACCAAATATCAAAATGTGTGATCAAATTACTGTTGATGATGAATTCATGGACCAGATAAAAAAGAATATCACTTTCGAGGAAGTTATAGAAACTCCAAAGAAGAAGAAAGCTAAAAGGAAGGTAAAAAACTAATATGGCAGAAAAGAAAACCACAAATGATAGAAAAATTATCGATTTAAAAATCGAATTATTAAAGAATACAACCAAAAGGAAAAGCATTAAAAAGGAAATTGCGCGGTTGTTGACTATGAATAATCAGACTAAACTAAACAAAGATGCATCTACCGACGTACCTCAAGATAAGGAGGGCAATAAATAAGGTGGAAATTTGTCCGAAATGTGGATTGCCTACGCCAGCCTGTGTCTGTGGTGAAATTGCCAAGACGCAACAACAGATTGTTGTTAAAACAGAAAAAAGGCGTTTCGGAAAAGTTAACACAATAATAAGTGGATTCGACGACGGAGTTGACATTAAAGATATCACAAAGAAGCTCAAAGTGAAAAGAGCTTGCGGAGGTACTGTCAAAAATAAAGTTATCGAGCTACAAGGAAATCATAAAGGCCACATAAAACCAATTTTGGTTTCAGCTGGATTTAATGAGGAATTGATTGAAGATTAATATGGTAAAAGAAAAACAAACAAAAACAGAGAAAGTGGATTGTAAAGATAGACTTTGTCCTAAACACGGAGACAAAAAATTGAAGACGAGAGGAAGAACTTTTGAAGGCGCTGTGATTAGGAAATTGCCTGGACGAGTTACTATCCAATTTGAAAGAATGCTTAAATTGCCTAAATATGAAAGATATGAAAAAAGGAAAACAAAGATTCACGCGAGATTACCTGATTGTATGAAAGATGATGTTATGGTTGGAGATTTTATTCAAATAGCCGAAACTAGACCTATTAGTAAAATGATTCATTTTGTTGTTTCTAAAATAATTAAAAGCGAGAGGAAAACAGAATGAAAGCTATAAGTGGAAGAGCAACACGAAGTTTGAATATTGGAAGTTTACTTGATGCCTGTGATAATAGTGGAGCCAGAATTTGTAAAATTGTTTCTATCAAACATGGTAAAACAACTAAAGGTAGAATGGGTTATGCTAAAGTTGCAGACTGGGTTAAAGTTTCTGTTCGTAAAGGAGATCCTAAAATGAAAGGGGAAGTTTTTGATGCTGTTTTAGTAAGACAAAGGAAGCCATGGAAAAGAAATACTGGAGAAAGAGTTTGTTTCAGTGATAATGCAGTTGCACTTTTAAAAGATGAAAAAGGGAATCCAAAAGGAACTCAGATTAAAGGTGCAGTGGCAAGAGAAGTTCAAGAAAGATGGAAGGAGGTTGCTAAAATAGCAAATAGCGTATACTAAGATGAAAGCAGAATTTAACAAATCATGGAACTCAAGCAAGCAACCTAGAAAGCAGGTTAAGTTTAGAGCTAACGCGCCTAACCATATTAAGAGAACTTTTATGGGGTCTACTTTGGACAAACCACTTAGAGAAAAATATGGAATGAGAAATATTGAAGTTAGAAAAGGTGACGAAGTTAAGATTATGCGTGGAAAGTTTAAAGGGAAGCAGGGGAAAGTTGGAGATGTCGATGTTAAACATTGCAGACTCCAGGTTGATGGAGTTCAAAGAACTAAAAGTGGTGGAGAGAAATTAATTACATGGTTTCATCCATCAAAAGTTAAAATTATCATTTTAGACACAAGTGATAATAGAAGATTAAAACACGGGAAGAAAATAGAAGATAAAGAAGTTAAGAAAGAAACAGTAAAAACTGAAACTAAAAAGACAACTGAAGTCAAACCTAAGGAGAAAAAATAAAATGCATATAAAGAAAACAAAAATGCCTACATCGTGGCCAGTTCCACGAAAAGGGAAGAGAAAGAGATTCATAGCTGTGCCTAGTCATTCTACATCTAAAGGAATTTCTGTATTATTTTTACTTAGAGACGTTTTAAAAATTGTTAAAACAAGAAAAGAAGCGCGATATATGACTTTGAATGGAATGGTTAAAATTAATAATCAGGTTCGTAAAGATGAAAATTTCCCAGTTCAAGTTCTTGATACTATGAGCCTAGAAAAAGCCAAATTGAATTACAGACTGGAAATTATCAACAAGAAATTTAACTTGGTTGAAATCTCTGTTAAAGAAGCGGAAAGTAAAATCGTTAAAATTTCTGGAAAGAAAACAATTGGGGCTAAAACAATCCAAATGAACCTTGATGATGGACAAAATATTATTACGAAAGAGAAATTTTCTGTTGGAGATTCAGTTCTTCTGAATACGAAAGAAGGTAAGATTGTAAAAGTTCTTCCGCTAAAAGAAGGCGCTAAAGTAGAAATTGTAGCTGGTAAGCATGCTGGTGAGAAGGGAAAGTTAGTCAAATTTGAAGAATTGACCCGAGGAAAAAACTATCAAATTAAATTAGAAGATAAGACTGTAAGCCTACCCTACAAAACTATCTTGGTAATTGCATAATGGAAAAAACAGCACCAGAAAGTGTACCCGCTGAACCGGGCAAAAATAAAATGAGAGAAATAAAATTAGACAAAGTTATTTTGAATATTGGTGGAGTTGCTGAAAAGCTTGACAAAGGAGTTATTTTACTTGAAACTATTAGTGGCAAGAAACCAATTAAAGTTAAAGCAACTAAAAGAATTCCTACATGGAATGTACGACCTGGATTAGAAGTTGGGACTAAAGTTACCTTAAGGGGAGAAGATGCTCTTAATATGATTAAAAAGTTGTTACCAGCAATTGATAATACTTTAAAAGAAAAACAAATTCAAAATAATTGTTTCTCTTTTGGAATCCATGAATATATTGAAATCCCTGGAGTAGAATACATAAGAGAAGTTGGAATTATGGGATTTGAAGTTACTGCAGTTTTATTAAGAGCTGGAAAATCTGTAGAAAAGAAAAAGATTAAAAGGGGAAAATCTCGTAGATTAACTGTAACACGAGAAGAGATTGAAAATTATCTTATAACTAAATTTAACACAACTATTTTAAGAAAACGAGGCAAAATTGAAAATGACAGCGAGTGATTGGAGAAAAATAACTAGACAGCTTAGAGGAAAGCCAGCTGTGCTTAAGAAATTTTTGAAACATAACAAGCCAAAAGCAAGAAAGTATGGTATCGCTGCAAACAAATGTGAAGTATGTGGAAGACATGGAGCACACATTTCATCTTACAATCTAAATTTATGCCGACATTGCTTTAGAGAATTAGCAGTTAGTCTCGGATTTAAAAAATACAGTTAGGAGAATAAAATGAGTCAAGATATAGTATCAGATGGATTAAATGAAATAATGAATGCAAGAAGAATGGAGAAGAAGTCACTCACTATTAGACGTTACTCTAAAGTTTTATTAGGTTTATTCGAGATGATGAAAAAAGATGGGCACATTGATTATAGTGTTAATGAGGAAGAGAAAACAGTTAGTGTTGACATAATTAAGTTGAACAAATGTAAATCTGTAAAACCTAGATATTTTGTTAGTGTCGATACGATTGATAAATATCTAAGAAGGTTTTTGCCGTCAAGAAATTTCGGAAGTTTAGTTATCTCTACAAATAAAGGATTATTGAATCATAAAGATGCAATCGAAAATAATGTTGGAGGAAGCGTTATCGCGTATTTTTACTAAAATGAATAAAGAAACATCGAAGATGCATCATGAATTCATTTATTCAGTGGAGGCTATGAAAAATGAATAAAGATTTAGAGAGAACTATTGATATCTCAGAAGGACTTGAGGTTGTTATTAATGGAAATAAATTTACTATTAAAGGCAATGGAAATGAATTAGTTAGAACTTTTGATACAGGTAGAGTTGTAGCCAATGTTAAAGATAATAAAATTGTTTTATCTGCTAAAGGAGCAACTCGAAGAGAATCTAAAATGATCGGAACTATCTGGGCACACTTGAAAAACATGATTAAAGGATTTTCCGAAGATTTCGTTTATGAACTTGAAGTTTGTAATGTTCATTTCCCTATGAATGTTAAACTCGATGGCGATAGAGTTGTAATAAAATCATTTTTAGGAGAAACTACTGAAAGAATTTCTAAAGTTTTACCTAATGTAAATGTGGATATAAAAGGAAGTAAAATAACTGTTAGCTCTAATAATATTGAAGCTGCTGGACAAACTGCTGCTAATTTAGAAAAAGCTACTAGACTAACTGGTAGAGATAGAAGAATTTTTCAAGACGGTATTTTTATGACTTCAAAACCAGGGAGACTCATTTAATGGAAAATAAAAAAACAGTTGCAAAGAGAAAGAAACCTAAGTTTTTGAGAACTGATTGGCATAAGAAGATTAGACTTGGTAAGGGAGTTAGGAAAAATCAGAAATGGCATGCTGCGAAAGGAAGGCAGAATAAGTTAAGACTTAATCGAAAAGGTAGAATGCAAAGACCTAAGGTAGGATGGGGTGCTGAGGGTAGCACAAAGGGATTCATCGGTGGAGTTGCTGCGGTTAGAGTAGAAAATATGGCAGAATTATTAAAAGTAGGAAAAGGATATGGGGTTATCATTGCTAGAGTTGGAGCCAAGAAAAGAGTTGAAATGATTGCGAAAGCTAAAGAAATGAAAATTGAAGTTTTAAATAAATATAAGAAAATCGAGGAGAAAGAAAATGCAACTAGATAAGAAGAAAAATTTAGCAGCTAAGGTATTGAAAGTTGGAAAAAATAGAGTTATCTTCGTGACAGAACATTTACCAGAGATTAAAGACGCAATTACTAGAATGGATATCATGGACTTATACAAAAGCGGAGCGATTCAGGTTCGAGAAGTTAAAGGTCGAAAGAAAATAGTTAAACGAAAGAATAGAAGAAGAGTAGGAAAAGTTAAACGGAAGGTTAACAAAAGGAAAGCTGAATATGTTATAATTACTAGAAAATTGAGAAAATATACTAGAGGGCTCGTGAGAACTGGAGCTATAGACAAGGAACAAAATGCTGAGATTAGAAAACAAATAAGGTCTAGAAAGTTCAAAAGCAAAAGAAATTTAAAAGAGAGTTTGGAGGATTTATAGTATGGGATTAAGAACATTAAAACGTAGAAGGAGAGAAAACAAAACTGACTATAAAGCTAGAAGAATTTTGTTAACATCGGGCTTACCAAGAATAGTTGCTAGAAGGACAAATAAATATTTTATTCTTCAAGCTGTTGAAAGCCATGAGGCTCAAGACAAAGTCTTAGCTACAATTACATCTAAGGAACTTTTAAAAAACGGATGGGACAGTAAGATGGGTGGAAGTTTGAAGTCCATACCATCTGGATATTTAACTGGATTATTGATGGCTAAAAAGTTAGGTAAAGGGAAATATATTATGGATTTAGGAATGGCTAGAACACTAAAAGGTTCTCGAATCTTCTCTGTAATAAAGGGATTAATTGATGGCGGATTGGATATCCCAGCTAATGAAACTGTTTTTCCTTCGGAAGAAAGACTTAATGGGGAACACTTAAAAGACGAAGTGAAGAATATGATAATTAAAGTTAAAGGAAATTTGAAATAATGGCAGAAACTAATGGGAATAAAAAGGAAATTCAAGCTGAAGAGGTTGCTGAAAAAGTTATGGATAAAGAAGTAGATGCGAATGAACAATTGAAAGAAATGACTGATGTAGTTGAAGCTAAAGAAAAAATTGAAGATGAAAAAGTATCTAAAGAAGCTGATCAAAAGTTTAAAGCTACAGAGGGACGTGGAGAATGGAAAAGAGAATCTAGAGAAGAAAGATTTGCTAGAGAAGCTCAGGTAAAACTTGATAATTGGGTTCCTAGAACTGAATTAGGAAGAAATGTTAGAGTCGGTAAAGTCAAAAGTATAGACGAAATTCTTGACCTTGGATTAAAAATCATGGAACCAGAAATTGTTGATTTATTACTTTCAAATTTATCTGTTGATACTTTGTTTATTGGTCAGGCTAAAGGTAAATTCGGTGGTGGGAAAAGAAGAGCTTTTAGACAAACTCAAAAGAAAACAAAGGAAGGTAATGTTTTAACTTTCGGAGTTATGGCAGTTGTTGGAGATATGGCTGGACATGTCGGAATTGGATATGGACGAGCTACTGAGACTCTACCAGCGAAAGAAAAAGCTATTAGAAAAGCTAAATTAAACGTTGTTAAAATTCTTAGAGGATGTGCTTCTTTCGATTGTTCTTGTGATGAAGAGCATAGTATACCTGTAGCTGTTACCGGAAAATGTTCTTCAGTAATAGTAAAATTGATTCCTGCACCACAAGGAACAGGGTTGGTTGTTAATGATGAATTAAAAAAAATATTGAGAGCCGCTGGAATTAAAGATGTTTATAGTAATTGCTCTGGTAAAATTAAAACAACTTTTAATGCAGGAAAAGCATGTATGGCTGCATTAAATAAAATTGGAGAAGTACAATGGTAACTTTAGTTATAAGAATTGCTGGGCAAGTTAAAAATAAGAAAAAAGATAATGAAACTTTGAAGAGATTGAAGATGAATAAAAAATTCACTTCTATTTTAGTCGAAGATGATGATGTTATTAGAATGGGTATGGTTAAAGCTGTTTCTCATATGGTTGCTTATGGAATAGTAGATGACGTTTTCCTTAAAGAATTGAATTCAAAGAGAGCGGTGAAAGAAGGAGTTTATTTCTTGCATCCACCACGAGGAGGATTTAAGAAAAGCTCTAGATTACCAACACCGAAAGGAGTATTAGGTAGACATGATAATATCGTTAAATTAGCTGGGAGAATGTTATAATGAAAACACATAAAAGAAGAAAGAATTCAAGAATCCGTGGAGCTCGAACTGTTGGATGGGGATTTAGGCAAAAACATAAAGGACATGGTAACAAAGGTGGTTTTGGTATGGCTGGAACAGGAAAGAGAGCAGACCATAAGAAACAATCTGCTTTAGAATCTGATACAAAGAAAAAGAAAAGATACTTTGGGAAACAAGGTGTAACCTCTAGAGGTACTGCTTTGACTAAGTATGAGAAAATTAATTTATATGCAGTTAAGGATAATTTGTTCACTAAAGAAGGTTGTAAAATTGACTTGAGTAAGCATAAAATTTTAGGAACTGGAGACGGCTTTAAAGCTGAAATTACTGCTTTGGAAGCAACTGCTTCTGCAATCTCCAAGATGGAGAAAGCTGGTGGGAAGATTATTTTGCCTGTTAACAAAAAAAGTGTTAAACAGTATGTTATTAAGGAAAAAGTAGAAAAGAAAGAGACTAGTGATGACGAAGAATAATTAATTCTAAATATATGACAATCTTTATAAAACAAATTTCTCTTCATAAAAGATGGCTTTAAGAGATATATTACATAATTTGCCTGAGGTACGGGCACCTGCTGAAAAAAAAGTTAGCTTTAATGTAAAGCTGAAATGGACTTTAATTATCTTAGTTGGATTTTTTATCTTATCAAATATTCCCTTATTCGGAATCAGTGAAAGTTCTTTATCTCGGTTTGAATATTTAGCTATTTTATTAGGAACTTCTTTTGGTTCAATTATCTCCTTGGGTATCGGACCTATTGTTATGTCTTCTATTATTTTGCAATTACTTTCTGGGGCTCAAATTATTAATATTGATACTAACACCGACGAAGGTAAGAGATTTTTCCAGGGGATGCAAAAAATGTTGGCATTCGCTTTCGTAATATTTGAAGCTATAATTTATGTTTTAATGAAGGGAATCGCCGCGGATCCTGGATTTACAGGGCTGGTTATTTTCCAGTTATGTCTTGGTGGTTTTTTAATTATATTTATGGATGAAGTTATACAGAAATGGGGATTCGGTTCTGGTGTTTCTCTATTTATTGCTGCTGGTATCGGTTGGAGATTATTTGCACAATTATTCCAGTTTATTGGACCCCAAGGAACTTTCGAGGCGAGTGGTAAAGTTTTAGCGATTGTTGCCTCTGTAATCATGGGAGATGGTACTGGGGTGGTGAGAGCCATGTTCCCTATTATCGTTACGGCTGCCTTATTCTTTGGAGTTGTGTTCGCTCAGAGTTTGAAAGTTGAAATTCCTCTTGCATTCGACAGGATTAGAGGACATTCGGTTAAATGGCCATTACAATTCTTTTACGCTGGAGTTATTCCTGTAATTCTTGCTTCCGCTTTGGCATCTAATATACAATTATTTGCATCATTATTCCAAAACTGGTTAGGCCATGCAACTTTTTTAGGTGGATTTAG
Source organism: Candidatus Woesearchaeota archaeon (assembly GCA_964485325.1). Taxonomy (GTDB): domain Archaea; phylum Nanobdellota; class Nanobdellia; order Pacearchaeales; family GW2011-AR1; genus JAGVXH01. Next base: position 2,761 of record CAZAIT010000016.1, on the reverse strand, counting down.
CAGTAGTGGACAAGCAATATCTGGATTATCTTTTTGGATTGCTTCTAATCCAATATTAGAGACTATTATCACAGGTAGCTTTAGATGGATTTATGCAGCTCAAGCTTTTTTCCATGTTTTATTTTATGTAACACTTTCAGTTCTTTTTGCATTCTTCTGGGTTGGAACATCTGGACAAGATGCGCGGAGTCAGGCGAAGAAAATAGTTAGTTCCGGAATGAGTATGCCAGGATTCAGAAAAGACGAGAGAGTTTTGGAATCTATTTTAAAGAGGTATGTTGGACCTTTAACAATTATGGGTGGTGCAGCTATTGGTCTGCTAGCTTCGGTAGCAAATTTACTTGGAGCTTTAGTTGGTGGAACTGCTATTCTTTTAGCGGTTATGATTTTATACCAACTATATCAGAACATTGCGCAACAGCATGCAGTCGATATGAATCCGGCACTTAAAGGATTCTTTGGAGCGTAAAATGAAATGTCATGTTTGTGAAATAAATGAACGGGAAAATGATGGAGATTTAATTTTTGAGACAAATTTTTGGGGAGTGATTCTTTCATTTAATCAGAGATATATTGGGAGATGTTATATTTTTTCTAAAAGACATTTTGGGAGTCTATCTGAAATGACCGATGAAGAAGCGTTAGATTTTTTAGAGGTTGTTAAAAAAATTGAAAATGCTATTAGGAAAACTTTTGGAGCAACTATGTTCAATTGGTCCTGTTTAATGAATGATTTCTATAAGAAAGAAAATCCTAATCCTCATTTACATTGGCATATGAAACCTAGATATCAAGATAAAGTTTTATTCTCTGGAAGGGTTTTCGAAGATAAAGAATTTGGGCATCATTATAATAAAGATGATGATATTGTCGAGTCTAAAGAAATACGGCTTGCTATCGTCAAAGAAATTAAAAAAAATCTATAGGTTTAAAAAGATAAATTAATAATTATAATTATGACAATAATTGAGGTGATGACAGGACTAATGACTAGTCATCCTAAAATATCTATAGCTGTTTTTTCTATACTTGTTACTCTTGTTTCTACATTGGTTCAAAAATGGCTTACAAATCAGGAACATCTTAAAAGTTTGAAAAAGCGTCAGAAAGAAATCCAGAAAGAGTTAAAGGGCTGTAAAGACGGGTGTGTAATGAAAGAGTTGAATGCTGAGATGATGAAATTGACTGGGGTTATGTTTAAGTCTTCCATGAAACCAATGTTCGTTACTATCATTCCTTTTTTGATATTATTTAGCTGGTTAAGAAGCATCTATATACCTTTAATAGGAAACTCTTGGATATGGTACTATCTTGGATATAGTATTGTCGCCTCTATGATTTTAAGAAAAGTAATGAAAATCGCTTAATTCTTTGAAACTTTGAATTTTATCTGAGCTCTTTTTATAAATTCTTTTGGTTTTAAAATTCCAAATTCTGAAATTATCCCAGAAATATCTTTCATTTTTGTTTTATCAAAAGCTGGATTAATAACTTCTATTTTTTCTTCTCTTTCATCCCAAACTTCCCTTGAAGATCTTTTTTCTATTCTAACTTTATTTGTGAACTTCAATGCAACTCCACAAGAATATCTTTGTATCCTGTGGAATTTTGCTAATCGTACCAAAGTACTTGTTCCTATTTTGTTTACCGTCACTGATTTTGTAAAAGCGTCAGCTCCAAATAAAAATAAATCACATATTTTAAGAGATTGTTCGGCTGCCAAATCTGGAGACACTATTACTTTTATTTTTGATTTTGCTAAATCCTTAGCTGTTTGTCTGCCTTGTAATAATGGCTCTACCTCTGTTGTATAAACTACAAAATCTTTCTTTTGTTTTTTCTTCGCATATTTTAGAATATCTATAACGGTGGACGAATGGCAATGAGTGTAAATATTCATATCATTTTTTATTAACTTTGCTCCTTGCCTTGCAATAGTTTCATGAGATTTTTTTAAATTTGATAAGAATCTTTTTGTTGTTAATTTCTGATTTTTAGATTTTAACAATTGTTTTATCGCATTCTGTAATAATGGTTCAGTTGGTCTAGTCGCTAAAATTTTCTTTACAGATTTTTTGCTTGAGTCTAGAAGGAAAGCTTCTATTCCTGCTTTCGCGACATTTTCTGCACCCTGAATTTTTACAGATTTTATGTCCGATATTATTTTATTAAATCTTTTATTATCTACCTTCTTTTTCATAGATGAAAGAATTGATAAAACTTTAAAAACATATCTTTGTAATAGATTTTAAGAATCGGGTGATACTATGATAGAATTATTAATGAAACCAAAAAAGGCCGAGAGACATCCGTGGGAGATGTTTTTTATTGGAACTTTTTGGGCTTCAATTGCATTATTACTAGTTACATTTGTTTTTGGGAATGATTCTATTTTGAAAGAAGGATCTGGATTGTTGGTTGTTATTTTTACTGTGATGTTCTGCCTACCATTTTTCTACTATCTAATTAAGCTCGAAGAGAAAAAAGATATTGTAATTAATAACTCTGGTAGACTTATCAAAGAACATTCCAAGGCAATACGTGCCATGATGTGGATGTTTCTGGGTTTTGTTGTAGCATTCTCATTTTGGTATATAATTCTGCCAAATAGTGCCGGGCAAAATTTTAATTTTCAAATAAAAACCTTTTGTGCGATTAATAGTCCTTCTAACTACGAATATTGTATTTCACAACACGGTATCTCCGTAGTGACTGGTGCAGTTACTAAAGTTGGCTCTGTCCTTAATATTTTCGCAAATAA
>CAZAIT010000015.1:0-15363 GCA_964485325.1 Candidatus Woesearchaeota archaeon | reverse complement strand
CCGCGGTCGCGAAGTCCCAAACCTCGAATCATACCAGGCTAGACCATGGCCCCATAATTATGAGGTGATTTATTGATTAATAAAGTTATTCTTTACCGGCTTCCGGTTCGGTTTTTGCAGCATTTACTGCCTTCTTTTCTTCTTCTGCTGCTTTTTCTATCTCTTCAGCTTTTTTAACCTCTTCTTGTTCTGCTGCTACAGTTGCGAAATAAGCATCAATTTCTTCTTGCTTTTCTGGGTCAACATCAGTTTTTTGTGCAGAAATTTCTTCTTCATATTTTCCCTCAGCTATTTCTGCTAGAACTTCTTTTATTTCTTTATTTTCAATTAATACTCCCAATGCTTGGCACGTTCCTATAACAGATTTTAATGTTGATATAAAATCATTTGAAAGCATACTGTTGTGTTTTGCTTTTGCTATTGAAATTACTTGTTCGATTGCAAAATTTCCAACTCTCTGTTTTAATCTATTTCCAGAAGCTTTTTCTATTTTCAATTCTTTCTTAATTAATTCTGAAGTTGGTGGAGATAAAACTTTAATTGAAACTTCTTTTGTTTCTGGATTAACCGTTAAATGAACTGGAACTGTTACACCTTTAAATTCCGAAGTTGCTGTATTTACATCAGATATTACTTGACCCACGTTAATTCCCATTGGACCTAATTGTTGCGCAACTGCTGGACCTGGTGTCATATTTCCGCCTTCAACTAATAATTTGATAACTGCCATGATATTTTTTTTGAAAAGTTAGTTTAAAACCCTTTAGGTATAGATCTGATGATCTAAACTATTCCTCTTCCAACTCCTCCCTTCTAATTACTCTAATATTATCTAATTTAACTGTAACGGGTATTGGAACTGCCGCGCTTAATAGGGAAACAATACATTCATTCTTTGGTTTATCTATTCTAACTACCTTTGCCTTCTCATTTTTGAATGGTTCTGATATAATCTCTATAATATCGTTCTTTTCAATCTTGATGTCAGCGGCAACAGGTTCAAGCATTTGTTTTATTTTATCATAAGTTACTGTTTCTCCAATAATCCCTTTTACATAAGGTAAATTGAAAACTGCATCTTCAGCGTGTTTGTGGTCTGGAGATTCTAGAAATACATATCCTCTTAATCCGTGTGGACGTGCAACAGCATAAACATCTATATCTTTTTTCTTAACTCTATCACTAATCATTTCTAATGCCTTGTCTTCTTTATTTGTTGTAACTTTTACTACATATATTGAAGATTCAAATTCTCTTTTAGGAACTTTTTCCTTTGCTTCTTCAACTTCTACTTTCTCTTCTGCATTTTTTTCAGTCTCATCATTTTCTGGAATTAAAGATGGCTTACTTGACCCTTTTATCTTCGGTGCAAAAGCATCTTCAGCAGTTTCACTATCGTCTTCTTCAAGGTAGTCAAATTCGTCGTTATATCCAATTTCCATGTTTTTGCTTCAGCTAGTTCTCAAAAATCTAAGAACTAGATGTAAATGGTTAAATTTTTTGGTTTTTAAATATTTTGGTATACTAAAATAACATCTTAACTACTATAGAAATCACAAATCCTATTGCACCTATCACTAAAAGACCTATTGCCGAGACTTTTGAAACTGTTTTCAGTTCTTCTATTGTCGGCTTTTTTAGCAATCTCCATATCCTTACATACTTATGATATTGTGATGAAATTTTTCTTATGAACTTATTTGCCATATTAGTTATAGATATTTCGGGTTTTTAAGGGTTTGTGGAATATTATTAGAAATTGTAGTTTTATCTTTATTCTTTAAAAAATTCAATTCCAAATTCACTTTCCATATCTTGTCTTCTAGCTTCTTCAATCGGAAGTCTTTCTCCAGAAATTTGTGGAGATTTTACTCCGGTAACTACCACCATCACTTTTAGAGATTTTTCTAAGTCTTTAGAGATTTGGGCTCCTGAAATTAATTTTGCTTCTGGAGATAATTGTTCCCCTATCTTTTGAATAATTTGTTTATACTCTTCTAAAGATAAATCTGGTCCACCTATTACATTAACCAATGCTCCGCTTGCGTTTTTAATGTCTACATCTAGAAGGGGATTATTTAGAGCTTTTTCTACAGCTTCCATTGCCCTATCATTTGAATCAGATTCTCCCATTCCTATTAAAGAGACTCCACCATTTGCCATTATAGCTTTAATATCTGCAAAATCTAAATTAACTAAACCAGATGCGGTTACTAATTCTGTTATTCCTTTTACTGCATTTGTTAAAATTTCGTCCGCAACCTTGAATGCTATTGGAAGGGGTAAATCTGGAGCTAAATCTAAAAGTTTATCATTAGGAATTACTATTAAGGTATCTACTATCCCTTCCATTCTTTCTAACCCTTCCATTGCGTTCTCTATTCTTTTTGCTCCTTCTACAGTGAAAGGCAATGTTACGACTCCTATTACTAAAGCACCTTGTTTTTTTGCCATCTCAGCTACAACTGGAGCTGCACCAGTACCGGTTCCACCACCTAATCCACAGGTTATAAAAACTAAATCTGAATTTTCTAATTTCTTTTTGATTTCTTGTTGTTGTTCCTTCGCTGCTTCTGCTCCAATTCTCGGATTAGATCCAGCCCCCAATCCTTTTGATATTTCTCTTCCAATTAATATTTTGTAATCAGCATTTCCATAAAGTAAATCTTGAGCGTCTGTATTTATTATAATAATTTCTCCACCTTTAATCCCAATTTCTTTCATCCTAGAAGTTGTATTCCCACCCGCTCCTCCAACTCCTATAACTTTTATTCTTGCAGATTGCTTCTTTAGAATTTCTTCTAACTCATGATCAATTTCAGAATTCACATTATTTTTAAAACTAGGTCTTTCAGAATTGGAATTTCTCTGTTCATCTCTTTCTAATATATCATCCATGTTAAAAATTGGGAGAGTGAGTTTTTAAGGATTATTGGGATTGAGTGGATGAATTATTCTTTCTTTGCAGTATCTTCAACAACTTTGGTTTCAATTTTTAATCCTAGAATCTCTTCAAATTTTGGTCCAAACATCTTTACAAATGATTCAAATTGTTTTTCCACTTTAAATGTAATTATTTTTTCTTTTAAATCAAAAACAAAAACTTTTCTAAACAAAAAGTCCTGTAGTGCGTCTATTTTGTCTTTTTGTTCTGTTACAATTTTGTTTATCTTATAATTATAAGTTACATTTTTTCCTGCCAATGGATTGTTAAAATCTACCAAAGTTCTTCCTTTATCACTTGATAATACTTTTACTATCTGGCCATCTAACGAAAGCTGCATTCCTCTTTCTGGGTTAATTTTTTGTTCATAAAAAAGTTTTGTTGGAATCATTCTGATCATTTGAGGATTCCTTTTTCCAAATGCTTTCTCTGGTTTAATATCTACTGTATATTTTTTTCCAACTTCCTTATTAACTAAATCTTCATCAAAGCCATCTGGAAGCATTTTGTGTCCAACTGATAATATAAATGGCTTGATATCTTTAATATCGAAATCTGCCTCTTTTGCATCAGCTTCTACATTTGTATCGAAAATTTCATCTGTATTAGAAATCTTTCCAGTGAATTCAATTTCAATAAAATCATTCTTGTTTATTGTCATAGAAAATTCTAGGAAATTGGCTTTTTAAGCCTTAGGTATTTGTTTAAACCAGCTTAAAAAATAATATCTTGAATTAAATACTGAGGGGGAAGTTTTATAAATGAATTTTTTTTCTGACTGTTATGGTAGCAAGAGTTATTGGGGCGACAGAGATGCGAGTTGGAACTTACTTATTATTAGATGGAATTGCCCATCAAGTAAGAAAGATGGATATTTCTAAAACTGGAAAACACGGACATGCTAAAGTCAGGTTTGAGGCTATTTCTGCTTTTAGTGGGAAGAAAAAAGTTATGGTAATTCCTGGGCATGACAAATTTGAAGTTCCTATGATTGATAAAAAAAATGCACAAGTTCTTTCAATATCTGGAAATACTGCAAGTATTATGGACAGTGAGAGTTTTGAAAATTTGGACGTAGATATCCCTGAAGAACTACAGGGTTCTATTACTGAAGGGGCCAATGTTGAATATTGGGATATCGAGGGTAATAAATTACTGAAGAGGATTTTATAATGGCTACCAAAATTCCTGCAGCACAAAATAGATTATACAAAAATGCATTTGTTTGTAAAGTTTGTAAACATAAGATGAGATTAAATCCACAAAAAATATTAGAGGGTAAAACCCAATGTAGAAAATGCGGTGGTAAGGATTTCAGAGTAATTAAGAAGAAGTAGTTTTTTAAACTGAATTTATTTTAATATATGATGGTGAACTTTTGGATATATGATGTTAGTTTTTTGATTTTATTTAGCATATTCGTAGTGTGGTTTTTAAGCTCTAGAAAAAAGGATTTAAGTCGAGACGGAATTGTTTTTATGTATAGGACGAAGTTTGGAATTAAAGCTATCAATTATATAGGAGACAAATTTAAAAAAACTTTATACAGTTTAAGATATTTTATTATTGGATTAGGCTTTGCTTTGATGGGTGTTATGCTTTGGATGCTGGGACAGACCGTTTCGCTTTATTTGATGCATCCCGAAATTACAAAACTTATCAAAGCTCCTCCAATTGCACCGCTGATTCCATATTTTCCTAAGTTATTTGGAATGCAAAATTATTTCCCTCCCTTTTATTTTGTTTATTTTATTCTAGCGTTGGCAGTCGTAGCAATTGTTCATGAATTCTCTCATGGTATTTTTATGAAATTATTTAAAATTAAAATTAAATCTACTGGATTAGTCTTCCTGGGTCCAATACTTGGTGCGTTTGTTGAACAGGATGATAAAAGTTTTAAGAGTAAGAAAAAAATAGAAAGGATGACTGTCTTGGGAGCAGGTGTATTTGCTAACATTATTTTTGCACTAATTTTTTATGGACTTTATGTAGGATTCTTTTTTACATCATTTACAGCTTCGGGATATATGTTTAATAGTTATGGAATGGGATTAATTTCTTCGGAGAATATAACCGGAATTTATAATAGCACTGAAGGATGGAAGGAAATAACAACTGATGATGGAAATTATTATCTAAATGAAAAATTAGTTTATCAATTAGATAATAATAATAGAGAATATTTAGTTGTATATCCTGAGTCCCCAGCTGTCTTAGCTAGAATGCGTGGAATAATTATTCAAGCTGATGATGTTAAAATTACTGGACAAGATACATTAAGAGAATTTTTAGAGAATAAAAACCCGGGTGATACTGCTACATTTACTACTAAAGAGAATGGTGAAACCATAGAATATAATATTATTTTAGGCGAGCATCCAGAAAATTCTAGCAAACCTTATCTTGGAGTTGGGCATGGAACAGCCTCGAGAAGTGGTATAATTCAAAGAATCTTGGGAATATTTATGAGTTTCAAAGATGAGTCTACTTTATACGAACCAATATGGAATGAAGGGATTGTTTATTTTATTTATAATTTATTTTGGTGGATTATGGTAATTAATTTACTTGTTGCTTTGTTTAATATGATGCCTTTAGGTGCTTTAGATGGAGGACAATTTTTCTATTTAGCTATGCTTGGAATTTTCAAGTCAAAAAAGACGGCTAAAAAGATAAGCAAGATTGCTGGATTAATAATTCTGTTGTCATTTATTTTAATGATGGTTTTCTGGTTTATTAGAATTTTATGATAAGATATTTAAAGGAGTTTGTCGTTGATATATTGAGTTGTTATGACTCTAACTAAATGAGGTGTGAATATGGCTTTACCAAAAACTCCAAAGCAATGTGAAATTAGAATTGGCTCACTTAAGAGACAAGTTGCTATAATGGAAAAAAGGAAAAAAACTCTTACGGCTGTGGTTAAGAAAAAACCAGTCAAGAAAGTTGTTGCTAGAAAACCGGTTAAGAAGGTTGTTAGAAAACCTGCTAAGAAACCAGTTAAAAAGGCGGCTCCGAAAAAAAAGAGATAAATAAATAATTTTTATTTTTTTTGTTTTAATTAGTTTGGATTGTGTCCGTCATTTATTTGGCGGAATAGAATTTTATGTGAATGATTTAAAAAGTGTATTAAATAGTTTTGACTATGGTTCATAATAATTTAATGAAAGATTGTTCAGTTGGAAATATTAGTTTAGAAGACGCTAAAGCTAAACTAAAGAAAGAGGGATATGGAATTGTTGGCGATCATAGCGCTGTTAAGATTTGTTTATGGACGAAACATTCTATCAAAGGAGAGGGAGAATGTTGGAAAGAAAAATTCTATGGGGTGAGTTGTTCGGGATGTTGTCAAATGACTCCCAGTTTATTTCATTGTGAAAATAAATGTCTTCATTGTTGGAGAAATTTAGATTATACATCTAATAAGAAAATAGAAAATCCCGATGATCCCGTTAAAATTCTTGATGGTATTGTTGAAGCTCGTAAAAAATTACTGTCGGGACTCAAAGGAATAAAGGGAATTGATTTAAAGAAATTTCAAGAATCACTTGAACCAAAATTATATACTATGAGTTTATCTGGAGAGCCTACTCTTTACCCAAAACTTGGTGAGATGTTTAAAGAGATCAGACGTCGTGGAGCGGTTTCTTTTTTAGTCACTAATGGACTTAACCCAGAAGTTCTCTCAAGTTTCAAAAAGGATGAATTACCAACTCAAATAACTATTTCTACTAATGCTCCGAATAAAGAGCTGTTTAAAATTTGGCATCGTTCCACTAAAATTAATGCTTGGGAAAAATTTAATGAAAGTTTAGATGTTTTGCGAGAATTGAAAAATGTGCGAAGAGTTATCCGTTTGACATTAGTTAAGAAAGGAGATGTTGGAGAATTTAGTAAAGTAGAAAATATGACTGAAGAAAACGTAAATGAGTATTGTGATTTAATTAAAAAAGCTGATCCAGATTTTGTTCACATCAAAGGATTCAAATCCGTTGGTTATGCTAGAGCTCGGATGGATTATGATAAACAGCCATGGATGGACGATATTAAAGAATATGCTCTAAAAATTAAAAATAATTTAGACGAATATGAAATAGCTGCCGAAGATGAAAGAAGTTGTGTAGTTATGTTAGCAAAAAATGGGACTAAATTGAAAATTGAAAAAGTTTAATTATAAAAATATTACGCCATCTTTGGTTAAAGCTGTAAATCTAATTCCTACTGGTAAAGAAAGTAAAGCGGACTGAAGCGCCATATGCTCCTTACCATTTCCAGATGCTATCGAAAGTGCTACCTCTAATCCGTCAAATTTTCCTTCGAGTTTTTTACTGAATTCTTTCTTCAGTTGAACTAAAGACTTATTAGAATCAAATTCAATAAAATCAAATGGAATTCCATGTACTTGAAAATCTTTTGCAAACGTTGGTCCTACTAAAATTATCTTTTCCCACTCTCCTTTTTGCATAAGTCCAGAGATTTGTCCCCATGTTCCTTTTCCTGTTGATAATAATGCTATTAGTTCCATATAAAAAATATATGACGGAAGTATTTAATGATTTGTGTGATTGGGTACCTTTTGAAATGACAAAATTTATAGAGTAACATTGAAAATATTTCACAGATGAAATTTCGACGTAAACTTTATAAAGTAAAATTTCACTATCTTATTACTACTGTTAGTAGAAGGGTTCGCCCGCAGATTATTCTAACAGTTTTGTATATCATGGAAATAAAAGCTGCACTTGTTGAATTAAGAAAAGAAAAGAAACGTAAGTTTACTCAAACAGTTGATTTAGTAATGAACTTAAAGAATTTTGATGTTAGAAAAGAAGCTTTGAATACTTTTATTTTTGTTCCTCATGGAAGCGAGAAAAAATTAGCTGCATTTTTTACAAAAAGATCAAAATTAATTACTACTATTACTGAAGAGGATTTTACAAAATATAAAGATATGAAAGATATTAAGAAATTAGCAAAAGAGTATGATGGATTTATTGCGGTTGCTCCTATGATGGGAAAAGTTGCTACTAAGTTTGGTAGGGTTTTTGGACCTATGAACAGAATGCCTTCTCCTCAATGCGGTATTGTTACAAAAGAAGATGAAGCTGATCTTAAAACAATGATTGAAAAAATGAATACTTCTATTAGGATTAAAAATAAGGAAATGGCTGTTAAAATTGCTGTTGGAAAAGAAAGTATGTCTGATGATGAATTAGTTGAAAATATTGAATCTGCAATTAAAGGAATTAAGAAAAAGTTACCTAGGGGTAATGATAATGTCAAAGAGGTCCTAATTAAGTTTACCATGACTAAACCTATTGTTATTGTGGAGGCTCGGAAATGAACGACGCAAAAGAAGTACATGTTAGTGACGCTAAAAAAAAGAAAGTTAAAGAGTTAGCTGAAAAAATGAAGATGAAAACCGTTATGGTTATTTCTATTAAAGGATTACCTTCTGCTCAGTTTCAAGATATTAAGAAAAAATTAAGAAGTAAAGCTAGAATTCAGGTTGTAAAAAAAAGTCTAGTTAATTTTGCTTTAGAACACAGTGGAATAAAAGAATTACATGATTTAGTTCCTTATGTTAGTGACTCAACTGCTATGCTATTTTCGGATAAAGATGCTTTTGAAATTTCTGGAATTCTTTCCAATGAAAAAAGTCCTTCTAAAGCTAAGGCTGGACAAATCTCACCACATGATATTGAAATTAAAGCAGGACCTACAGAATTATTACCTGGTCCAGATATTTCTGCTTTAAGTGCAGTTGGTTTAGCACCTAAAGTTGAAAATGGGAAGATCGCTGTAATGCAAGACAAGGTTATAGTTAAAGAAGGAAAAGAAATTAGTGAAGCCGTTGCATCTATTATGGCAAAACTAGATATCATCCCATTTGAAGTTGGGGTTGAACCTATCGCTGCATTTGATGGAGAGACAAAGAAAATTTATGCTGACATTAAGATTGACAAAGAAGCTATGATTGAATCTATTATGAATGACTATGGACGAGCTTTACCATTCGCTGTTGAAATTGGGTATGTTAATGATACAACCCTTGATTTTATTTTAGCCAGAGCTAGCGCTCATGAAGGCGTTGTTACTAGAATTATAACTGGAGAACCAGAACCAGAAATTGCGGCTGTACCTGTTGAGGCGGCACCCGAAACTCAAACTCAAGAAACTAAACCAGAGGAACCAAAGGAAGAGTCCGCAGCAGGACTTTCTAGTTTATTTGGTTAATCTTGAGATAAGCAAAATGGAATATACATATGCGGCACTTTTGTTGCACAAGGTTGGAAAGGATATCAACGAAGATAACTTGAAGGCAGTTATTTCCGCGACTGGAGCTGAGGTTGACGAAGCTAAGGTTAAGGTTATGGTTGCGTCTTTGAATGGCGTAGATATCGCAGACAAGCTTGCAAATGCATCTATCGCAGCGGCTCCAGTAGCAGCTAGCGCAGATACACCAGCAGCAAAAGAACCAGAAAAGAAGAAAGAAGAACCAAAGGCTGAAGCAGCTGAAGGTTTGGCTTCATTATTCGGATAAATTTAGTTTGACTAAAATTTAGAAGTAGTGAGGTCTAGTTAGACTAGCTGCTTTAACTTGAAGATGAGGCCTTTATAGCTTTGTCTTTTAGATGAATGATGAAGATAGTTTTGGCGAGGAGATTTTAAAATTGTTCTTTGTTAAATTTAAACTGATTTGATCCATTTTATAATTTCTTTGGCAACTTCCTCAACTAAAAGAATACTTGTATCTATAATATTAATGTTCTTCTCTTCCGCGACTTCTCTCAATTTATGAAGTTGTTCTAAATCATCAATTACCTCTTCAGAAGCATTTCTGAAAGAAAGTCTTTTCTTCCTTTCAAATTCTTCTACATCTAATAAACAAAAATTTATTGAGTTAAGATTTTTACTTTCATCAAAATTTATTATTTCATCTGGGAAACTTAACCCTATAATACATGTGGATATATTCTTTTTTTGATTTTCTATCGCCTTATTAATCCAATTGAGAGTTGTATCTAATCTCCATTGCAATTGCGGATTTTCTGGAACTATAAATTCGTCAAAATCATGAATATCCATTTCTGGTAGCTCTCTTTTTAATATCTTAATAACACTAGTTTTTCCTACACCTTCCGCTCCGGTAATAAAATACGTTTTAATCATACGCCTCCACCCGGAATCGGACCGGGATGCCCCGAAGGGCCTGGATTTCAAGTCCAGTGCAATACCATTATGCGATAGAGGCAATAGTTAATGAAGAAAGTTTTACTTTTTAAGGATGTCTATCTTGAGTGAATTACTCGACAATACCTTGCGAAAAGTTGCTTCGCAATTTCTGCTACCTTCGCTTTAAAGAAGCTCGGCCGAAAAATCAAAATTTTTCTAAGGAAAACCTTCAGGTTTTTCTTAATGAGATAGAGGCCTAATTATTTTGAGAGACGAAGGTTTTTAAATTTAGTTAGTTAGCAAAAATTATGAAAAAAGAGTTGAAGAAAATTTTTAAGAATAAAGCTATAGCAATATTTATAATAGCAGTTTTGGTTGTTTCGTTTACGATGTTTGTTATGAAAATGTTCAACAACATTGACGATAATATGAATACAAAAATAAAATTAGAAACAAATCAGGGAGACATAACTATAGAGTTATATGGAGATATGCCTGTTACTGCTGGAAATTTTGAAAAGTTAGTTAGCGAAGGATTCTACGATGGAGTTATTTTTCATAGAATAATTGCTGGGTTTATGATTCAGGGAGGTGACCCTACTGGAACTGGAAGTGGTGGACCTGGATATCAGATTAAGGATGAGTTTGTTCCTGGACATTCAAACGTTAGAGGAACTATCTCTATGGCGAATAGTGGGCCGAATAGTGGGGGGAGTCAGTTTTTTATTAATTTGGATGATAATTCTCCATTGGATTATAATGACATGAGACAACCAAGTAGTAAGCATCCTGTTTTCGGAGAAGTGATTGAAGGAATGGATATTGTTGATAAAATTGCTGGTGTTGCGGTTGGTGCTCAGGCTCGACCAGTTGAAGATGTCGTGATTATTAAGGCAAGTATTATTTAATTTTAATTGGCTTATCTTTTTTTATAAACTTTAAAGCATCAGACATTCTTGTTCTGGATTCGCTATAAAGAGTTATAATTGGCTCACCTTTCTTAACTTTGCCAATATGCTTATGAAGATATACTCCTGCAGAAATTGTTTCGGGTGTTCCAAGTATTCTGCATATAGAATTTATTCCATTGTTATCTATAGAAGTTATCTTACCTGAAGATTTTGATTTGATTGTTTTTTTGTATTTTCCCAATTTTAAAGAGGCTACTTTTTCATCGAAATCTTCTGATTTATTTTGTGCGTTAATAATTTCTTTAAATTTATCATACGCTTTCCCTGATGACAAAATTTCTTCTGCTTTCTTTATTGAATTCCTAATTCCGCATAATTTCATTAATTCTGATGCTAGGAATATAGATTTTTCTTTTAAATCCTTAGGACTTTTATTTTGTAAAACATCTAAAACATCTTTTATTTCTAAAACTGGACCTATACCATTTCCGATTGGTTGACTTCCGTTTGTATAAACTACTTTTAATTTTAAATTAAAATGTTTAGCTATTTGTTCAAACTTGGTGCCGAGTTTTTTTGCTTTTTGTACTGTAGAAACTTTCGCTCCTTTTCCATACGGAATATCAATTAAAATATATTTTGAACCAGCGGAAATTTTCTTAGACATAATAGAAGCTAGAAGTTGAGGCTCTATATCTAAATTTAATAACCTCTCTACTCTAATTATTTTATCGTCTGATGGTGCCAATCCTAAAGATCCTCCCCACGCTAAGCAAGCGCCGACCTTATTTACTATTTCTTTCATTTTAGCTAAAGGTATTTCTACGTTTGATATTGTTTCTATTACATCTGCCGTCCCTGAGGCTGAAGTAATGGCTCGTGATGATGTCTTGGGTAAAATAAGTCCAGCTGAAGCACAAATTGCAACAACTATAGGTGTTGTTCTGTTCCCTGCGATTCCCCCTATGCAATGTTTGTCTGCAATATATTTCCCTTTAAATTTTAATTTCGCTCCGGTTTGAACCATTGCTCTTGTAAGATTAATTGTTTCTTTAATCGACATTCCATTTAATTTTTCAGCAGCTGTGAAAAAAGCAATTTCAGCTTCGGTTAAATTATTATGAACAATTTCAGAAATTAAATATTGTAATTCTTTTTTATCTAAACTTTCTCCGTTCATTTTTTTCTTAATTAGAAATGTGGCGTCGGATGAATTAGAAGCACTAACTTCTATTTCTGATTTATTTTTTAATTTCAAAATACGACTTAGCTCCTGAGAAAGTCCAATTTCATTCTGCTTTGCTAACTTCGAAAAAATATCCACTATAGCATAAACTTTTTTTGTACCCAATAATAAAATTCTATCGTTTACAAAAACATTAAGTTTCTCTGCAGTTTTATCATTAAGAATAACTACGGGCCTCCCTGCCAACCAATTTAGATTCTTTATTTTTAATTTCATGCTAAAAAATTTATTTGTTAAACAACTCTTTTAATTTCCCTTGTCTATAAAATTCAATTATAATTAAAGCATATGCAAATACAAGTGGACCAAGAAGTAACCCCGGTATTCCAAAGAAATAGAGTCCTCCTATTGTTCCTATAACACTTAATGCAATTGGGAGATTTGATTGCCTAGATAAAATATATGGTCTAAGTAAGTTATCTATTGTGGAAACAAATAGCGCTCCGTATGCAAGAAGAAATATTCCTGCGAATGTCTTACCTGCGACTAATAAGATAATTCCCGTTGGAAGCCACACAAGCCAAGAACCTAGGAGTGGAATCATAGACACAATACTTGCTATGAATGTTAGACTGAGAACATTAGGAACTCCTAGAAAAAATAATCCAGCACCTAATGCAAGACCTTGAATTATTCCTATAAGAACTTGTCCGAAAACAATCGCATTTGTTATTCCTCTAAATTCTTTTAAAATTTTTCTTTCTGTTGTAGATGAGAATGGAGACAGAGTTGATATATAGTTACCTAATTTATCTGCATCCCGGATTGCAAAAAACAAAGTAAAAAGGAAAACTGCAAATTGAAGAAGTAAAGATGGGAGATTTACTAAAATGGTTGTAAACTGACTTAGTAAAGTAGAGAAGGCTTTTCCTATTATATTATCAAGGTTCAAAGCAAGACTCGAAGATAATTCTGGCTGCATAAATTTATTAAGAAGTTCTAAAAAATTAAAATTTTGTAATAAAACATACGTCTCAAAAACCTGTTTAACTAAAATAGGAACTAAATATATTATAGGAATTGCAATTGCTATTATAATTATTAGAAGAACTATAAGGGCGGCAATGCTTTTTCTTTTTATCTTAGACGCTATTTTTTTATATACCGGACTAAACACATAAGAAAAGAGTAATCCTAATAGTATCGGAACTACAATTGGTCTTAAAATTAAGAACGCCAGGATGAAAACACCTACGATGATTGCACCTACTATTCCTCTTTTTATATCGATAGGGTTTGTCATATTAATAATATGAATCTCCAATTTATAAATATGCGGTATGATTAATCCACACAAGTTTTATAAAGAGATTTTTATATTTTGATAGATGATTGTGAAGAATATTTTTGAGGGTGTCGTTAATGATAACATGCATGCAACCTTTCTGAAATTTGGAAGAGGGAAATACGAACATAGGTATATGATTGAAGGTAAAAAGCAACCTAAGAAATGGGCTATTAAAACTAATGCAGAGTATTCGAATTTTTTAGTAAGACAATGCCTAGAAAAAATAAATAGAAATATCGATATTAAAGGAGTTATTATTTCTACTTCAGATTTAAGAGAAGAAATTGAATTCGATATTAAAAAAGTTAGCAACTTTCAAGGAGTTAGAAAAAATATTATTGAAACCAATGTAGAACCTTCTCAAATTCTAGAGTTAATGGACAAACATCCAAAAATATTTTTTGCTTTGAGTTTTAGTGGAGATGACTTTGTTTTAAAAATAAAACCTAAGGCTCCTAAAAGTGGTAAACCAGGGAAAGATAGTGAAAAACCTGTAGTTGATTTTTGTTCCTTAAAAACTGAAGATCAAAATATTGTTGATGAATTATTTTTTGGATTTAAAGATTTTAAAGAAATATCTATTGACCATATCATTAATGTTACTAATATTGTTTATCCTGATAATTTAGATGAATTAAAACCAACTGAAGTAAGAGAGTTTTCTAAGAGGAAGGGTATAATCAAAAGAATCTCTAATGTGGATGGAACAGAAAAAATAACAGAAGCTGACTTTGTAATTTAATTAAACCAATCTAATTTATCCCATTTCGCAAGACTTTTTATTTGATACTCTTCTTTTTGAGCTTCTGACCTAGAAGAACACTCTTTTGTTTTTAGAAGTCTTCTAAATTTTTTATTAGCTACGTATTTACTTCCTTTACCTTCTGTGTGTGCTTTCATACGCTTATCTAAATTATTTGTTACGCCGGTATAAAAAGAACCATCCTGGCACTCTAGAATATATACAAACCATTGTTTTTCCATTACTCATTAAGATTTTTTTGTTTTGCACAAGATGAACAAACAAGGGCCGTGTCTTTTAAGGACATGTAATATTTGTTTCCTCTCTCTAAAATACTATTGAATTTTTCCCAGCCTTTTTCTATTGTAAGTTTTCCCGATATAACTTGCTCTGGAACTTTAGCCGCCTCTTCTAAAAGATTTATCCTTTTTCTAAACATATTATAATGGAACAAATTTGGCTTTGCTGCTCTTGATATTTTTTTATCACATAAATGGCATTTGACTTGTGTCATCAAAAGTTCTTGTTCTCTTATCGCCCATTGTAATTGAAAATCTGCATCCTGGATTAGATGTTTATGATTTCCAATTCCTCCCAATCTATTAAATTTGAGTTCTACCACCTCTTTAAAAGTGTCTTTATCCGATACAGTTATTTCGCCTATCTTCTTTGAATATCTCCATATTGGATACTTTTTCTCTTTTCTTGGAGTAGTTTTAGGTTTTCCAATTCTATAAGCTTTTGATCCAGCCTTTATTTTTCCAGTAGACATTTCTTTTTTTCTCTGAGCCGTATGCACCTTTCTATCAATGGATTTCTTAGCCGCGGTTTTCTCTTTCTTAGAAACATATCCTTTTTCACCTGGTAAAATATCTGGAGTTTTTATTGCCATATATGATTTAATGAAATTTGTTTTATAAAGATTGGCGTCAAAGATATCTAGCATAAATATTTAGATTCTTTTAAATCATAAGCTTTAAATACCTTAATTTCTGATTATTTTTAATGGTTCCATCCAAAACTTAAATGTTTGGATGATGAGAATTTTGTGATTGG
>CAZAIT010000014.1:0-17805 GCA_964485325.1 Candidatus Woesearchaeota archaeon | reverse complement strand
GATGTTTGTATAACTTTTCCATTGATGATGACTAGTGTTTTGGACAAGCTAAAACGAGAAAGTTTGTTGTAAAATGGTTGCTCCTCACTTTATTCTTTCTAAATCTAAACTCTTAGAGCAAGTTAAACTATTGGAAGATTTGGGACTCAAAGTATCTTATTCCTACAAAACTAATCATGAAGTCGGAGATTTGTTGCAAAAGATTTCTACATCTACTGACTTTTCAATTCATGCGAAAGATGAAATAGAAAAAATTAAAGACAAATCAAAAATCTCTTTTTTTACACAAGCTGAATCTGCTGAAGAATTAAAGGAAATTCTTGGAACAGGAATTAGAACTTTTGTTATAGATAATGAAACAGACTTGGAAAGAATTTTACAGTCATCCAAGGAACTTAATTTGAAAATAAATTTATCTCTTAGAATGAAATTCCGAGAACATCGTATTGGAACTGGAAAATATTTTGTCTACGGTATGCCAGCGAAAAGGATTAATGAATTAATTTCTGAATTAAAAGATAATCCTCTGATAGATAAATTGGGAATCCATATCCATAGAAAATCTCAGAACACATCTGAATGGGAAATTAAAGAGGAGCTTGAAGATTCTTTAACGGAAGAGTCTCTTAAGAGAATCGATATGATAAATCTTGGAGGAGGTTTACCTGCTAAATATCGAAGTTATACTATAGAAGTTTCATCTTATATTTTTCAGAAGTTAACAAACGTGAAAAACTTTCTTGATAAATATAATATTCAAACCATAATAGAACCTGGGCGATTTCTCGCTGCTCCTTGTATAAAACTTCAGACCGAAATTATTCAAATTCAAGATAATAATTTAATTATTAATACTACTATTTACAATTGTGCATTGGATAATATATTAACAGGAACGAAAATGTTAGTAGAGACGGAGAAGAAAGAAGATGATGAAGGTCAGCATTATTTAATTAAAGGAAACTCTCCGACGAGAGATGATATTTTTAGGTATAAAGTAAAGTTAGATTATCCAAAAGTTGGTGACACAATTACGTTTCTCAACGCTGGTGCTTATAATTATACGACTGACTTTTTTGGCTACAAAAAACTAGAGACAAAAATTGTCGACTAGTTTATCTTTTATCTAATCTGTCTTGTATTGAGAATCTTCTTATCGCCATGTCTGCGATATCTCCGCTCTTTTTCCCTTCAAGCGTTTTGAATATTTCTCTTGCTAGTTCTACCTTATTCATTACAATCTCCCTCCATTTATTTTCACACCCTTTTTCTCCAGAAAAGCCATTACAGCATTATCAACAAAATTCCTCTTCGATGGGAATTCTACTTTAATTTTTCTATCAGAAATATAATTGTCTATCGCGTCATCTAGCCACCTACTAACCCTAATGGATGTGTCATGTCTTTCGTTAGATAGGGTTACCATAAATATACTAATGGTTACCATTGGTATATAAAGCTTTTGATTTTTAAGCTAACTAAAATAAATTTTGACTTACCAAAAAATAGTTTTTGGTTCACGCTTGGTATATTGAAAATCGCCTAATAATTCATAAACTTCAAGTGAAGATTCAACTTGATCGTCGAAATAACGTATCTGATACTCTCTATCATTATCTGGATTAAACATTTCAATTATCATTTCTTTTGTATTTTCGTGATTTTGAAATAAAAATTGTTTATCCACCTTCATTTCTTTACCATTAATAAAAAAACTATCTCCTTCTCCTAATTTACCAATTGGTTTGCTTTTCTTTTCTACTTTTAAAACAGCATCTTCTTCCATATTTAAGAAACAATTTTATAATTTATAAAGATTTAGTAGCTCTTTCCTGCATAGACAACTGCAGTAGCTTTTTCCCCGCATATAAGGCATTTTCCTGAAGCTTTTTCTTGTAAGTCTGCACGAGTTCCCATAACTCTAGCTTGTAATTCTTTTTCCACAAATTCAGCACATTTAGCGCCTTTTTCTTCTGCAGAACAGAAATTAAATCTTGCAATTTTTCCAGAATCTAAAGCTTCTTTCACTTTTGGTTTGTCTTTACAATCCATAATTTTATCAGAGAAAAATTTATCTGCATTAACTAATAATCTCGCATCGTATTCTGCTCCTAGTTTTTTAATTGATTCAGATAAATTTTCAATTTTAACACTTGTTTTTTCTTTTGTATCTCGAATAAAGACGCTTACTTCTCCTGATTCTAATTCTTTTTCTCCAATCTCAAGTCTAAAAGGAACTCCCTTCATCTCCCAATAAAAGAATTTTTCTCCTGGTCTTTTATCAGAATCATCAATTTTTACATCGATATTTTCTTTTGATAAATTTTCTTTTATCTTTTGCACAGTTTCTATTATCTTTTTTGATTTTTCTTTATTGAAAGGAATTATTACCACCTGTACTGGAGCTAAAGCGTAAGGTAAGATTAAACCGTTGTCGTCACCATGCATTGATATTACCGAAGCTAAAATTCTTGACATACATGGGCCATAACAAGTTAACCATGGAGTTTTTTCTTTTTCTTTCTCGTCGACAAATTTAACACCAAACGCTTTTACAAAATGTTGCTTAATTAGATGTGTCGATGGTTGCTGTATAACTTTTCCGTCTGGTAATATTGAATCGCTCCCAATTGTGTATTCTGCTCCGGGGAATTTGTCCCACTGTGGTCTTTTCATTGGTAGGAATGGCACTCCAAAAATTTTGTGCATAATATTAGTAGTCATTAGAATATCATCTTGAATCTGAGCTTCTGCTTCTTTCTTTGTTGCAAATGCATCGTGTGATTCAATCCAGTGAAATTCTCTAGAACGAATTAATGGTCTTGTGGCTTTTGTCTCGTTCCTAAAAATATTTGCTCTTTGGTAAATCTTCATAGGTAAATCTCTATAACTTCTTATCCATAAATTATACATCTCGTAGAATGCGGTCTCACTTGTCGGCCTTAAAGCTAACTTATCCTCTCCCTGTTTTTTATCCAACCAGAAGACTTCTGGAGCAAAACCGTCTACATGACTTGATTCTTTTTTAAAGTTTCTCTCTGGGATTACAGCTGGGAATATTGCAGAATCATGACCTGTGCTTCTTAATGCAGATTCATAAATATTATACATCTTCTCTATAATTCTTGTACCCCAGGGACGAATCACAACAAATCCTTTTACTCCATATCTCAAATCTGTGATTTCAGCCTTGTTTAAAATTTCGCTATACCATTCGCTGAAGTTATTTTCTTTTGAAATATTAAACGTGGTTTTCTTCTTCACCATAAAGATATCTAGGAAATTAACTATTTAAGATTAATGAAAAACGAGCTCGGAGGGAATCGCCATCGTTTCAAAGAAACTCGGCCGGGCTACACCCTAAGAAAAATATGAATATTTTACTTAAACCCCAAGGGATTCGATAAAAAACGAGCTCGGAGGGAATCGAACCCCCATCGTCAGGGCCGAAACCTGATATTCTATCCATTAAACTACGAGCTCTGGGTAATATGATAACTCAGTGGGATTTTATAAGATTAACTAATATCTCCAAAACTCTTAAAAAGAATATTTGTTACAATGAAATAGGTGCTACATGGATAAGAAACTTTTAGTTACGACTTTTACTCTTACTGGTTCTATTATTGGAGCTGGTATTCTTGGTTTGCCGTATGTTTTCGCGAAATCTGGTTTTCTTATCGGGCTATTTTGGCTTGTAGTCTTAGGAGCTGTGATGATTTTTGTCAATCTGTCTCTTGGAGAAATTGCATTGAGAACTCGTGGGATACATCAACTTTCTGGTTACGCTAAAAAATATCTTGGTAAATGGGGAGGCCGTATTATGTTTTCTGCAATGATTTTTGGTATTTACTCCGCCCTTTTAGCATATTTAATAGGAGAAGGAGAATCTTTCTCTAAAATAATTCCGGGTAACATCCCTCCGGTTATTTTTGGTATAATGTTTTGGCTTGCTATGACTTTGCTTTTAAAAGAGGGACTGAAGGGGTTGAAGAAGATTGAAATGTGGGGAGTAATTGGAATTATTGGGATTGTTCTTGGAATATTTGTAAAGTTTCTCCCATCGGTAAAACCTGAAAATCTTATGACCTGGAATTCTGCTAATTTCGCGGTTCCGATTGGAGTTGTGATGTTCGCTTTACTTGGTTTTACCTCTATCCCGGAACTTAGGAGAGAAATAAAGGGGAAAGAAGGTCTTCTTAAGAAAGCTATTATTATTGGGACGTTGATTCCGATTATTTTATATATTTTGTTTAGTATTATATTTATCGGAATTCTTGGCAAAGAAATTAATCAAGTTGCTACCCTGTCTCTTGGTCCGTTTGCTACTATCCTTGGTATTTTCACAATGCTGACTTCTTATTTTGTCTTATCCTTCTCTCTTAAAAATACATTCAAATACGATATGAAAACTTCCGATCGTAAAACGTTCATATTCGCTTCCGTGGTTCCACTTTTTCTTTATCTTTTAGTTACGAAGTTCAATATTATGGGATTTGCGCTTGTACTTGGACTCGGTGGAGTTGTTTCGGGTGGAATTACTGGGATACTCATTCTTTTGATGGCCAAAAAAGCGAAATCTAACACTAGAAACGGTAAAAATCCGGAGATTAAGGTCCCAATAAACTGGTTTTTGATTATTATTCTGTCTCTTATCTTTATAGCGGGAATAGTCCTCCAAATTTTGGGCTAAATGCGCCCCAAAGCCTTAAAAAGCCATAAATATATTAAATTGTATAAAGGCTACGGATACAAATGAGAATTC
The DNA here is from genome assembly GCA_964485325.1 of Candidatus Woesearchaeota archaeon. Taxonomy (GTDB): domain Archaea; phylum Nanobdellota; class Nanobdellia; order Pacearchaeales; family GW2011-AR1; genus JAGVXH01. Next base: position 13,040 of record CAZAIT010000014.1, on the reverse strand, counting down.
TATTACAATTACTAAATAACATGGGAGGAAAATATGAAGTTATATGTAGGTAATTTACCTTGGTCTGTTGATGACAACGCTCTAAAAGAACTTTTCACATCATACGGTGTTGAAGAAGCAGTTGTAATCAAAGACAAATATTCAGGTAGATCTAAAGGTTTTGGTTTTGTAACTGTTACAGATGATGCAGCAGCTAACAAAGCAATTTCAGAAATGCACGAGAAAGATATCGAAGGTAGAGCTCTAACAGTTAGTGAAGCTAAACCAATGGTTGCTCGAGATGATGCACCACGATACAACGATTCTCGAAATTCAGAATCAGCAGAAGCACCAATGGCAGATCCATCAGCTATCAATCAAGATGCTGGAGAAGGAGAACCAGAGGTTGTGGATGACAATTCTGATACAGAAGCAGGCGAGAAAGATATCGAGACAGCTGACGAAGCTATCGAAGATGCTGAAGCTGACGCTGCTTAAATAAGCTAAGACTTATTAATTTTTTTTTATTTTTATTAAAATTTTCTTGAAATAGAAAGTTGGATTTTTTGTTGATAACTGCAAATAGGATTGCAGTTGTCGGGATATTGAGATTTAGTTTTTATTCATGTAAGGTTCACATATTTTCCAGGCTTTGTCCATCCTATCTCTCGCTTGGTAAAGTTCTTCCGCAGTAGCGTATAATGTAGAAGAAAGTTTTTCTCGACCTCTCGCCGAATCTGCATCGGCTTGTCTTGTTATATCATCAGCAAGTTCTCCAATGAAAGATGCAGTCTTGTCATATGTCATATTTCCGATAGAATTAGCTAATTCTCTTAAAGTACCTTCAAATCCTTTAGCTTCTCTCGGGTGTTCTGCCATTGAATTAGAGAATGTCGTGGATATATAAAATTTATTGTGGTGTTGACAACATTTAATAAGTTTAGATGTTTTAGGAATTTATGAAAGAACCAAAGATGGAGTATGTTAAGAAATCTAAATTATACCCTGCTTTCGGTTATGCGAATCAAATTCCGCCGAAAATTAGTATAAGGGACGATTTGCCGAAAATTGTAAAAAAATTTGTTCTTGAGCATGAAAAATATCATATAAGAGATTGGCAAAGGCTGAAGAAACAAAATAAAAAATATAATTGGGTATGGGGAGAAATTAAGGCGAATCTTTATGGATCCGTGAAGCATCCTTTCGGATTTTTTCTATGTGTGATAATGAGTTTACAACCTTACAGGTTAAAATTGTATTTTACAAGATTTAAACAGGGGAAATAATTTTTGTTGATAACTGCAGATAGGATTGCAGTTATCGGGAGAGTTGAGCGTTATCCAAACTTTTTTATATCTCTTCAAGCCCTTGTATTGTATGACTTTATTTACTGAAGAAAACCTTGGGAAAGTTCTTATTGATTGTCTTAAAAGGAATAAAGACTTTGATGAAATAATTTCGATGGTAAAGAATAATTCTCAGGGGGATATTTTTTTGATTGGTGGAGCTGTTAGTAGAACATTGGCTAGTGAATTATATGGGAGAGGACAGAAAAGTCAGGATTTTGATTTTGTTGTTGATAAAGTAAATAATGATTTAGATATTCCGAAAGGTTGGAAAGTATCTTATCATAAGTTTGGAAATCCAACATTTAAGAAAGATGGAATTGAAATTGATATTTTTCCGTTATCTGACCATGAATATATTAAGAAAAATAAACTGAAACCAACAATTATGAATTTTTTAGCCGGAGTTCCTTTTTCTATTCAGGCACTCGCTTACGATATAAAACGTGGGAAACTAATTGGAGAAGATGGGATTGAATCTTTAAGAATTCGTAAATTCGAGGTTCATAATATTGAATCTGCCAAGGAAGTTGCAAAACGAAAAGGGATTTCGATAGATGAACGAATGATGCAAAAGGCGAAAAGTATGGATTTTGGAATAATTCCTTTTATTGATAACATCAACTGGAATTGATGTTATTGAAGATAGTTTAAGGTTATTCTTCTAGATGTTTGGTACAATTTAAGGTATGTATTTTATAAGTTCCATCTTCTAATAATTCAAACTCTGAAAAAGAAGTGTTTGGCATTACTACATTAACCCAATCCTTTATTGGTTGTTTTGTTAAAATAGGTAAAATGTTTATTTTTGTTCCTGCATGACATGAAATTAAAATATTTTTATCCTCATATTTCTCATTGATTTCTTGCAGAAAGGATTTTACTCTTTGAAAAACTTCCTTATCTGTTTCAACCCCTTCTGGTAAATTTGACCAATCCCAATCCTCTAAACGAGTTTTCCCCTCATAAAGACCAAAATTTCTTTCCATTATCCTATTGTCTAAAATATATTCTACATCTGAATGATTCTTTAGAATTTCTTTTGCAGTATCTTGTGCCCGACTCGATGGTGAAGAGAAAATTATATCTATATTTTTATTTTTTAATCTGTTAGATAATTTTTTGGCTTGTTCTAAACCTTTTTTAGTTAAAGGACTTTCACTTTGACCAATTAAAACATGTTTTACATTCCCTTCTGTTTCCCCATGTCTAATAAGATATATTTTCATCCAATCAATCTCTTCATAATTTCGGTCGTTGTCTTATAATCGGCTCGGCGTTCGCTTAGTCGCATCACTTGTCCGATTAGGTAATTGAGGCTCGCGTTTTTTCCGTTCTTGTATTCGTCAACTACGTGTGCGTTTTCGTCTATAACTTGTTTACATAAATTTTCAATTGCGGAGTCGTCTATATTTTTGATTTCTCCTTTGTGTTCAGATAGCGAAAAAGATTTTGGTACGAAGTCGTTCATAATTTGTTTTCCTTTTAGGACCGTGATATCTCCTTTCTCAACAGATTTTATTAGTTCGGCTAGATGTTCGGGTAAAATTTCTACGTCCGTATCTTCGAGAGTTTTTTTATTGTAATTTAAAACTCGAAGTAACTCTATAGTAACCCAGGAAAGATTTTTATGCATATCAATTTTTTCTTCAATTAATCTTTCAAAGAACTCAACCAATTCCAAATTCTTTGTTAGAACTTTTGCATCCTTTTCTCCAACTCTATGTTGTTTCAATAGTCTTTCCAATTTAACTTCTGGCATTTCTGGAAGAGCGGCTTTGATTTTATTTACTATTTTCTTATCCATTTGTATTACCGGCAAATCTGGGTCGGAAATAAATCTGTAATCTGTAGCCCCTTCCTTTGAACGCATCTTAATTGTTTTTCCTAATTTCTCATCAAACGCTAAACTATCTCTTGTTTGAACAATTCCTTTTTCGTGATTTTCTATTTGTCTTATAACTTCATATTCAATTGCTTTTCGTATTTTTTCCAAAGAATTTAAATTTTTTATTTCGACTCTTTCTCCGTATGTTGAAACATTAACATCAACTTTAATCCCAGCGTTTTTTCTTACCGCCTTAATATATGATAAGCTCAAGACTAAATCTTTCAGCCATTCAATAACTTGTTCTGCGCCGGAGAATTCTGGCTCGGTAACGATTTCTACTAGGGGCAAACCAGAACGATTGTAATTGACTTTCCCATTATCTGGATTCCATTGTGCCGGGTCTTCTTCTAAATGTAACTCAGTTAGATTTATCCCTTTGAATTTTCCTCCTATTGCGTTTGGAGTTGCATGTGCTCCGGAAATTGTAGTCTGATATCCTTTCGGATTGTCTGCCCAGTTATAATGCTTTCTTTGCCAAATAATATTCGAGTAGTTAATTTTCGAATCAAAGATTAGTGCGAGTTGGATTATTTTTTTTATGGCTTCCATGTTTGGTGCCATCGGCTTTGAGCCTGGAGTCCCGGTACAAATCGGACAAATTCTAGAGTTCGGACTTTCGTCTCCCTTGGTCTTACACATACAAAATAATTTTTCGTGGGTATTTAGATATCCGTGAATTTCCAAACCTATTTTAATTGGGAAGCTTTTATTTTCCATAATTAATCAAAACCCTAAACCTTTTTATATCTTCTTAGATTGTTTTTAATATGGAAGTAAAAACTTTTAATCCTGGGGACAAAGTAAAAATTCGTGCTAAAGATAGAACTTGGGAAGGAAGTGTTTTGCAGTCTCCTTATCCTGAAATAATTTTATTGAAATTGTCTACTGGTTATAACATAGGAATAAGGGAAAATGAAATTCTGGATGTTTCTATTTTAGAAAAATACAAAGCTACTGAAAAAAAAGAGTTGGAGCTTGAACATAATGATGAGTTGCCAAAAGTTGCCATTATAATTACGGGTGGTACTATTTCCTCTCGACTTGATCCAAAAACAGGTGGAGTTATTTCAACAGATGCGGAAGAAATTTTAAATATTGCTCCAAAAGTAAAAGAAATCTGCAATATCACCAAGATTGAAAAGCCGTTTATGAAATGGTCTGAGAATATGTCTTTTTCTGATTGGAAGAAGTTGGCTGAAACGTGTGAGAAACTTCTAAACGACGATGAAATAGATGGAATTATTATAACTCAAGGTACTGATTTTCTACACTATACTTCTGCTGCATTATCTTTTTTTATTAAAAACTTAAACAAACCAATTGCCTTAACCTACTCTCAGCGTTCAATTGACAGAGCTTCAACTGATGCTGCGTTGAATTTAATTTGTGCTGCAAAATATGCAATATCAGATATTGCAGAGGTGGCACTTGTTGGGCATAAAGATACTAATGATGAAGCTTGTCTTGCAATGCCTGCTACAAAAGTAAGAAAAATGCATACTTCAAAACGGGATGCTTTCAAGGTAGTAAATGATGAGCCAATCGCAGAGATTAGTCCAACTGAATTAAAGATATTAAAAACATTTAATGCTCGTTCGAAAAATAAAGTAAAAATTGATACTAAGTTTCAGGATAAGGTGGCGCTCGTTCAAATTCATCCTGGACAGGACCCGGCTATTTTAGATTTTTATGCCAAGGAAGGATATAAGGGAATTATTCTGGAGGTTTCAGGTATTGGGCAGGTCCCAACACAAGACGCTAAATTTAATTGGTTACCTAAAATAAAGAAAGCTGTTCAAAACGGGATGGTAATCTGTGCAACTTCACAAACAATTTTTGGTAGACTAAATCCAAACATTTACTCTGCGGGAAGAGACTTGCAAAAAACTGGTATTATTTTTCTTGAGGATATGTTAAGCGAAACTGCCTTTGTAAAACTTGGATGGGTTCTTGGTCATAAGACATGGAACGTAAAAGAAAAGATGTTGGAGAATATCTCCAACGAGTTTAATAAAAAAGAAAATCTCTCTTAAAATTGAGAGAAAATAAAATTATTATTTAAAGAATTTTTTAGTGCTTTCTTTGAAGAATAAATACCATAGAATAAGCCCGTTTACAATAATACTAGACAAACTTCCGAAGTAAGTTCCATTAAAAATACCTATAATTCCAAAAACTATGCTTAAGCTAACTCCAATTCCTATAACTAATTTAGCCCATGCTTTTGCAGCCAATAGACCTTTTGCTAGGAAATAACAGAAAATAGAGACTGCTACAAAAAGTAACCCTATAAGTGCCATTGGTCCGGGACCAGGCAAAGAAATACCTGCTACTGCTAACATTACTAAATCACCTGGATCAATAGTTTTAATACTATCTGCAAAATTAAATATGTACATTCCTACACCTATAAATATTAACGCGCTTGCAAAATAAAGTACAGCCAAAATCTTAATTCCTTCTGGAGCTTCACTAACTTTTTTTACCATTTTTAACCTCAGTTTAATTAATTGAAAGACGAAGAAAGAATATTTAAACCTTCACCTGTTGTTTGGTATATGGAACACGATTATAAAAAAATTGGTCTTATATCTGGTCTTGAAATTCATCAACAACTAGATACTCACAAGCTTTTTTGTGAATGCCCGAGTATTTTGCGAACAGACGAACCACAATATGAAATTCATAGAACTTTAAACCCTGTAGTGGGAGAAACAGGTGAAATTGATGCGGCGGTTGCACATGAGAAAAAACAAAACAAAAAATTTACTTATCAGGTTTACGACACTAATTGTTTGGTTGAACTTGATGAGGAACCTCCTCATTCTATCAATCAAGAGGCTTTGAAAATTGCCTTACAAATTTCTCATCTATTGAATTGTAAAATATTCCCCGTTGCGCAAATTATGCGTAAGACAGTAATTGATGGTTCGAACACTACCGGGTTTCAGCGAACGGCATTAATTGCTCACGATGGATACATTGAAATTTCAACTGGGAAGATAGCAATTGATGCTTTGATGTTAGAAGAAGATTCTGCAAGACCCGTTTCTGAAAGCGATGGAACAAAAACCTACAAGTTGGACAGATTGGGATTCCCGTTAGTTGAAATTGCTACCGGCCCACATATGCATACTCCTGAAGAAATTAAAGAAGCTGCTTTGAAAATTGGTGAAATATTACGGGCTTGCAAAGTCAAAAGGGGAATTGGAACTATTCGACAAGATGTTAATATTTCTATCAAAGGAAGTGAGAGAGTTGAAATTAAAGGGTTTCAAGATACGAAGATGATGAAAAAAACAGTTGATATAGAAATTGCTCGACAACAAAAATGCGTTAAAGAAAAATCTTGCAACAAAGAAGTTAGGAATGCTCTTCCCGACGGAACAAGTGAATTTCTTAGACCAATGCCAGGTGCTGCGCGTATGTATCCAGAAACAGACCTTCCTCTCCTAAAAATTTCTAGAAGTTTAATCGATGAAACTAAAAAAGAATTACCTAAATTAATTTCTGAGCACAGATCCTATCTTGATGAGTTCGGACTTAGCGAAGAGTTGGTTAAATTGATTTTAAAGCAAAAGAAGATTGAAGATTTTAAAACGCTTGCAAAAATAATTCCTAATCATGAACTAGTTGCAAAAGCTTTGACACTTTTCCAAACTGAAATTGGGAAAAAGCAGAATAGATCTAAGGAAGAGTTGAGAGAAATTTTTAATACACATACTCTCGAAGCAATTTTGGAAGAAGTTGATGAGAAAATTTCTAGCAATGATGTGAAAACTGTAATGCAAAAAATCGCACGGGGCGAATCTTTGGAGAAAGCAATGGAGAAAGCTAATGTTGACTTGAGTGAAGAAATAAAAAATCTAATAAAAGAAAAACCTGGATTAACACAGGGCGCTTATATGGGACTAGTTATGAATAAGTTTAAGGGGCAGATTTCTGGAAAGGATGTTAATGATATTTTGAAAGAATTAATATGATTAGACAGAATATTCGAAAACTTTATCGTAAGGGATGACCCATTTTACAACATCTTTTTTTGGAGCCTTTTCCATGATTTTTCTGAACAATCTAATAGAATTTCCGTGTGCCGAAATCGCAACGTTAACTTTGTTTTTTCTGACTAATTTTTTTAAATATTTAATGAATTCCTTTACTCTTTTTTCTACATCAGCAAATGATTCTCCTTTTGGTGCTGCAACCTTATACCCTCGATGAATTGCTTTATATTCTTCTTCTCCTAAAATTTCTTCAATTTTGTCTCTTAATTTAGGTTCAAGGTTTTCAATTGCATCTCCATGAACTCTTAAATTATAACTTCGTTCACCAATTTTTTCAATAAATTGCTCGTGTGTGGTTCCTTCTAATTCCCCATAACTTCGTTCAATCATTCTATCGTCTTCTAGAATTGTTTTACATTCTGGATGAAATTTTAGGACTGGTTTTAAAGTATCTTTTGACCTAGAAAGATGTGTATGAATAGCGATACCAAATTTTTTATCTTTTAATTCTCTAGCTATCTTTTTAGCGTGATTTTTTCCTTTTTCTGTTAGTCTTGCTTCGGATTGTCCTGTAAATCTTCCATCTCTATTATATGTGCTTTGACCATGTCTAAATAAATAAATCTTATACCTCTTCATAGAAATCTTAGGTATAGTTGGTATAAAAAGATTTTTATAGCTTGAATATTTTTATATGATATGGTAATTAATTGGATTATAATTGGTATCTTTGTGGTAATAGGATTATTTGTATTAAAAATGGAACATCATTCTAGAAAGATTAAAGTTCTTCTTATTGCAATTATTGGTTTTAGCCTTTATTTTTCAGTTGTTGGAATGATGTCTTCGGAAAAAGTTGATATTACTTCTCCTCGTGGAATAATTAACGCTGTCTATATTTATTTTGGATGGATTGGAGAAACCACCACAAATCTGTGGAATATTGGAACCGACACTGTGAGCTTAGTTGGTAACGCCATAAAATTGAATGATACCGATAGTGGTGGACGTAGGGGATAGTTTTTAGATATGATCAAAGGATTCTAGTGGTCTTTTTATTTTTTAAATAAATTTAATAAATCATTTGGTCGCGTAATAATGGTATTATTGGTGTATTCTGGTATCAATTCTGAATTATAACCCCATCCATAATCTACTAAAACAATATTTTCTAATCCCGCCTTACTTCCTTCAATAAAATCTATATTTCTATCTCCAATCAAAAGCACTTCACTTTCAGAAAGACTGTATTTCCATACGACATTCCTTATGGCCTCAACCTTTTCAAAGCGCTTAGTATTAACATGTTCCCTACCTATCACTTCCTTGAAATATTTAAGTAATTGGAAGTCTTCTAATTTTTTTTCAATATCGTCCCTATAGCTTGAAGAAATAATTATTAAAGGATAGTCCTTATAAAGTGTTTCTAGAACATCTTTTATCCCATCAAACAAGGGAGCATTGACCTTTGCGATCTCTCTCTTATAAATTTTGTTTCCCACTACAACATCTTCCTCATTAAATCCTAACTGGTTATAGCATTCTGAAGAACTATGGCCATATACCTTCTTAAATCCTTCCAATGTTTTAGGACAATCTTTTCCAATTTCCTTACATATCGTCATATAAATTCGGTGCACATCTGGAAAAGAGTCTACAATAACCCCATCATAATCGAAAATTATCGCCTTTATCATATTTCTTTAAATAAAATAGATTATAAAAAGTTAATTAAGGGTAATGTGGTTAGATCTCAACCTTCAAAACATTCCCCAAAGAGAATAAGGACCTAGTCCAAGTCCTGGTCAATCACCAATAGTAAACCGACAACCCTTATATATCATTTCCATCCCACATTCACTAAATGATAACTAAACTAAACAGAGAAAGGCTGAATTCTCTCTAGGGTGCCAAAAGGGTATTAACCCTGGTTGGGGTGTATGGGACTTTTGTGACCCTTATTATACGGGAAAAGCCTAGTCCGGGGATCAAACCCGGGACCTCATCATTACCAATGACGTGCTCTATCAACTGAGCCAACTAGGCATAATATTTATTCTTACCCTAAATTTATAAATGCTATCATCACAACTAGATAATGGAAGATGATAAATTTGATCTAGAAACTACATACAAAAAACTCAAGGAAAAATATAATTTACCTGAATTTGAAAAGTTGTCCGAAGATTTTGATATTGAAAAAAATATTGATAAAGAATCTAATTTTATTTTGAGAGAGATTAGAAGAACCATTACGGAGAAAATTTCTGGATATCTTCAGCTTTTTGAAATATTGATTAATCCTAGTGCCCCTCCTATGTTTATATTTTCCATTTTAAGAAATATTTCTGTAGAAGATAAAGGAACTATCAAAGAAGTTTACAAAACTCTATCAAAAATACAAATTGAGGCTATGAAGCTAGATGTGATATATAAAGAAAGTGCCGAGGAAGAATTTATCAAAGAAGTATTTGGTATTTGGCAAAAATTGAAACCCACTGTTTACAAACTTATAGAAAAATTTGAGACGAATTTTGAAGAAGATGATGCTTCAAAGAAAAGAAGTTACTTCGCTTAATTTAAAAAATCTAATTTAATCTCTAGCGCTGCCGTTGGCATTTTTATTTTCCAATTTTTTAATACTCTAGGTGCAACTTCTCCAATAAAACCAATATCCTTTCCATCAACTATTATTTTTCCACATCTCCCTATTATGTAATTTGAATTGTCTACTGGCTCAATGGAATATTTAACATCTAGCATTTTGAAAAGATAATCTAAAACTTGCTTCAACTCTGTAAAATTGATTTTTTCATCAATTAATGATATTGCTAAACTTTCTTCTTCATTAATTTCTTCTTCTGGATCTTCCGAAGGTTTCCTAGAGAAAACTTTTCCCATCTCAAAAGTTTTTTGGGGATAAGCAGCATCTGAATTTTCCGAAGCTATCTGTAATAAATTTGTCAATATATCCATTCTTAAAACATCTCGTTCTGTTTTTGATTCTTCTAATTCAATGAACTCATTAAAATCATAATGCATCTTCTTTACATTTTTCTTCGTAGTTAAATGGAAAGATGAGGTTTCTAATAATCCAAGTCCCGCTAATATGTTTCCTATTGTTCTTTTTATTTTATCCGTTGGATCTTCGTAGGCGATTGTTGAAATATTAGGGATTTCGGGTATAAAATTATCGTAACCATAAGCAATTGCTACTTCTTCTGCTAAATCTATCCAGTGTAATATGTCTGTCCTGTAGGCCGGAATTAATGCGATAGAAGAACCTTTTCTTTTCTCATAATCTATTCCCATTTGCGCTAAATAATTTCTTACATCTTTTTCAGTTAAATCAATTCCAAGTGTTTTTTCTATATCTTTAATTTTAAATTTTAATTCCTCTTGTGACATATTTGGAGAAACAAAACCACCATCTTTTATGTCTTTGATATTCATAGCATAAATTCTCCCACCCATTTCGGATACTGATGCTAAAATAATATTCAAGCATTTTTTTAAATAAATTAGATTACTACCTGAACATTCTATGAAAATATCTTTAGTGGTAGAATTAATTCTCCCTGTTTTTTCAGAATTAATAATTGGAGGCATACTAAGTATCTCATTATTAGCGTCTATAAATATTGGGAATACTGTATTATCTTTAAGGATATCTCCATACTCTCTCCCTGCCACATGACCCCTCAGAATTTGACGTCCAGTCATTTCTCTATTAGATTCTAGGGGTTGGAATTTTATATCGTCAGGATTTTTTCCGATAAATCTTATAGGTAGTTCAATTTTATCCAAAGGGTAAACTCCGATTGCTAATTTTCGTCTTTTACGGCCAATTGAATTGTGTAATTTTTCTTGTATATCTACAATCTCTTTAATCTTCTCATCGTTGAATTTTAACCCTTTAACTATCGCACAAACAGTATGTGGACGTACAGGTTTTACCGACTTTTCTATTGTTACGGTGTAATTTTTTTCTGGTTTATTTATTTTAAAATTCGCTATTTTTCCTTTTTTATTAAATTGATTAACTGCTCTAGAAAAATTTCCTATTGATAATAAATCTGGCCTATTTGGAAAAACTTCAACTGAAATTTCAGAGTCCGTTACTTCTTCAATTGGTGTACCCATGTCTGTAATTTTTTTTTCTAATTCCTTCGTAACTTTTCCTACTTTCTTCTCAAATTCTTTTCTATTTAGTGTTAGTATTGTCATTCTCCCTTCCTCCAGAACTTCATCTCTCTTAGTTTATTTAAATCGTTCTTATAGACTTCTCTTAAATCATTGATTCCGAAAAATTCTGTTATGATTCTGTCAAAACCTTGTCCCCATGCTAAAACTGGAATATGTTTTCCGAACATTGGTATTGTAACTTCTGGTCTAAACATCCCGGCACCTCCAAGTTCTACCCACTTTTTGTGGACTGGATGAAAAATATCTATCTCTAAAGATGGCTCCGTGTAGGCAAAATATGCCGGCCTAATTCTAATTTTCTCGAATCCCATTTTTTTATAAAATTGCGTTAAGTATCCTAACAGTTGTCTAAAGTTCGCATTTTCGTCTATAACTATTCCTTCTGTTTGATTAAATTCAAACCCGTGTGACCAGTCTACCGTTTCATTTCTAAAACATTTTCCTAGTGCAAAGTATTTTGCTGGGAACTCTTTTGTTTTCCCTATTTCTAGAAGCTTTCTTGCAGAAAGAGAAGTTGTGTGAGTTCTTAATAAGACTTTTTTAGCATCTTCTTCTTTCCATTTGTACTGCCAACCCTTGCTTCCATCAATACCTCCTTCATGTGCCTTTTGAACATTTGATATTACACACTCTTCCTTCTTTTTGCACTTGGGCGGAAGTTTTCCTTTTGTATCTTTTATATAAAAAGTGTCTTGCATTTCACGAACCGGATGGTCTTGTGCCGTAAACAGACTATCGAAAACCCAAAACCCAGTTTCAACAATATTCCCAGACATCTCTTTGAAGCCCATATCTAACCAAATAGATTTTGCATAATCTTTTGATTGATTTACAAAATGTCTCTTTCCTCCATACACTCTAGGCACAGGTGAAGTCAAATCATATCTACGAAATTTCTTTCCTTTCCATTGATTTTGCTTTAAAATTTTTGGAGTTAGTGCTTCTAGTAAATCTTCCGTCAAATTCATTCCAGATATTTCTTTCCCTAATTTTGTCAATTTAACTTTCGTAGTTTTTTGTTCCTCTATCTCAACTATATCTTTTCTGCTCTTTAGATTTTCGAATGCTAATTTATCTAAATCAACAATTTCTTCAATATTCATTGGTAACTTTTCTAAAAGAAGCTCTTCAATCATTTTCTTCCTCACTTCTTCAGGCTTTGCGTTTAGACTTATTTTTCCTAGTTTAATATCAACTAATGCTTTTTTCTTTAGTGTCCCTAACGCTATTTTTGCCTCATTGTCATTCAAACTACAAACATTTTTTATTTCCCCAATAGGAATTATTTCTTTCTCTACTAATTTGTTTAATAAAACTCGCTCTGGTAATTCTTTTTTTAGATAATTAACACCTAAAATTCCTAAGATGATTACTTTTTTTTCTGAAGTTTCACTCTCTACCAATCCTTTATTTTTTAGAAAACCAATTGCTCTTAAAATTGTGGTTTTATCTAAGTCCATCTTCTCAGAAAAATCTTTTATCTCTAAAAAGTCTTCACCTAATTTTGGTAGAACCTCTCGCTCCATCGGCGACAAAGATTCAACAATTAGCTCTTTATCCATTGTACTCAATATGATTATAGCTTTTTAAGTTTTAGTAAAGCAGTTTATGGAT
>CAZAIT010000013.1:0-17855 GCA_964485325.1 Candidatus Woesearchaeota archaeon | reverse complement strand
TAGAGCGCCGCTCTCATGAGGCGGAGGTCCCGAGGTCAGCACTCGGTAGAGCCATTAATAAAAAAAGAAAAAAAATAAATTAAGATTTGTAGATGTTATTCTTCTATGACTTTAAATAGTTTAGAATTTTCATGGCGAGAAATGGGGTCCCATACTGGTACTTTTATTTCTGTTGTGCCGTTTTCATGTATATATGAAACTACTTTATACTCAGTGGGATGTTTCGTTCCTGTTGTGTAATCTTTTTCCATTTTGACCTCCAGTTTAGTTGGGGTCTTGCATAGTGTTGTTAGGCCAATAAATATAGTTTGTAATAAAAAGTAGAGGCCATGTAACTTAATACAAGACCGCGAGTTTTGCAAATATATTTAACTTAAATAAATTAATAACTAAGTTATTTATGTTTTGCATGTTATCTTAGAATAAAATGAGTTTAAATAATTTATGAATTAATTAATTTTTTCCTAAAACTACTTCTAAAGTAGAAACATGTATCATCTTTCCTTCTTTGTTTTCGAATTCTTCGCTTCCAATTGTAACATTTTTTACTGAGACGTTTTTATCTTCTAAGAATTTTCTTCGTGATACTTCTGCAACATCCACACCTTTTGCAATAAATTTTCCTCTAGCTTTAACTGTTACTTCGTCCACACCTTTGTTGAATTGTACGATGACACCTGTCACATAATTCATGAAAGGTTTGCCTCCGATAAATATAGAGTTTTCTTTGGATTTTTCTGTTTCTGTAGTCATTTTATTGTTCTGTGTCGTCTATGATTGTTTTTCTGTTTGTCTTAATTCTCGCAATATAACCTGCTATTTTGTTTCTTACTTTTTTACTTGGCAATATACTCCCAAGTGCCTTTTTATTTTCTTCAAAAGTTTTTCCAAAAGATTCGTCTGAATTTTCTATTAACTTTCTCGACGTTCTTTTTATTACAGTAGATTTTATTCTTCCCATATTTATGGATGTTATTTTGGCTTTAAAAGTATTATGGTTATAAATCACTTCATAATTTCCAATTTAATTAAATTATTTTCATCTATAAGCTTTTGTATTGGTTTTGATGGCTCCTTTCTAATTATTAGAAGGCATGGCATTTTATTTTTTGTTGCGATTTGTACAGATGCTTCAATCTCGTTTTTTGTGATAGTTTTTTTATTCTTTGCTATTAAAAGAAAATTTATATTATCAAGTTGAGAGTTTATACTTATTACTGCCATAACTTCTTTTTTTTCTGTCCTTACTTCTTCAATAAATTTCAAATTTTTATATTCTAAGAATTCTTTTATCTCAATCAAAAATTCAGGTTCTTGTTTTTCCTCTTCTTCTGCTGAGTTAAAAATACTTTCTATCTTTTTTGGTTCATTTTTTGTCTGTATTACCTCTCCTTTTTGGTCTATTATTCCAATTGTCTTCTCTTCTGGTTCTTTTTTATCTTCAACTATTTCCTTAATCTCTAATCTAGGAGCTTCAAGTGTCTCTTCTTCTATTAACTCATTTTTAGAAGGCGATTCTTCAACTTCAACTTCTTCTTCTAAAGCAAAAGCATATCTCCACATTGTTTTTTCTGGAGGGCCAAAAGATACTGCAAAATCTTTGATATTCCTAAGTGCAACTCTTGTTACTGGATCTTCATCTTCATCAACTATTAATTTATTTTTTTTAAGTTTAAGATAAGCTTCTTTTTCTGCTGATTTAAGATTCTCGGTATATTCTTCGAGTCTTTGCTCTCCTCCTGGAAGGAAATAAAGGGGAGATGAGCCAATTCTTAGGTGGCTTGTTTTTACTTGTTTGGAATCTATAAGTTCTGATGTAATTGCAGAAGCGAACATGGGTTCCATCTCGATAGCTTTCGCAATTCTTACAGGAAGAGATGGTCCATTCTCTTTTAAGAATGAAATTATTTTATCCTTTTTTTCTTGGATGTTTATCATTTGTCTAAGAACTAATTGGAGATTATAAAGATTTTTATGCTTTCAAATATATATTCTAAATCGACATGGAAGAGATTATGGTCTAATCCATTTGATTTCGTAATAAGAAACATCACCTTCTTCATCAACGATAGCAATTAGTAGATTTTTTTTCGTAGAATGGGCGACTCTGTTTTTTGCTGAGAAATCTTGCCAGGTCATTTGTTTGTTTTCTGAAACGGGAAAAAGAATCCATTTAGAATGGCTTTCATTAATTTTTTCTCCTTTTTTGTAAACTCTAAATTCCGCTCCAAATTTTAACGCTGTTTTTACGATGTATCCTTTTTTTCTTAGATCCTTAAACACAAAATATTTAGTCTTGAATTTTTTATCTATTTTTTCAAATTTTTTCATGATTTCTTTTTGTGATAGAATTTTATCTCTACTATCCACGATTTCCATTTTTTTGTCTTCAACTAAAAATAGAGCTTCAGAAAGAGAGTAGAGTATTTTTTCTCCGGATTTTTCACCGAATCTACTTGTTACAAAAATATTTTGAGCTTCAGCTGTGTTTGAAGTTATTCTTTCTGATGTTAATGTTGCTTTTATTTTTTTCATCTTGACGTATAGCCCCACCAGGATTCGAACCTGGGTCGCGAGAGTCAGAGTCTCGCATCCTTGGCCACTAGACTATGGGACTATTAATTTTATGAGTGCTTTTCTGTTTTAAAAGTTATCTTTCATTGAAGAAGCATTTTTTGTTCCCAAAATTAAGAAGTAAACTTTATAAACGAAGATTTAGAATTAGTAATAAGATGAAAAGAAGTTCAAAGCGATGGAAAAAGAAAGGTCAGATGCGTTGGAAATGGCAACGTAAGAGACTTAAGAAAGAAAAGCATAAGAGAAAGCTTAAGAGAAATAAGTAATTATAATTCTAGGGTTCTGGTTGGAAAATTTAAGATCTAATTATTTATCACAATAATCCTTATAAACTATTTTTTTTTATAAGATTCATGGCGAATCATTATAATTCTGAGGTGTGGACTGAGAAGTATAGAGCTCTAGAATTTGAGGATATGGTAGGACAAGAAGAGATTCTTAAGAGAGTTAAGGCTTTGACTAACTCTATGAATATTCCGCATCTTCTTTTTGCGGGTCCTGCTGGAACTGGCAAAACTACATTGGCTTTGATAGTTGTTAAGAATTTATTTGGGGAAGCATGGAGGGAAAATTACTTGGAATTGAATGCTTCAGATGAAAGAGGTATTGATGTTGTTCGGCAGAAAGTTAAAGATTTTGCTAGAACAAAAGCTCTTGGTGATGTTCCGTTTAAAGTTATTTTCTTGGATGAGGCTGATGCTTTAACAAGAGAAGCCCAACAAGCATTAAGAAGAACTATGGAGAATTATACCTCAACTTGCAGATTTATATTATCGTGTAATTATTCGTCTAAGATTTTGGATCCAATTCAGTCTAGAACTGTTGTCTTTAGGTTTCAACTTTTAGAGAAGAAAGATATCAAGAAGAGAGTTGATGTAATTGCAGAAGGAGAGAGTTTGTCTATTAGTGCCGATGCCTTTGATGCTTTATATGAGGCAAGCGAGGGAGATTGTCGTAGGGTTATTAATTTGTTACAAGCTACTGCTTCTATTTCCCCAAATATTACTCCTGATTTGGTTAATACAATTGTCTCTAAAGCAAAGCCATCTGATATTAAAGTTGTTTTAGAATATGCTTTAAGTGGGGATTTTGTGAACTCGAGAAATAAGTTATTGGACATTATGTTGAAGGAATCTATTTCTGGGCAGGATGTTATAAAGGCTATTCAGAAGGAAGTTTGGAATTTGCCCATTGATAATTCTTTAAAGGTTCGTCTGACTGAGAAAACTGGGGAGATTGAATTTAGATTGGTTGAGGGTGCGGATGAGTTTATTCAGCTCGAATCTTTGATTGCAGCTTTTATTATGGCGGGGATTGGCAAGGATATTGGTGGGTTGAAGGAGGAGGCATAAATCTATGGCAGGGATTCCACGAGTGGGAGTAGGAGTTATAATTATGAGAGATGATGAAATTCTTCTTGGAAGGCGTAAGGGCTCTCATGGAAGTGGTTCTTGGTCTTTCCCTGGGGGACATTTGGAAATGTATGAGAGTTTTTTTGATTGTGCAGCAAGAGAGACTATGGAGGAAACTGGATTGGAAATTGATATAATCAAAGAACTTCCTGTTGTCACTAACGATTTTTTTAAAAAAGAAGATAAACATTATGTTACTGTTTATATTAGAGCAAATTATATTGGTGGTGAAGCAAAAATTCTTGAGCCAGATAAGTGTTATGGTTGGGATTGGTTTTCTTGGGATTCCATGCCAGATGATATTTTTATTCCGGTTGCTAATTTAAAGAGGGGTGGATATAATCCATTTGTAAAATGATGAATATGGATAATATCCCTTGGTGCGAGAAGTATCGTCCTAAGGGGTTTGAAGACATTATGGGGCAAGATTTGGCTATAGACAAGATAAGAGCTTTTCTGAGTAACTTTCCTAAGAAGAAGGCTGTAGCGCTTCATGGTCCTCCTGGAGTTGGGAAGACGAGTTTGGCTTATGTTATTGCTTCGGAAAATGATGCTGAGATATTAGAGCTGAATGCGTCTGATTTTAGGAATAAGGCAAAAATTGCGGAGATTGTAGGCCCAGCTTCACAGCAAAAAAGTTTATTTCAGAAGAGTAAAATTATTCTTATTGATGAGGCAGATGGAGTTTCGGCAATGAAGGATAGAGGTGGTATTAGTGAATTAATTTCTTTGCTTGATGAATCGGCGTTCCCTATTATTATTACTGCTAATGATATTTGGCATAAAAAATTTAGTATGCTAAGAAAAAAGGCAGAGCTTGTTCAGTTAAAAGAAGTTGATTATAAAATTGTTTTAGAAGTTTTAAATGATGTTTGTAAAAAAGAGAATTGCGCAGTTTCAAATGAACTTTTAGTTTCTATAGCTATTAAAGCTCGTGGGGATATTAGAGCGGCGTTGAATGATTTGCAAATTTTGTCTAAAATGGATAATCCAGAGTTAATGAAAGAAACGAAAGGGAGAAACAAAGAAGAATCTATTTTTACCGCTCTTCAACATGTGTTTCAGAATTCTAAGATTAATGAGGAAATGATTAGGGTTTATGATGAGGTTAATATGCCTATTGACGATATATTTTTATGGATAGAGGAGAACGTGCCATTAGCTTACAAAGGGGAAGAGTTGTGTAAAGCTATTGAGGCTTTGAGTATGGCGGATGTTTTCAGAGGCAGAATTCGTAGACAGAGGCATTGGAGATTTATGGTTTATGAATATTTTTTGTTAGGAGCTGGAATTGCTGGGGCTAAGGATTATGATAGGACCAGTTGGGTAGCTTACAAAAAACCTTCTAGAATTTTAAAGATTTGGTTACAGAATCAGAGGGCGGCTAAGAAAAAAACAATATGCCAAAAATATGCTAAGTTATCTCATGTCTCTACTAAAACTGCAATGAAGGATTTTTTGTTATTGAAAATAATTTTGCAAGGAAATGAGATTAGGAAAGAATTAGATTTGTCGGAAGATGAGATTGCTTATTTGGATAAACCGATTGTAAATTAGAATTTTAAAAAATTAAAAATTAATGTTTAACAATTTCCAGCTGCTGCTGCTGCACTTGAATCTAGAACTTCATCACATTCTTCTGGCGCTGTATTAAACGCAGAACAAACTGCTGTCTTATATGATTCCGCATCTCTAGCAGCATTTACTTTTACCCCATTAACAGTTAATGTTGGAGAACCTGTTACTCCACTAGATTGTGCTTCTGCGGCTGCTTCTGCAAATAGAGCATCTCCCTCGGTTCCTACACAAGATAAAACTGCTTCTGAATCTATGCCTAAGGATTTCATTAATTTTACAGATTCTGTTTCATCACATTCTGCGTCTTGTAGGTTTCCACATTTTGTATAAATATCTGTTACAAACCCGCTTGCATAATCCCAGTATTTTTCACTATCCAATTTCTGAATACATAATTGTATTTGGTTTTGTTGTTTTTCATATTCTCCGTGTCCATCATAATAAGGTACTATTATAAAATTTGCATTATCTCCTAATAAGTTTGCAACCTCTGAAAGTGGACCTTGAGCCTGAACTCCATAAGGACAGTATGACCATACAAATAATTTCGCTTCTGGTTCTTCTGATTTAGGCACGTCTTCAGATGCTGGTTGAGCAGAAGGTCTTTGAGTTGCTTGTGCAGTTAGTGGAATTAAACTTGGCACTAAATTTTTCCCATCTTTAGTAGCATATACTGGTACATCTTCTCCTTGGATAGAAAGAATAACTTCGTAGAATTGTCCGTCGTCTTTAGATGAAATTAATTCTGCGTTAGCACCTTGACTATTTGCAAAATCTAATACTTTTTGTCCCACTGTTTCCGAGCTTACTCCAACGCTGAATGTATTTCCGGTTAGTGTTGTGACAACACTTATCAAAAGTAGCACTGATAAAATTATTGTTGATACAGCCCAATTATTTTTTGATAAAGTTTTCAAAATATTCTTCTTTTTTTTACTGCTCTTTTTTGTCTCTTTTTTGTCTGTCATGTTTTGTTGAAAAAACAATTCTTTATAAATGTTTTTATTTTCTTGGTTGCATGGATATTGAGAAAGAAATTATAAAGACGATAAATAAATATAAGCTGATTAAGAAAAAAGATAAGGTTGTTGTGGCTTTATCTGGAGGGAAGGATTCCACTTCGGTTTTATATATTTTGAAGAAACTTGGATATAATATCGAGGGGCTAATGATTGATTTGAAGTTGGGGAATTGGTCTGAAATTCATAATAATAATATGTTAAAATTTTGTGAAGAAATAAAAGTTCCTCTGACTATTGTAGATTTAAAGCAGGAACTTGGCCAGGGAATTTGTTTTATTAAAGCGGTTTTGAAGAAGCAAAAGAATTTGACGGGATGCACAGTTTGTGGAATTATTAAAAGATGGATTTTGAATAAATGGGCTAAAGATCTTGGAGCGGATGTTTTGGTTACGGGACATAATTTAGATGACGAGACCCAAAATGTGTTGATGAATTTTTTAAAAGGAAATGTTTTGCTTGGAGTTAATTCGTCTCCTGCTACGGGAGGTATGCCCGTAGAGGGTTTTGCGCAGAGGATTAAGCCTATGTTTTTTATTCCGGAGTCGGAGATTATGAAATATGCTAAATCAAAAAAGTTTGATATCTTATATGATAAATGTCCGTGTGCGTTTGGGACTTATAGAGTTGAAACTAGAGAATGGATGAGTGAAATAAATGATGAAGATAAAATAAAAATTGTTGAGGGATTTCAGACTCTAGTTCCGCGACTAAGAAAAGATGATACGAGAGAAATTAAGAAATGTAAAAAATGTGGAGAGCCGAGTAGAGGAGATATTTGTAATGCGTGTAAAATTTTTGCGCATCTTAAATAATATGTATTGAAGTATATATTTTTTTATAAATAAAGTTTTGTTGTTTGAAGCATGACAAAGGGAGTTTTTACCAATAATCTTGACAAAGAACAAGAAAGAGCTATTTTATCATTATATGTAACATCCCCTTTTTCAGATATTTTTGGAGTTTATGATACATTACCTCCTGAACAGTTTGCGACATTATCGGCTAGTTTTAGTAGAACACATGAACCGTTTCAACAAAGACTACTTAGTAGTATTGTGTCTGGAGATATTTCTTTGCCTAATATGGATGTACTTAAAGATGAAAGAGGAAGAAAAAAAGAATTAACTAAAATAAATCCTAAAGATATTCAACAAGAGTTTAACAATTTTACTGAAAATTGGAGAGTTCCGGAAGAAAAGGGGAAAGCATTTATTCAGAAATGGGCACAACAATATGGACATAATTCTATTAAAGAACTTGGAAATGCAAGATTTGTAACAGAGAATATTCCGGATATTACTGGTAAATTAATTACTAGGCATCCTCTTGCTCACCCCCAAGTTAAATCTTCAAGATATATTGATTGGGATAAAGTTTTGGATTTGTCTGGACAAAATTTAGATATTAAGGAATCTCTATATAGTGATTTAATAATATCTACTCTTAATGATTTAGGCTATTCATATAGGTTAATAACTTCAGGTTTGGAATCTTTCGCAAGAGGGCATCAAGTGAATAATGATTTCTTAAATTATCGTTTATCTAATTTAAAAGGAAAAGAAACAAAGGAATCAGTTGCTGCTGCCTTAGATGCTGATTGTAAAAAATCCATTTTAGATTATTCTAGGTATTTACTCACACCCGCTATGGCTACTTCTCTTGGATGTTCTATTGATGTTAGAGGACTCGAAGAGGTTGTTACAGGTTTACTTTCTAGCCCTCTTAAGCAAGATAATCTGGTTGGTCAGAGAATATGGGATGAAACAAGAAAAACTGTTCCTGTTTTAATGGGAGATAAAAGTCATGCGGAGGTTAATAATTATACAATTGCTACTAGAGAAGAATTTTCTAAATTACTCCCATCTATTTATGACTTTGAAAAAAACAGAGAGTTTGAAATTACAGATAGGGCAAACTTCCCGGAAGGAATTGAACCTGGTACTGATTTATTTGTGGCAGCTACTGCTTCTTGGCAATATGGTAATGGTTCTTTTATGCAGTATTTTAATCATTTAAAAAATAGTCCGAAAGATATAGGAAGGGTTATTGATGCTCTTTTTGATCATAGAGGAATTTATGATGCATTTCCACCTTCAACTCTTATTAGTGCTCCACTTATTGAAACTTTGATGGATTATGGAGGAGATAGAGATAATCATAGACATAGAAGGGGCTCATTTTTAAGACAAACCCTAACTGCTGAGCATGGTTTTGAAACTCCACAAATAATTAAAGATGCTGGTTTAATTGACGAATATAGTTCTGTTATACAAAAGGCTAGTGATGCTTATGATATTATTAGAAAAGATAGTTCTCATGTGGCTCAATTAGTAGTCCCATTTGCCAATAAATGCCGTAGACTTCTTTCCTGGTCCCAAGGACAAGGTGCTTATTATACTGAACTTAGAAGTAAGGGAACTGGGCATGACTCTTATAGAAATATTGCTTTTGCGATTGCTGATAAAATGGTGGAGAAATCTCCACTTGTAGCAAGTAATTTAAGAGTAGAAAGGGAGGTATATCCTCAGCATCTTGCAAAAGGTTCTAGGAAGTGGTACGACACCAATAAAAGAAAATGAAAATTGAAATAATTGGAGAAATTGAATTTAGAGATTTAGCTCAAAAGATTAGACAAGTTCCTTTAATGGGAAAGAAGGAGGATGGATCTAATATTTATGTTTATGAAAATGCAAATATATCATTAAAAGAACTTAAAGTGGATGAAGTTAATCCTACTAGTTTTTATGTAATTAAAGATAATATGCAATTTCAAAAAGAGTTGAGAGCTGAATTATTGATAAAAGGAATTGATACGTTGCATTTAAACAAAGCCTATGAATTAAAAAATGAGAAGGGAGAAATTTGGACTTTGACTCCTCCTATTGTAGAAGTTACTCAAAGATATATTAAATATATCCAACAAGAAGGTGAGCTAAAATATGGAGATATTGTTAAAGTGAATGTTCCAATTATTAATGATGGAATGCATAGGATCTCTTTGGCAAAAGAGTTAAATGAAACTTTTAATTCAATATATATTTCTGGGGTTCCTGTTGAACATCCGTTTTATGCTCACCCTAATGATTGGGCTAGGGTAAAAGAAGTTGATAAAGTTCCTTCTAGTAAGTTAGAAAAGAAGTTTTATTCTAGAGAAAGTTGTTATGGGCTTTATAGAGATTTTGGTGTTTTGGGATGTGGAGCTCCGAGAGGAACTAGTAAATGATTAATAATTTAATTCTTTTTGATGGGATGAGTGGTTCTGGAAAAGGTAGTAGAATTATTACTTTAGATAATTTTTTAAATAATGATTTAGGAAAAAAGATTATAACTTTTAATGAACCAAAATATTTGAGAGAAGAAATTAAAGAGTATAAAAAGAATCCAGCTAGAGATGCCATGAAAGAAACTGAACTTTTTATTAGATCTAGGAAATTGGGATTACAGGATTATGAAATTTTTCTTAATAATGATGATTTTGCAGTTATAGGAGATAGAAGTTTTATTTCGAATTATGTCTATCAATCTTTACAAGGAATTTCTCTTGAGAAACTTAAGGATATGAATTCTTTTTATCCAGATCCTGCAACTGCATTCATTCTTTTATGTGATCCAGAAGTTGCGTTGAATAGAATTCACGAAAGACAACTTAGAGATGGAATAGAAATTAGTCTTGATGAAACTATGGAAAAAATTACTAGACTTAGAGATAAATATATTGAAGTTGCAAAAGATCTTCCATATGCACATGTAATTAATACCAATGGTAGAGCAGAAGCTATAGATTTAGTTTTACGATCTCATATTAAGGGACTCTATGGAATTGATATGAGTAAGGCTGTTTTTTTAGACAAAGATGGAACCTTAGTTGAAGATTCCGGATATCCTAATATCATTCCAACAGATAAAATATTTTCAGATTCTTATAATGAATTAAGAAAAATTCAAGATAAGGGTTATAATTTATTTATAGTGTCTTCACAACCTTGGGTTGCAAGGGGTAGAATGTCTTCTTTGGAAGTTAAGGCTGTTTTTGATTCTGTTGTTAACAAATATAGGGCTCATGGTGTAAATATAGTTGATTACGGATATTGCGAGCATAGTAGAGAAGATAATTGTCCAGACAAAAAGCCTTCTACTAGACTTTTTGAAGGTATAATAAAAAAATATAATATTGATACAAGAAATAGTTATATGGTTGGAGATATGGATAATGATATTCTTGCAGGACAAAATATTGGACTTACTACTATACGAATAAATAATGAGCATCCAAATAAAATTTCTCCTGATTATAATATTAAAGATATAAAAGATTTGTCTTCTTATATTAAATAATATTTAATTTCCTATATCAAATTTCCCTTTTAAAGTTAGTGTAATTCCTCCAAAAAAGTAACTGTCAGTTCAGAATGTTAACCATAGTTAACTCAAATATAGTCTTGATAATAATAATCTTTAAATACCCTTTTAATTAATATTTCTTTACATCTACAAGTAATTGTAGATAAAAGGGGTGCGAGATACTATATCTTGTATTCATTACAAATAAGATGTTATGCCCATACTGTACTGCTGATGAAACAAAGGTTACGGATAAGCGAGATTCTGGACCTGTTGCACGTCGTAGGCGTGAATGTTTGAAGTGTGGAAAAAGGTTCACTACATATGAGAGAGTAGAGTTAGATCTTAATGTTATTAAGAAAGATGGTAGGAGAGAAAAATTCTCTCGTAATAAATTATTTGAAGGAATCGATAAAAATCTTCAAAAGAGACCTTTCTCTAGTTCAGAGATTGAAGCTGTAACTAATGATGTAGAAGCTAAAATTTATCGATTTGCAAAAAACAAAGATATCAAAAGTTCAAAAATCGGAGAAATTGTTATGAATAAATTAAAAAAAATTGACAAGGTTGCGTATATTCGTTTTGCTTCTGTGTATCGAGATTTTGCAGATATAAATGAGCTTAAAGATGAGCTCGGGAAATTAAAATAAATGGTAAATATAAAAGAATATCAAGAATTATGCAAGAAGACAGCTAAAGAATGTGAAACTAAAGACTTGGAAGTTTGTAATTGGGGACTTGGACTTGCAGGTGAGGCTGGAGATGTTGCTTCTTGTATTAAGAAAAGTGTTTTTCATAAGAACGATAAAATAGTTATTGGTATTCGTGAGAATGTTGGAGACATGATGTGGTATACTGCAATGATTTGTAATTTTTATAATTGGGATTTGGATGAAATTCTAACTGAGAATTTAGATAAGTTGAATAAAAGATATTCTAGTGGTGGATTTACCTTAGAAGAAGCCCAAAGGCAAGGAACTATGAAGAAGTGGAGTGGAGAGGATTCGGAAGTTAAAATAGTTGGAGGAATTAATGGTTAAGAAAGTTAGAAAGAGAGATGGGAGCGTTGTGTTTTTCCAAGAAGATAAGATTGAAGATGCTATATGGAAAGCAGTTAAAGCTGTAGGAGGGAAAGACAGAGAAAAAGTGCGTGCTCTTACGAATTTAATTATTGAGAAATTAGCTGAGAAGTCTGGAGAACATGGAATTCCTGATGTTGAAGAGGTCCAGAATTTAACTGAAAAAATTTTAATTGAAGAAGGCCATGCAAAAGTTGCCAAAGCATTTATTCTCTATAGAAAAAGTCATGAAGAATTAAGAAATGTTAAAGGTTTATTTGATACAATCGAAGTTGTTGATGATTATATCGGTTTAAATGATTGGATGGTTAAGGAGAATTCCAATATGGGTTATTCTTTACAGGGTTTGAATAATTATATCACTACAAAAATTATTGCAAATTATTGGATGAGAAGAGTTTATCCTGAAGCCATCAGATTGGCGCATGAATCTCAAGATATACATATTCATGATCTTGATTCTCTTGGGGCATACTGTGTAGGATGGGACTTGAAGGATTTGTTGACTGTTGGATTTAAAGGTGTTAAGGGAAAGGTTGAATCTAAGCCGCCAAAACATTTGAGAACTGCACTGGGACAAATGGTTAATTTCTTTTATACCCTACAAGGTGAAACTGCTGGAGCTCAAGCGTTTTCAAATTTTGATACATTACTTGCCCCATTTGTAAAATATGATAATTTGAATTATAAACAGGTAAAACAAAGTATGCAGGAATTTGTTTTTAATTTGGCTGTTCCTACTAGGGTTGGTTTTCAGACTCCATTTACGAATATTACAATGGATTTAGATATCCCTAGCTATATGGCAAATGAGCATGTAATTATCGGTGGTCAGCCGCAAATAGAGACGTACAAAGATTTTGAAAAAGAAATGGGAATGATTAACAAGGCATTTGCAGAGGTTATGATTGAAGGTGATGCAACTGGACAAGTTTTTACTTTTCCGATTCCAACTTATAATATTACTAAGGATTTTGATTTTGATAAACCAGAGTACGAATTGATTTGGGAAATGACGGCGAAATACGGAATTCCTTATTTTTCTAATTTTGTTAATTCTGATATGAAGCCAGAGGATTCTCGGTCGATGTGTTGTCGTTTGAGAATTGATAATACTCAATTGAAGAAGCGAGGTGGAGGTTTATTCGGTGCTAATCCTCAGACGGGTTCAATTGGTGTTGTAACTGTTAATATGGCTAGACTTGGTTTTGTATCAATTAATGAAGATGATTTTATTTCTCGACTTTCTAATTTAATGGAGCTTGCTAAAGAGAGTCTTGAAATAAAAAGGAAAGCGGTTGAGAATTTTACCAAGATAGGGCTTTATCCTTATTCTAAATTTTATTTAAGGCAAGTTAATCAGAGATTTGGAGAGTATTGGAAAAATCATTTTGCCACTATTGGTCTCTTAGGGATGAATGAAGCAATTTTGAATTTTATGCCCGGAGAAAATATTACAACTGAAAAAGGTAGAGCTTTTGCATTAAGGATATTGGATTTTATGAGGGATAAATTATCGGAGTATCAAGAGGAAACTGGTAATATTTATAATTTAGAGGCTACGCCCGGAGAAGGGACTACCTATAGGTTTGCTAGGTCAGATAAAAAAAGATTTGGGAAAGCTATTGTTGCGAACGAGGAAGCTTATCAGAAAGGGGCGGCCCCATATTATACAAATTCGTCACAGCTACCAGTTGGTTTTACTGAAGATGTTTTTGAAGCTTTAGATCTTCAGGATGAATTACAATGTAAGTATACTGGTGGAACTGTGTTTCATACTTTTGTTGGTGAGAAGATGACTATCGATTCAGTTAAAAGAATGGTTAAAAAAATTAGTAATAATTATCATCTGCCTTATTTTACAATTTCTCCAACCTTTTCAATTTGTCCGATTCATGGATATTTGAGTGGAGAACATGAGTATTGTCCGAAGTGTGATGCAGAAATTGCTGCCGCAGAAAATTCTCCTTCTGTAGCTGATGATGTTATTGAAGCTGAAGAAGAAGAAAGAAGGATTAGCCAGGCCGAGGGTCTTGATATAAAAAATGATTCAAAACTAAATTTTAGAGGTGATGGTGATGGCACGAACAAGATGTGAGGTGTGGAGTAGAGTTGTTGGATATTTGCGTCCTACTGCTAGATGGAATGAAGGCAAGCTAGCAGAATTTGGTGATAGAGCAATGTTCAATTCAGAATGCACAGCATAGAATATTATGCTTTTGAAAATAGAAAAGGTGGATTATTTATAAAATGAAAATTGCAGGATTACAGAAAGTAACAACTATTGATTATCCAGGAGAGGTTGCTTGCACTATTTTTTTACATGGTTGTAATTTTCGGTGTGGGTTTTGTTATAACCCTGATTTAGTTATCAAGGATTCTGAAGGGGAATTTAGTGAGGAAGATGTTTTAAATTTTTTAGAGAAAAGAGTTGGTAAATTAGACGCAGTTTGTATTACAGGGGGAGAACCCTTAATGACTTTAGATTTAGATTTTGTTAGGAAAATAAAAGATTTGGGATATAAAATAAAAATAGATACTAATGGATCTTTTCCTGATAAATTAAGAGAAATTATTAGCGAGGGCTTGGTTGATTATATTGCAATGGATATTAAAGGAGATAAGGAAAATTATTCTAAAATTGCTGGAGTCGATATTGATCTGGATAAAATTGAGACTTCGATTAAAATGATTCATAGCTTCGGAAAATATGAATTCAGAACTACTATTGTAGATAGATTTCATGACATGAATTCTGTGATAAATTTAAGGAAATGGATGAATGAAGTTTGTGGGGGAAAGCCTAAAAGATTTTTTTTACAAGGTTTTAAAAAAAATAAAGAGGGTATGATCGATTCTAGTTTTCTAAAAGAAGAAGATATTGATGAGAAATTTTTAAGAGAATTGAAAGAAAGTGTTGATGAATTTTTTAATGAAATTGAGATTAGAGTTTAGGTAATCTTAAATATATATTTTTCGTGTTGGTAATCAGTGATTACAAAGAGTTAAAAAGAATTGGCGTTTTTTTGTGTTATGAGAAAAGAAGCGCTTGATTATCATAGTAACAATGGAAAGCCTGGAAAAATTGGAACGAAAATTTTGACTTCAGTTAAAAATAAAGAAGATTTGGCTTTGGCTTATACCCCAGGTGTCGCCGTTCCTTGCTTGGAGATTGCGAAAGATAAGAATAAGGTTTATAATTATACATCTAAGGGAAACTCTGTTGCGGTGATTAGTAATGGGACGGCGGTTTTGGGGCTTGGTAATATCGGTGCTGCTGCTGGAAAACCAGTTATGGAAGGGAAAGCATTATTGTTTAAACATTTTGCTGGAATCGATGCTGTTGATGTTGAAATTGATAGTGAGGATGTTAGTGAGATTGTTCGTACTGTTGAATTAATTAGTGGGAC
Organism: Candidatus Woesearchaeota archaeon; assembly: GCA_964485325.1. GTDB lineage: Archaea > Nanobdellota > Nanobdellia > Pacearchaeales > GW2011-AR1 > JAGVXH01. The sequence continues at coordinate 2,436 of CAZAIT010000013.1, read as the reverse complement.
TTATGGTGGAATTAATTTAGAGGATTTTAAGGCCCCAGAGTGTTTTGATATTGAGGAAAAATTAAAGACAAAGCTTAGTATACCTGTTTTCCATGATGATCAGCATGGGACGGCGGTTGTTGTTGGAGCGGGCTTGACAAATGCTCTGAAGATTATTGGGAAGAAATTTGATAAAATCAAAGTAGTTATTAATGGGGCTGGTTCTGCTGGTATTGCAATTGGAAAGATGTTGTTGAATTTAGGTGTTGAAAAGGATAGTTTATTTATGTGTGATAGCAAGGGTTTGATTGTTGCTGGTAATGATTATGATGTTTCAAAAATGATATTTGCTCGAGATGAAGATTTCAAAGATTTGGTGGAGGTTATTAAGGGTGCGGATGTTTTTATTGGTGTTTCTGCTGCGGATGTTTTTTCACCGGATATGCTTAAGGATATGAATGAGAATCCGATTGTTTTTGCCATGGCGAACCCTAATCCTGAGATTAGTTGGGATTTAGCTAAGGCGACTCGGGATGATATTTTGATGGCTACGGGTCGAAGTGATTTTCCTAATCAGGTGAATAATGTTTTGGCGTTCCCTGGTATTTTTCGTGGGGCGTTAGATTGTAGGGCTAGTGAGATTAACGAGGAAATGAAGGTTGCGGCTGTTGGTGCTCTTGCTGGTTTAATTGAAGAGCCTACAAAAGATGAGTTTATTGTTGATGCGTTTAACGAGCGGATTGTTATTGAGATTGCTTTTGCTGTTGCTGGAGCTGCGATTAAGTCGGGTGTTTGTAATAAAGAGTTTGATTTGATTTCTTATAAGGGAAAATTAGAGAAAGAGTTTTTGAAAGATAAAAATTAATGTGAAGGTTAAAAAATTGAGGATTTTGTTGTAACATTGAGATAAATGGATTGTTAGTTATCACGATTATTTTAATCAGGCAGTGCGGAAATTTTTAGAGAAAGCAAGTATTGTTTTAGACAAAGTTGGTAAACCTTTTGAAAAGACAAGGTTTATGGATTAATTCTCAGAAACAATTAAGTTTTTAAGTTAATTATATGATATCATTTCATGGCTCCATAGCTCAGCCTGGTCAGAGCACTGGACTTTTAATCCAGGTGTCGGGGGTTCAAATCCCCCTGGGGCCATTTTTAGATTTGAAACACAAAGTTCACCCAGTAGGTGATCTGCTGATCAAAATCCCCTTGATCCATAGAAAATTTACCTTATTATGGATAAATACAGGTTAGATATTTTTATGTTAAAATAAGGCCATTTTCTCCCGAACTACTCTAAAATAACAAAAAGCAAAAGGTTTTTAAATGCATTTTTGATATTTTTGTTATCTAAAGAGTGTTTTAAAAAGCAAAATGCATATACTACAACCGAAGCATGTGAAACTGAGCCCAACCGAGGTGGAAAAAGTCCTTAATGAGTTCAATATTGCCTTGGCACAGTTGCCTAAAATTTCTAAGAAAGACGCAGCCCTTCCAGAAGATTGTGAAACTGGCGACGTGGTGAAGATTTCTCGGGTTGATGAAACATATTATAGGGTTGTGATTTAATATGGCTGAAGTAACATTAAAAATATTTCATAAATCCATTTGTTCAGTGGAGGTGAAAAATGGCTGAGCATATATTAGTTAAAGAATTTCTTAAGAACCATTCTCTTGTAGAATCTAATATTAGATCGTTTAATGATTTTATTGAAAATAAAATGCAAGAGATTGTAACAGAATTATCAGATAATATACCTAATGAAGATTTTGAGATTAAACTAGGTAAGATTAGAGTTGGAAAACCGAACATGATTGAATCAGATGGTTCTTCAAGACCAATAACTCCTGCAGAAATTAGACTTAGAAAGTTAACATATTCTGCTCCAGTTTGGATGGAAATGACTATTAATTATGCTGGTCAAATGGAAACAGAGGAAGTCCAGTTGGGAAGAATTCCTATTATGATGAAGAGTGGAAATTGTAATTTGACTGGAATGAGCGAAGAAGAATTGATTCAAAATTATATTGATCCTAAGGATCATGGTGGATATTTTTTAATTAATGGTAATGAGAGAGTTATGGTTATGGTTGAGGATTTAGCGTCTAATCAAACTTTTGTTGAGTGGCAAAAAATTAAGAAACGTTTAATGTTGAGATTGTTTTCTCAAAGAGGAGCTTATAAAATTCCAGTTGCTGTTGTTGAGAGTCCAGAAGGAATAGTTGAGGTTTCATTTTCTAGATTTCGAGATATTCCCGCAATTGTTTTATTGAAGGCATTGGGGTTAAGTAGTGATGCTGATATTGTTAAATTAATTGGAAAGCAGACGGATAGTTTGATTGTTAATTTTTATGAGTATGCAGATATTGCAAATGTTAATGATGCTTTGATGTGGATTGCTGAGAAGAGTTCTTTGCAAGGTACGAATAAGGAAATGCTTGATAGAGTTAAGCAAA
>CAZAIT010000012.1:0-18246 GCA_964485325.1 Candidatus Woesearchaeota archaeon | reverse complement strand
GTATGATTCGAGGTTTGGGACTTCGCGACCGCGGTTCAAATCCGCGTGGCCCCATCACACTAAAAAAAAACTCAAAAAATAAAAAATGGCAGTAAAGAAGAAAAAAATCGGAAGCGCAGGAAGATTTGGCGCAGGATATGGGAAAGTTAAGAACAAACTTATAGCCGTAGAAAGGAAACAACGAATTAAACAAGAGTGCCCATTTTGTAAAGGTAGAGCTAAGAGAGCCGAAAGGTCTATATGGCTTTGTACAAAATGTGGAAAGAAATTTGCAGGTGGAGCGTTTCATTTAAAAACTCAAAAGATTAAAAGATAGAATGGCAGGATACAAATGTTTTCATTGTGGAAATAACCTAAAGTCAGCAGACTTAAAGAAAAGGTTTGTTTGTCCAGAATGTGGTTCAAGAATTTTTTACAAGCCAAGAAATAAAATGAAAACAGTGAGTTCAGATTAAGATGGAAGAAGAACATAATCACGCAAACCCGTTAGCAAATTTAGATGAAGAGACTCAACAAAAAATTCAAGAGCTTCAAATAATGGAGCAAACATTTCAACAACTTCTAATGCAGAAAAATGCTTTTTCAATGGAGTCTAATGAAACAGATCTTATTATTAAAGAAGTAGGAAAAACAGAGGGAGAGGTCTCTAGAATTATCGGAAATCAAGTTGTGATTAAAACAACAAAAGAAGCAATTCTAGAAGACATGAAGAATAAAAAACAATTAATTGAAACTAGAATGAAAAGTATCAATGAACAAGAAAAAGATTTCTCTGAGAAAATAGAAGCAATTCGTGAAGAAGTAATGAAAAAGATACAAGGTTAGGTAATTTAAAATTTCTTCTAATATTAACTCCAAAATATACTACGCCACATAAATATTTAAATACTGATATTATGAAATTATATAATGGTATTTGATAAATTCAAAAAGATGATGGGAAAAGATGATCAAGTTTCTTCGGAATTCATCGAGATTGATTTAGAGCAAGAGAAATCGGAATCAAAAGTTTTAATAAAAACATTCACTCTAAAAGTTTACGAAGATATTAATCCAATTTTAAATTCCCTTAGAGAAGGATACACTATTGCCGTAATCGACATAAGACCTTTGAAATCTAAAGATGTTATTGAATTAAAAAGAGCAATTTCTAAAATTAAGAAAACAGTAGAAGCTCTTGAAGGAAAAATCGCAGGATTTGGAGAAGGCGTGGTAATTGCAACACCATCTAAAGTATTTGAAATACAAAAAGGTGCAGAAGAACCTAAAGAATCTTCAAGTCGAGATGAACTAGAACGATTCTAATTTTGATAATTCTTAATTTCTTTCAAAGTAAGTTAAATACGAAATACTAGAAATTATTCAATAAATATTTTTTAATATAGTTAAAGATTTTCTCGTGACCTTCTGCGTTAGGATGTAGTCCATCTGAAAGTTCAGATTCGTTAATTAAATCGAATAAGGGAATAAAGTTAATTTGGTTCTTTTTACATATATTCTCAATAATATCATTATAATTTTTGATATCAACATTTTCCCAAAATTCATTTTTATTCCAAGGTTGGGTTAATTTATCATCAACTTTCATTAAACCAGTAAAAAATATTTTTTTAGAATGTTCTTTTGCGACTCGAATTATTTTTTGTAAATTTTCTTCAAATTCTTTTGAAGGTGTGAGTACATTATTTCTCTCATTAATATATCTCAAATCATTAGACCCGATAGAGAATAATAAAACATAGTCTTCTTGTTCAATTTTATCTATTTTATCAATATCCGACTCTAAAAATTCCAATACGTCCCTAGTATCGTTGGATGAAACTGAAAAATTATACACCCCAATCCCTTTTTCAGAATAATCTTGTAAAAAAAATGTTTTTAATCTTTCCACCCATCCACTTTGTTTATTATCAAATGCACCCCACGCGATACTATCTCCAAATACCAAAATCTTAACCATATTAAATTAATTTAATTACTTCTTTAAATATTTAGCTTTTTTATTCAATTATAAATAATGCACATTTAGCAAGAACTCCAGCTTGGTGTACCAGTATAATTTAAAAGGTAGATTTTTTTATCTTATATATGAAAACTTTGTTTATAGAAACTAAAAGAAAATTTGAAGATTCAGATATTAAGTATAATTTATTAGATGATTTAAAAGGTGAAACGATTTCTCTGGCGGCCACTATCCAATATATAGGACTAATTTCAAAAGTAAAATTATACTTAGAGTCTAAAGGCAAAAAAGTGATAATTAAGCAGGGGGCATGTTACGAAGGACATGTTTTAGGATGTAATTCTTCTGCGTTTGACAAATCTGCTGATATCCTTCTAATGATAACAGACGGGACATTTCATGCAATCAATAATGCAATACAAATTCAACGAGAGATTTATGTGTTTACAACCCAAACTCTTGAAAAAATTAAACAAAAAGAAATTGACGTTCATAATAAAAGAATATCAGCAAAACAAAAGAAATTCCTAATGTTTGATATTGTTGGATTACTGATCTCTACAAAATATGGTCAAAAGAAAGAAAATATACATAAGATAAAGAATTCCATAGAAAAATTAGGCAAGAAGGTTTATATTTTTGAAGCAAATAATATCAACTCGTTCGAGTTCGAAAATTTTCCACAAATTCAAATATGGGTAAACACCGCTTGTTCTGGACTAGCACGGGACGATAGCCAAATTATAAATCTAGCAGATATATTAGAGTTCTTATAATTAGAGAAGAATTTAATTCTAAATCTTCGCCATAGAAAATACAGTCTTTAAAGCTACAATTATAGTGGTCGGAACAAATAATACTAAAAGAGAGCCTAATACATTTCTTAGAGATGTAACAACATAATTATTCAAAGCAATATATTTTAGAGGTTCCATACCTAAAGATCCAACAATAACTAATGAAAGGCTAGCCATTAAAAAAGTACTGGAGTTTTTATCACCAACATTCATAAATCCAACAATTAAGCCAATAACAACTAATGCTGAATAAAATAATCCACCATTTCTTTCAAGCGCTCCATTAAATAGTCCAAAGATTATAGCGAGTATAACACCCACTAAAAAAGCATATGCTCCCAATAAATTTTCTTTAGATTTAACCATTATTTAATAATGACATGATAATATATAAATCTTATTATATCATTTGATAATAGAAATATTTATAAAGGTGTAACTTCAAAATTACAACATGACAAACAAAAATACATTTGTAATTATTGGAATCTTAGCAGTCCTACTATTAAGTTTTGGAATGGTTAGTGCAACACATTGTTTAGATATTATTTCAGTGGATGTTCCCACATCTGTCAACCATGATATTGGAACAATTGATTTTTCATTTAATGTAAGCCATGTTGCAGGTTGTGGAAATAGGACAGATATTGATATTACATTTACAACGGCTAACGCAGGAACTTTCTCTGCAATATCACTATTTAATCTTTCAGTAGGAGATATAGACAAAACAATTAATGCTCAATTTGATTTAGATACTCATCAAAATGGGAATATAATAATTACAGTAAATCAAGATACTGCTGAAGGCTTAGATGATTCAGAAGATTTAACTAATATCGCGATCGCTTCAGAATCAGAGTTAACAATTTCATTAGAAGATGATTTAACAAAAACACAAGATGGAACAGTTAAGGTAGAAAACACAGGAAATGTAGACCTTTCTTCAATAAATCTTGCCGAAGCAACATCTTCCGATTTCACAGTCCAATTTAATGAATCTGATTTTACATTACCTGCAGGAGATTCAATTTTAGTAAAGGTTTCTTCATTAGATGTAGAAGATTTAACATATAAAAACGAAAAATCACTTGATATTAAAGCAACTAGTGGAACTCTAGATAGTAATTTATTAACACTTTCTGTAGAATCTCCCTTTTACGAAGGAGAGAATAATGGTAATTTAAAAACTACAATTGATAGAGTAGATCTTACAGGATTTGGAAGCGATGAAGAATACTGGTATCCTTTTGACGAAATAGAATTAAAAGTAAATATAGAGAATGCTGGTAGTTCAGACGTAGAAAATATTGATTTGGAATTATGTTTGTTAGATGTAGCAGCAAATAAGTGTGTATTTACAGAAGAAGAAATGGACTTAGAAGAAGAAGCCTTTGACATAGACTCAGATAATGATAACAATGTTATTGTGAGTTTTAAAATAGATGCATCAGAATTAAGAGACGGAAATACAGATTATAAGTTATACGTTGGAGCAATAGGAAAGGTAGATGACCGTGATAGTGAATATGATAACGAAGAAACAGGAGATTCTGTTTATATGGATATTGAAATAAGAACAGATGAGGCATTTGTTATTGTAAATGATATAAATTTAATGGATTTATCTAACTATTTAGAAGATTCAGAATTATCTTGTGGAAATGAAGTTATGGTAACTGCTAAAGCTTGGAATGTTGGAGAAGAAGATTTAGACAATGACAAAGTATTCGTTAAAGTTTATAATAGAGAACTTGGAATAAATGAAGTTATATCTTTTAATAATGGAATCAACGCTATGGATTACGAATTAATAGAATTATCATTTGTAATACCAGAAAATGCTATAGAAAAAGCTTATTCTATTGAGTTTAGCGTTTATGACGATGATGACTTTGAAGACAGAGATATATATAAAAATCAAGAAGATGATAAATCAAAATTTTCTGGATTTTTAAGAGTATCTAATTGTGTATCTCCAGTTATAGCTCCAAATGTGGATGCAGACTTAGAATCTGAAGCAAAAATAGGAGAAGAATTAATTATAAAAGCTATAGTAACAAATAATGATGAAGAGGGCAGTTTTGTAATCTCTGCATCAGGATTTGAAGATTGGGCAAAATTAGTAAGTATTAGTCCTCAAGTTGTATCTATTAAAAAAGGAGAATATGCAGAAGTTACAATAACACTTAAACCAACTGTATCAGGAGAACATTCATTCAGCATAGATACTCTTTTAAACGGAGAATCAAATTCTCAGCCAGTAAAAGTAAGTATAGATGGGAAATTCCAATTATTTTCACAAATAGACAATAAGGTACTGTATTTAGTGATAGGGGCAGCAGGACTGTTTATAATACTATTCTTAGCTCTAATTATAAAGGTCTCTAAGAAAAAAGTAAGCCCACAGTTCTAAGAAGTTTTTTAAACAAGTTAATCTATTTAATCAAATGAATAAGCAATCAAAGAAAATAATAGGACTGTTCTCAAGATATTTTGCAATAATATTAATAGGATTAGGAAATTTATATATTATCTATAAGATTCTAACTCCTCTAACTGTCCACTTTTTGAATATAGTGCTATCAATTTTTGTAGAAACAAACCTAGTAGAGAACATAATTTCCATAGGGATAAAACGTATCGAAATTATACCAGCATGTGTAGCAGGATCAGCATTTTATTTATTATTTTTGCTTATTATGTCTACTGCTGACATAAAACCAAAGAAGCGAGCACTGGCCCTTTCTACAGCACTTGCTGCATTCTTTATGTTAAACATCATAAGGATGTTAATATTGATTCCATTAACAAATACAACTTCCTTCGAAATAATTCATTGGATATTTTGGCACATAATTTCAACATTATTTGTGGTTGGAATTTGGTTTGGCTCAGTCAAAATATATAAAATTAAATCTATGCCTATGTATACAGATTTGAAGTATATAAGAAGTTTAATGAAATCCAGCAAAAATTCCAAGAGAAAGAAGAAGCACAAGTAAACCAGCAATAATAGTTCCGGCGGCTATAGCAAAGAAGCTTTTTGACCTATTTAATCCGATTATCCACGCAACTAACGTTCCCGTCCACACACCACTCCCAGGCAAAGGGATTGCGACAAAAAGCATTAATGCAAGATAACCCCATTTATTCATCTTAATCTCAATTTTATCTGCTTTCTTCTGTATTTTCAGAAGAATCTTCCCAATAATTTTTTTATACCATCTCAATCTCATAAATTTTTCGTGGAGAAAATCAAGAAACATAAAAATCAAGAAAATAATAGAAATATTTAGAATCAAAACAAGTAAAAAATATGGCCAGATTGACAAATTATTTTTAACCAAATATTCAATAATAATTGGAAGTCCTCCTCTTAATTCAAATATAGGAAGGACGGTTAACAAAAGTCCTATTAAAATTTGAGTATCCATTATGCAGTTTCACTATTTTCTTTAAGAGCTTCTTTTGCTAGCATAAAATCTTCTACAGATTTTACCATAAACTTTTCTATAGGTCTTATGTCGCTACAGCTTTCAATATTAATAGTATAACAATAAGGGTTCTCTGTATCTTGGATAACAGAAGACTCTCCTATCTCAACGATAACAACCGTTCTATCTAAAATTGTATCGCATTGTGCAAACCGTTTATTTTCATCGTTATCTGCAACAGTTTCATTAGTAGATCCTATCTCTATATCGCCAACCCCAACACCTCGTCTTAAAAACGCTCCAGCATCAACCATGGCTCTAGATAATTCACCCCTACATTTATCTACATCGGGAGAAAAAGAAATAATTCCGCCATATTTAAATTTATCAAAAACACCTTCGGTATAAATATCATTTTTTCTAGGATCATTTCTTAAAAATATATTATAAGATATGTCTGCTCCACTTAAAGCCATAAATTTACCATGAAAAATTTTAAGATTTGGATACTCCTCAATTACCCACTCTATATCACTATATTCGAAATGTTTAGCGCCCTGAATTCCAAAATATAATATAGGAACCGTAGCAAATACAATTCCTATGATTACAAAAAACCAAATTAATTGCTTATTTTCTTTTTCTCTAATAGATTTTTTAGGAATTTCTCCTTCCATTTTTAACTCTTCTTTTTCTTTAGCTGTTAGTTTAACCGCTTTCCTTTTTTTTATAGATTTCTTTTTTACCATTTAATTTATATTCAAAAGCTTATATAAAAATGCATCGGCTCCTAAAATACCATCGCCAACAATGTAAATACAATTATCATTTTGATAAACTTTTGTTTCATTTCCTCCTCTAAAAATTATAAGATTATTACTACAGTCTTTTACGGGAAGATTTCCTTCACATAAAGCTTCCTCTGAATTTTCTTCTAATAAATCACAGGCTTCTTGATATCTTAAGATATATCCTCCAATATTATTTAATATTTCAGAGGAGCCCAAAGAGGGATTAACAAAATATAATGGCTGTTCTAAATATTGGTTTATATCTATAGAGATATCAACTTCAATATCAGATACCTCTGAAGGCAAATTACGAAATATAATTGATTTGTCTTCTAGAGTGGACTTCCAATATCCACCTTCTTTAAAAAAATCTATACCAAATTCAGTTTTTTTCAGATTTGTATTATTGTTATTACCGCTCATAAATGAATAACCTAGTGTGGAGACAACCAGTAGCCCAATCATAACAACTCCTATGATAATTTGATTCTTCTTTTTTTCCTTTTCTCTCTCTGCTTCAGTTTGAATTTTTCTCATAAAAACAGAAACAATTTACACAATATAAACTTTGTCCTAGTCGTTATTTCTCATTTTTTCCAAGATCTCCTCGACATTATTGTATTCAACATGCACTCTATTCTTTTCTTTAATCTTTTTAGCTATCAAAATCTCACTGAATATTCCATTTTTCAGATACCATGCACATTTTTCCTTTTCGACACGACTTAAAGTCCCATTCATTTTAACTTCAACCCCAATTATTCTAAACAAACCATTTTCAGTTTTTTGAAATGCGATAAAATCTGGAAATCCGGTGCCTATAGTCATGACTCCCATATTGGCATTAAATTTTCTAAATATTCTTTTTGCAGGATGCATCACCCCAGTATCTAAATCCAAATTATTAGACCATTTATCAACAATCCATTCTTTCTCTTCTAAATCTTTTCTAACTCTTAGTTCAAATATTCCCCCAGCACTTTTACTAGTAGAACCACGCTTGATATTAACTTTTTTCTTTAAAACAACGTTCCCATCTTCTTTAACTTCAGCTTTATATTCACTTTCGAATTCAGCACTCTTTAATTCCATACTAAGACAAGTAATAAGAGAATTATAAAATTATGTATACAAAGAATCAGATATCACGGGCGTAAATTGTACGACGTTGGTTTGCTTTTGCTCTCCCTTCTGCCTTCTTTAAGATGTCCTCAATTTCCATTTCTAATGCTCTCATTAAATCTTCTCCAACATTTAAGCTAATATACTCTTTAATTTTACTTTTTACTATCAGTGCCATCTTTTTGTGATACCTCAGGTTTCATTAATGGAAAGACAACGCATTCTCTTATAGGTCTTCCCATCATAAATGAAAATAATCTTTCACTAACCCCAAATCCACAGGCAGGAGGCATCCCATATTTCAAAGCTTCAATAAAATTTTCGTCATGTTCCATAGCTTCTGTATCTCCAGCTTCTCCAAGCTCTTTTTGTTTTTGGAGTCTATCTTCCTGGTCTATCGGATCATTCAGTTCGCTATAGCCGTTCCCAACCTCACTCCCCCCAAGAATAACTTGAAACTGCTCAACCTTTCTAGGGTCCTTAGCACTACGTTTTGCTAAGGGAGTCAGTTCCACAGGTTGTCCAACTAAAAATCCAGGACCAATAATTTTTTTACGGCAGTATTTCCAAAGCAAATCTACAAGTCTCCATTTATCTACACCATCGTCATAATCCATCTTTAATTCACTAAGTTTTTTAGTGATATCTTTGCTATCAGCTTCATAAATACCTATCCCTGTTTCTTTTTTTATCAGTTTCTCAAAATCATATTGAACCCATTTCTTACCCAAATCAATTGTTTGACCTTGTGTTTCAAACTTTAATGTTCCCAGAGTTGCCATAGCGGTTTCTTTATACATTTCTTCGACAAGCTTCATCCCATCATTAAAATCAGCATAACCCCAATAGAATTCCATTTGAGTATAATCTTGTAAGTGTTCAGCATCCATTCCTTCGTTTCTAAATTGCCTCCCAATCTCAAACGTCTTTTCATATCCGGCAACTAGCATTACTTTTTGCCAAAGTTCTCCCATAGAAATTCTTAGATATACATCCATATCAAGGGCATTGTGATGAGTTGCGAAAGGAGTTGCCGCGGCGCCTCCAGCTGAATTTTCCAAGACAGGAGTCTCGACTTCTAAAAATCCTTTCTCCATTAAGAACGTTCTAATTGCATTCCAGAATTTTTGTTTCTTAATAAAAATATCTTTAACATCTTCGTTCATAATAATATCCAAATATCTCTTTCTAAGTTTTTCTTCTTCACTTTTCAAACCCTTATGTTTATCCGGCAGAGGCAAAATAGATTTAGTTAGGATAAAAAGTTCTTTAGCCATAAGGGATATCTCTCCGGTTTTGGTTTTCATAACCTCTCCACTAACTCCGATTATATCTCCAGCATCGATTTTTTTGAAAATATCTATAACTTTTTCAGGGACTTCCCCTTTTTGAACAACAATTTGAATAGATCCCTTCAAATCTTGTAAACTAAAAAACGACAATTTCCCAAAACTTCTTTTCATCATAACTCTTCCAGCAACAACCCTATTTTTTCCGGACTTTTCCTCATCTTTCAGTTTCCCGAATTCTTCTTTTATAATACCGGAATGGGTTCGTTCTTCATGTAGGTCAAATCTATGAGAATATGGATCAATCCCAGAATCTCTAAGAATATTAATTTTTTTTATTCTCTCATCAATAATTTGTTTTTCTCTGCCTGTAACTTCTGCCATATATTATTCAACCAAAAATACTTTATAAAACTTTCAAAATCGAAGAATCTTAAATTCTTTAAGATCCCCAGTCCACTTTCTTTCTTCGACCTTTACATTTCTGATTTGAGAATGCTCCGGACCTTTTTGTACAAATCTAACTAATCTTTCAATTTGTTCAGCTTCTCCCTCTATAATAATTTCTACTGTTCCATCCTCAAGATTCCTCACAAAACCAACTAATCCAAGATTGTCAGAATGCTCCTTTACAAACTGCCTAAAAAAAATTCCTTGAACTGTTCCCTGTACAATTAATCTCGCTGCTTTTTTCATATTAAATAAAATTAAGTTTAGTTTTTATAGATATCTATAGTTAGTGCCTATCCATTTCATTATGTAATATTGTCATAACTTGAGAAGCAAATAAAACTTTAGGCCCAACAGAAACCTTATCAATTTTTTTCAAAAACTTTCTTTTATCTGCAGGAAATCCTTCATGGTCTCCAATAATAAAGACATTATTCTCTTTCTCATTAAGTTTAAGGGTAGTTTCTCTAATATCCTTTCCTTTCCCATCTAATAGTAAAACATCTTTCCCATCTACATCAAGTTCCTTGACGAGCTTTTCAAACCCTTTCTTCTCAATAGAAGCTCCTGGAAATATTTCTAACAAACCCTCTTTATCAGGAGATTTGTATAGCATTCTTTTAATTAATCCAGCAACATTTTTTTTAGAAATAGGCATTTCTTTATTTGATTCTAAAACTAAATGTTTGGGCGCATGTGGCGGACCATCAAAAATAAGATGAAGTTTCACATCATCTCTCATAGCATTCGAAATAAAGAATACAGAAATAATAACATTGCATACAATATCCATTCTCCCAGCTTGCATCAAATTATTTTTAATCAAGTTCCCAGCGGTGACAGCACTTTTAGAATAGTAAATAAATTCTCTCATATGAATTCAAAGAGAAATTGCTTTAAAGGATTATCTAAAATCTAATTTTTCCCCAGTATTCCATGGCATCCATCAGTTCCTTATGTGATTTTCCATATTCGTGCAAAGTATCTCCTTCTATTGTTGCATCCACTGCCTGCCTCATAGCTGTTGCTCCGATCTTTGTTCCATTAGGATGGCCATGTACTCCTCCGCCTGCTTGGATGATGATGTCCTTCCCAAAATTATTTATGAGATAAGGGACATGTCCGGGATAAATTCCACCTGAGCAAACAGAAAAAACAGGTTTCATCTCTCCCCAATTCTGCTCTAATCGATGCTTTGTTTTTGCAACTTCTCTATCTTCGATTTCTTCACTAATTTCACCTACCTCTCGCTTCCCACCTTTCATTTTACCAATTCCAGTTCCTATATGTAAACTATCAACTCCAGCCATTCGAGCAAAATCTGCAACACACATCATGGAGAGTCCATGATTAGGATTTTCAGTAAACGCTCCATGCATAGCACGATGAGCATGAATTCCTAATTTAGAATTTTTCCTTAAAGTTTCGAGGCTCGCAAATCCAGCAGTGATAATGTCATGCATAACAAATTTTCCACCTAGCTCTTTAACTAAATCTGCCCGACCCAACATCGTCATCGCCTCTGAAGTTACATTAGCTAAATATCCTTTTTTCTCCCCAGTTTCTTCAGACGCTTTATCACACATCTCTAAAGTTTTAGCAGCTCTCTGCTCAAACGGATTAAATTTTTGTGAAGATAAGTTTTCATCATCCTTAACTAAATCACATCCACCAACCCAACTTTCATAAGCTACTTTGGCATGGTCTTTTGTTTTTAGGCCCAATTTAGGCTTAACAATAGTTCCAACTAAAGGACGATTTTTAACTTTCAAAATCTTTCGATATCCATCAATTCCATGACGAGGACCAGGAAAACTTTTCAATAATTTTTTCGGAAACTTAATATCTTCCAATCTTAATCCTTTAACGCATTTCATCCCAAAAACATTTCCAGCTATAGAAGACAAAATATTTGAAACACTTCCCTCTTCAAATAACTCTTGTGGATATGCAATTTTAGCCCAGTCTCCAGAAATCGCAAAAACTTTTGCCCCAAGTTTATTTACATACTTTTGACTTGAACAAACATCAGTCCATGTTCCAATAGAACTTTCTAGCGCAACATTATTTACAGCCTCCTTAAATCCCATATTATTAGGGGTTATCTTAAATAAGCAAATTAAATCATTAGATGTAGGTTTGTATGATTGATTTACAAATGCAAACTTATTTTCTTTCACCATCTTTATAATTATAATAATATCTTGTTTATAAATTTATTCCAAAATCTATCTACTTTTCAAAATTCCAACTCTATTACAATGTTTCTCTACTGGACATTCCGAACATTTAGGAGATATAGGGAGGCAAGTTTCTCTACCAAATTGTACAAATGCAGAATTGAATTCTCTCCAATATTTTTTTGGCAATATTTCCGTCAAAACTTTTTCGGTTTCTTCTGGAGTTTTAGTTTTAATCCACCCAAGACGATTTGGAATTCTATGACAATGAATATCTATAGGCAAAACCAATTTACCAAACGCAAATGCTAGAACTATATTTGCAGTTTTTGGGCCAATTCCTTTAATCGAAATCAAATCGTCATAATTGCTCGGGACTTTTCCATTAAATCTACTAATTAATTCTCTAGAAACTAACTTTAAAGTTTCTGCCTTCTTGTTATAATGTCCTGTTTTAAAAATAATCTTTTTTAATTTCGGCATGGGTATTTTCAAAATTCCCTTAGGTGTATTAGCTATCTTAAACAAATCACGAGATACAACATCTGTAACCTCATCTCTCGTCCTTAAAGAAAGCAAACACGAAATTAAAATCTCAAACGGACTAGATTTTCCTCTCATCGAATTCAATGTAGTGGTGGAACGAGGATATTTTTTACCCAAAATTTGCATGGTTTTAGAAATGTTATTCATTTTTGACTTTTAAATTTTCTCCAACTCGTACCCTTCTTTACTATCTTTAATAATCCAGCCCATTTCTCTCAATTTGTCTCGCAACTCATCACTTTTCTTCCAGTCTTTTTCTACTCGAGCTTTTTTTCTTTCCTTCATAATAGCACGAACGCCTTCAGGAATTTCAATACTGTTATTTTCTAATAATTTCAATCCAAAAACTTTATCCATTTCTTTAATAGTTCCAATTTTGCCTTTAGCTTTTCCATCTCGAATTAATTTCCATAATATCGCGATAGCACCCGGCATATCAAGGTCATCATTGATTCTTTCTTTGAATTCTCCTAAGTATGCTTTGTTTGATTTTCCATCATCTTTTAATTTACCTATAATATTCTTAAGTTTTTTATACGAACTAACGGCAGAGGTAATAGCTTCTTCACTCCAAATAAGAGGCTTTCTATATTTAGCAGAGTAAGTAAAATACCTATAAACTAAGGGATTGATACCCTCGCTCTCTAGTTCGCTGATATTTTTAATTTTTCCAGCAGACTTACTCATTTTCTTATTTCCCTTAATATTCAAAAAAGCTCCATGCATCCAAGTCTTAACCCAAGGTTTCACTCCCCACGCACACTCACTTTGTGCAATCTCATTCTCATGATGAATTGGCATATTGTCTTCACCTCCAGTATGAATATCAAATTGTTTTCCCAAATATTTAGAAGCCATAGCCGAACACTCAATATGCCATCCTGGAAAACCTAGTCCCCAAGGCGAATCCCATTCTTGCTGCCTTTCTCCAGGCTCCCCACTAAATTTCCAAAGTGCAAAATCTGTCTTGTTTTTTTTGTCTCGAGCAGCAATTCTCTTTCCTTCTTTCAGTCCTTCAATCTTCTTGTTAGATAACTTGCCGTAGTTAGAAAACTTGGAACTATCAAAATAAATTCCATCATTTGTTTTGTAAGTATAGCCTTTTTCTTCTAAGATTTTAATCATATCAGTTTGTTCTTTAATGTGTTCACTCGCCCAACTCCATTTAAACGGAGCAATCAAATTTAACTTAGAAAAATCCTTTTCAAAGGCATTAAAATAAAAATGACTAATTTCTTCAGCCGTTTTCCCTTCTTTAGATGCAGCTTTTTCTAACTTGTCTTCTCCCGTGTCTCCATCAGAAGTAAGATGCCCAACGTCGGTCACATTAATAATATGTTTTACCTTAAGTCCATTATACATTAAAACTCGCTTCAAGATATCTGCAAAAATATAACTTCGCATATTTCCTACATGTGCATACCAATAAACTGTAGGTCCACAAGTATAAAGTCCAACTTTGCCCTTTTTAATAGGAACAAAGTTTTCTTTTTTTCTCGTTAACGTATTATATAATTTTATCATAATTATTTAACAAACCTAATATTTTTAACTCTTCCCTTTACTCCATCAAAATCAATAATTGCACATTTTCCATCTATCGCCGCTCCAGTATTAACAGTTAAAATCTTTTTAAATTCCCATGAAGGATAATCTCCAACGCTGAGGATTAAATCAACTTCTTTAACTAATTTTTTTAACTCTACGGGAAACTTCCCATGAAAATCACCAATAGCCAATATCTTCATAGTCTCTAAAAAAGAACTCAATTAATAAATCTTGTCTTTAAATTTATGCCAGAACTTCTATATCGAAAAAATCAGTAGCATAAGGTTTACTATCAGTTGTAACATCAACATGAAATCTAACAGTACAAAGTGGAGCACCTTCTGGGATATTGAATCTAACAATACCATAATAAACTTCTCCTGGAGGAAGAGTCATACTATCGGCCTTTCCAGTTTTTATCCAAGATTCAATACTACTTTTACCAATACCACATTTTTCCTCGGCATCATCATCACTAAGAGATACAATATATTCAAAACTTCCTGCATCAGGATTATTTTTCTCTAAATTCTGAATTCCAAATGCAACTCCCCAATCTTCATCTTGTTTTATCTTAGCAATTCTGTTTGGCAGAGAAACAGTTATTCTTTTTTCTTCAGAAAATAAATCATTATTAATTGCTTCCTTGGTTTTATCATTTATAGATAAAATATTACTAGTAGCTCCTCCAAATATATTCTTAACCAAAACCATTCCCAAAATTAACATAGACATAGACAGGACAATAACGACGATAGTTCCAATGGACATTTCCATCGCACCCTTTTTATCACTTCTCATAATTTAACACAGGCTCTTTTATTTATAAAACTTGTCATATCGATAAAATGGGGCTGGGGAGAATCGAACTCCCTACACCACGGTCTTCAGCCGTGTGCTCTCCCAATGAGCTACAGCCCCATAATATATTAACAGAAGAGTCACTTTTTAAGTTTAATTGAGGGTAAGGAGATAGAGCTTTCACATAGGTCAATTAGCCCGCATCCATTAATATAAAAACCATTTTTTTCTAATACAAATATGTCAAAACTTACATTTGAGTTAAAGAGAAAAACAATTCATCTTATCGGGCTTCTTTACGTTCTTGCTTATTGGATATTATTAAAATTAACAAGTTCGTCTAGGCTAGCAATGCTTTTTTTATTATCAGTTTTCATAACATTTGTCAGTATAGATTTTTTTAGAATAATTAAACGTCAAAAAATTCCGATATTTCATATTTTTTACAGAGACAGGGAAGAGAATAGTTTAGCCGGAAACGTTTATTACATACTTGGAATAATTATTGCTTTGAGTCTTTTTGATTTTGATATTGCAATAGCAGTTATACTAATGACAGTACTAGGAGACATGGCTGCCGCCATCTTCGGCATAGCATTTGGAAAACACTGGATAAAAAAACTCAAAGACACGGCATGGGAAGGTATTGCTGCTGAATTTGTAGTAGATTTAATTATAGGATTTTTAATTATAGGAAATTGGATGATTGTAATTCCTATGGCACTAATGGCAACACTTGTTGAAACAATTTTCCCTCACGTAGATGACAATTTAGCAATCCCAATTTTTTCTGGCTTCATAGCTCAGGGAATAAAAATGTTAATATATTAAAAAACAAGGGCGGGACATAGGCCACGTTCTGTCAAACTTTGAGTCTAATTCAAACAGTTTGTGCTAACATCTGACTAAGCCTGTACAAGTCGAATTAACGGCTTCCAGTTGCATCAATTGAGGTGCTCGTTCCAGCCGAATTGAATCGGATCGTTTCTATACCAGAGCTACGCTTTACAACGCCCAGTTTTCACTGGCAATTCAAAAGCCTCGAAGAATTAAATCAACGAGAGATGCGCGGACCTTCCTCAGTTTCCTAGAAATCATTTAACATTTCTTCTGCCATTTAGACAAAGACACCGATAGTTAGCTGTCCCACCCATAATAGCAAGCTATTACAAAATTTAAGAGAATCGGAGGTTTTTAAGCTTGACTGTTTAGGTTTAATTATATGAGTTACAGACATATATTCCTTACTTATGTGTGGTTAATTTAAACGCAATAAATTTAAAAATAAGAGTTAAATATTATTTAATATGGGGATTATAGAGAATTTAAGACCTGCTGAACTATTATATATACTTGGATCAGAAGGAACTGAGAACAATACAGAACAAAATACATTATTAACTATTTTGTCCTATCTAGGAACAGAAGGTTATATTATAGCTAACCATGGACTCGAAGTTACGGAAAGAAATGAATCTAATTTAAGACCTTATGAAAGACTAAATCTTCACTATATCAGGACAGATGACAATCTCCTAGAAATGTTTGACAATACGAGGAGGGTACGAAGTGAATTAGCTGAACGAGGATTTTTTAGAAAAGAAATAGAAGTAAAAAAGTTTTTACATTTTTTTAAAAGAGAAAAAGAATCTTATTATCAAACTCCAGAATTTGGTCAAGCAGTTAAAGAATTAGATGAATTAAGAAGTCAAATTGTAAGTGTAATAGGCTCTAAAAACTTAGATAAAGATTTGATTTCTAAAAATTATATCTTCCCAAGTTTGTATAGTAAAATAATGGCAACATATAATCTTAATGGTGCAAAAGATGAGATGAAGGAGATATATTATGGGAATCCATATTTAGGAATAGCAAAAACAGTATTGATGTCTTCTACCGTTGATAATAATGGCTAATTTGATATCTCATTAATAATCTAGAACCGCATTTTGGACATTTATTTTCCGAAAAACCCTACCAATTTTAAAATTCCTTTTATCGTAGAGATCCATCCAGAAATTTTAGAGTAATTAGGTTCTTCTTCTTTTAGTTCCTGCTCAACATTATTAAAAAGACCAGAAATTTCAATCTTATTTTCATTAGATATATTAATTTCAGTATTCATAATCTGATTAATTTGAAAAGGGAGATTGGGAGTTTCATTCTGGGGGTTTTGTTTTTCAGGAATATCAACCTTAAATTTTCTCATTATTTTCTTAAGTCCCAATTCGATAGTCTTTATCTTTACTTCTGGGGTAGCAATGCCACACCAGACTTCTTTAAATTCTATTGCTTCAGACAAGTCGTTTACAAAATCAGGGATATCATTAATTAAATCCTTTTGAAAATAATTTTTCAATTTATCCAATACTTTCTCGTATTCTCTCATGAAAGCAGAGGAACTCTTAGCTACTTCTGCAGGTTTGCCAGAATTTAAATTGGTATACAATTCAATTACTTCCTCAATCACTTCTTTTCTTTCCTCTTCTGGAGATAATCCTAAAATTCCCATACATTCCCAATCCTCATATACTTTTTAAAAATTTAGATACTCTCGTTACGTCTTAAATCTTTCAAAAAAGATTAGAATATTTATAACAAATAAGAACAGTATAAGAAATCCACAAAAATAAATTATAAAATTCTCTGCCCCGGACATATTGATTAATAGCCCGAGGTTAAATAAAATAAAAATTATATTTTAGGCTTACTTAAGATAAGCTCTATAGTAAGGTCTTGCCAAAATTACAAGTGCGACACCTAAAAACCATCCCCAATGAACACTATGTACCCAGTTCATTGCAGCCGGCCATACTGTGATTAGAAATAAAGTAAAAGCAACCATGCCTAACTTAATTAGACCTATATCAACAGCATCTATTTTCTTCATTCTTTTTTCAAACATTTTACACCTCCTTTTGAATTATTCAAATTCACCTATTTGCAAAAAGATTAGAAGTTATTTAAGATTATCTCTCGTCCCCCCGACCCCACCTTCGGCACTTATAAGAACTATTATACTCTTGTCACATCTTAAATCTTTCAAAAAAGATTAGAATATTTATAACAAATAAGAACAGTATAAGAAATCCACAAAAGTAGCTCATCATTCTCGCTCGGATAAATCCTCGCTTAAATAACTCACTAATAGCTTCATCGTAGTAAACTACAAATTCACTATGTCTAGATTTAATCATCGCTCGCCTATTCTCATAGGCAAAACTTCAAAATGAAGTTAGATATTTCTTTATTCTTTCGAATAAAATGTGTAGCTTTTAGTAGACGCGAACTGAACAAATCGCGAAAGCTCAATGCTTACATT
>CAZAIT010000011.1:0-23170 GCA_964485325.1 Candidatus Woesearchaeota archaeon | reverse complement strand
ATTAAGAGTCTAGTGCTCTGACCAGGCTGAGCTACGAAGCCATATAAGTCTATGAGAATAATTTATTTAAAAAACTATGCTTAACTAATTATCAACTCTAACTGTGTTTTTACACTTTATACACTCATAAAATTTTGACTCGGCTTCATCTCCTGCTCTCATCTGTCTAATCCAAAAGTAAGCTCTTTTACATCCACATTTTCTACATTCCCAATCAGTAATTGGGTTCACATTTCCAACCTTTTCATCAATAACTACGACATTTGCTTGTTCATGCATCTCTTCTTTAACTTCCATATCAATTTTATCCTTAGAAACATAACTACACCTAGGGCAACCAGCTTTAGTTTTCCTCATCATGAGAAGTGCACCACATTTTGGACAAAATTCCATTGATTATTCAGATAATATCAATATATAAGACTTGCCCTAACATAGATATCATAAAATATACTAACACATGCCTCTATTTCTATCATCACGTCCTGCCTCGAAGAAAATAAGCTTCGCCCAACCTACAGCGGGTATCCGAAATAGAGCTTTCCCTATAACTGCGTCCTTATGTATATTCTTATCAAAAGGATAAACATCAGGATTTGTCTTATAATTATCTCCTTTAGTCGCATAACTATCTCCAGTTTTAATAACACGATGAATTAGAGGATGCTTTTCCCCTCCATTAAAAATAATTACATCTCCAATTTCTATATTTTTAGCCCCTAATACAAAAATTATATCACCCTTACTGAAGCCATTTTGGAAAGCCCAATCTTCACTATCATTCAAAGTTATTCCATATCTCTCATAGACAGAATTCGAGAAAGTATTTTCAAAGCCAGGGTCATGATGATACATGGAGCACGATTCAACAATTACCAAGGGTAAACTTGTACCAGTAATTAAAGATAATCCCGGGAAAAAGACAAACTTAATTATAATAAACGCCAATAATAATGTCACAAGAAAAGATTGCCAACTGTCTTTTTGTAAAAAGGCCCAAATATCTCTACACATTTCTTTTATTCCAAGAAAGGATAATTTATCAATCATATAATATAAAAATAAATCTTATTTATAACCCTTACCCAAGTTAACAAAAAAACAAGAAAGACATATAAATAATACAATTAATTTATATATAGGAGATTTCATCTAATTTCAAATGGCAAAAAAACAAGAAAAAGATTCCGTGAAGCTTAGAGTAGTTGAAGCGTTACAAGATGATGCATATAAAGGAGTTGTTAGAATAGACCAAGAACTAATGAGAAAATTAGATCTTGACAGAGGAGATATTATTTCTATTAGTGGAGATAGAAAAACATACTCTATTGTAGATCACGCTTATCCAGCAGACAGAGGAGAAGAAATAATTCGAATGGATGGGATCACAAGAAAAAATTGTAAAACTGGAATTGGCGAAAAAGTAGAAATTAGAAAAGAAATAATTCAAGAAGCTAAAAAAGTAATAATCGCACCTGCACAAAAAGGAATTATGGTTCAAGGAAATCCGGATAATTTTAAGAGAGGACTTTTGGGTAAGCCAGTTTTCAAAGGGGATATAGTGGTGATGGGGGGTTCACAGCGAAGGAAAGATTTAATGTCAGAAGGATTAGGAGATTTACTAGGCGGTGAGATGGGAGAAATGTTTAATCAAATGGGGCTGGGGGGAGTTCCTGGCGGTTTAACTCAAATTCGTTTTGTAATAGTTTCAACAAATCCAAACCAACCATGTATAATTGCAGAAAACACAGAAATAACACTAAACTCAAAAGCTGTAGATATGGTGGAAGAATCAATCCCACAAATAACCTACGAAGATATAGGTGGACTAAAGGAAGAGGTAAAAAAACTACGAGAAATGGTAGAACTTCCCCTTAAAAGACCAGAGCTTTTCGCGCGGTTAGGAATAGAACCTCCTCGAGGAGTATTGCTGCATGGCCCTCCAGGAACAGGTAAAACATTAATAGCGAAAGCCGTAGCTAACGAATCCGAAGCACATTTTATTGAGTTCAATACCGCAGAAATAAATGGTCCACTATTGGGGCAAACAGAAAAGAATATACAAAAATTATTTGATGAGGCAGAACAAAATGCTCCCTCAATTATTTTTATAGATGAAATAGATTCGATAGCAATGAAAAGAGGAGATAGGGGTCCAAATGATTTTCTAAACACACCAGTTATGGCATTATTAAAACATATGGATGGATTAAGAGACAGGGGAAGTGTAATAGTTATGGCTGCTACTAATAGATTAGATTCTTTAGATGAAGCATTAAGAAGACCTGGGCGTTTTGACAGAGAGATAGAAATAAACGCGCCGAATAAAGAAGGTCGAATTCAAATTCTAAAAATACATACAAGAGGAATGCCGTTGACTAAAAATGTAGATCTAGACGAAATAGCGACGAAAACACATGGATTTGTAGGAGCGGATATATCTGCCCTTACAAAAGAGGCGGCAATGTCAGTCCTTAGAAGAAATTTACATAAGTTTAAGCTAGATGATAACGAAGAAATACCTAAAGAGGCACTTGAATCTCTTAAAGTTAGAAAAGAAGATTTCGATGAGGCAATGAAATTTGTTCAACCATCTGCAATGAGGGAAGTTCTTTTTGAAACACCAGATATTGGCTGGGAGGATATAGGTGGGGCAGAAAAAGTAAAGAGAGATTTAAGGGAAACAATAGAATGGCCCTTAAAATATCCGGAGTCATTTGTAAGAATGGGAATTTCTCCTCCAAAGGGAATATTAATGTATGGCCCTCCGGGAACAGGTAAAACTCTTCTAGCAAAAGCAGTAGCAAAAGAATCTGATGCCAATTTTATAAGGATAAATGGACCAGAATTACAAAAAGAAGGTATTGTTGGGAGAGAAGCAGAAAGGTTAAGAAAAATGTTTAAGAGAGCAAGGCAGGTTTCCCCTTCAATTATTTTTATAGATGAAATAGATAGTTTTGCAAAGAGAAGAGGTGGTGTAGGAGCTCATAGTGACTCTAACGAGACCCTTATCAATACTTTGCTGACAGAGTTAGATGGAATGGAAGATTTAACAAATGTAATAGTTATTGCAGCTACAAATAGGCCAGATATTTTGGACCCAGCATTAATGAGACCGGGACGTTTTGATAGGATAGTTTATGTTCCGGTTCCAGAAAAAGAAGGTAGATTACAAATTTTAAAGATTCACACAAAAAAGATGCCGCTAGACAAATCTATAGATATAGATGAGATAGCAGGAAAAACAGAAGGGTATACTGGTGCCGATATTGAATCTCTAGTCAGGGAAGCTGCTATGCTTGCTCTTAGAGAAGATATAGAAACCCAAAAAGTTACAAAAAAACATTTTGATAAAGCAATGGAAAAGATATTGCCTTCTGTTTCGGCATCAGATCAAAAGAGATACCAGCAGATTGAATCACAATATCTCAAATCAGCAAAAGCAGCTTTAACAGACTCTTCAGCAAGTTATGCTGGATAATTTTAAAATTATTTTATTCTCTTAGTTCTTCGTCTATCTTTTTTGAGACTTCTCTTAATCTTTTGAAAGTTAAATAAACATCTTTCTCAATTTCTTTTGTTAAATCTTCCAAATTATTAAATCTTAGAATATAACAATTCTCCTTCCGCGTGACCAATCCAGAATCCATCAACCTAGAAACATGATGAATTACCGTGGCTCTAGATAAATTAGAACGTTGCGCAAGTTGTTCAGACGAAAGAGAGCCCCCTTCTCTTAATAAATGAATAAAAATTCTAAAACAAGATTTTTCCTTATCCCTCTTATTAAACATTCCAAGACAGTTAGAAAACCATTGTATTTCCTCATTAAGAGGTTGTTTTTTGATAGGTTTTAAATTTACTATTCTTATCTCTTTTAAATATTCCATATAAACCATAGGATAGAAAGCTTTATATACTTGTTGATTTAAAGTAAACATGTTGAGTTCAGTTCAACATAATTTAAGATGACAAAAGAAAAACAAAATAAGCAAAATAAAGAAAAAGATAGTAACTACTTAGAGCAATTACAAAGACTTCAAGCAGAATTTGATAATTTTAGAAAAAGAACGGAAAAAGAGAAATATGAACTTCTTAAAAACGCTAATGAAGATTTAATTGTTAAATTATTAGGAGTTTTGGACAATTTTGAACTAGCATTAGAACACGTGGAAGATAAAGGAATAAAAATGATTTATTCTGAGCTGTATTCTATATTAGAAAAAGAAGGATTAAATATAATTAAGACAGAAGGAGAGTTCGATCCAAAAATTCATGAAGCGATAATTCAGGAAGAAGGTAAAGAGAATGAAAAAATAGTGGAAGAACTTCAAAAAGGGTATATTCTTAACGATAAAGTTATAAGGCCTTCAAAAGTTAAAATAACTAAAACGATGGAGCAGAACAATGGGTAAAATTATTGGAATTGATTTAGGAACAACATTCTCAGCGGTAAGTGTATTAGAAGGTGGAAAGCCAAAAATTATTCCAAACGCTGAAGGTAATAACACAACGCCAAGTGTAATTTCTATAAAAGATGGAGAAATATTAGTAGGAGAAATCGCGAGAAGACAAGCGGTTGTAAATCCTAAGAATACTATCAGAAGTATAAAGAGATTAATGGGACAGAAAGAAAAAATAGAAGTTGACGGGAAAAAATATAGCCCAGAACAAATTTCTGCAATGATTTTACAGAAATTAAAAAAAGATGCTGAATCATATTTAGGTCAAGAAATTAAAGAGGCTGTTATTACAGTTCCAGCTTATTTTGAAGATGCTCAAAGGCAGGCAACAAAAGACGCAGGAGAGATAGCAGGATTAGATGTTAAAAGAATTGTTAACGAACCGACAGCCGCAGCTTTAGCTTATGGTTTAGAAAAATCCCAAGAGCATTCTATATTAGTTTTCGATTTTGGTGGAGGAACTTTTGACGTTTCCATATTAGAATTAGGAGATGGAGTATTTGAAGTAAAATCTACTAGCGGAAACAATCGCCTTGGTGGAGATGATATAGATGAAGTAATTATTGATTATTTAGCTAAAGAATTCAAAAAAGAAAATGGATTTGATATAAGAGAGGACCTGGTTGCACTACAGAGGCTTAAAGACGCAGCAGAAAAAGCGAAAATAGAATTAAGTTCAACCACACAAACTAAAATTAATATACCATACATAACAGCGAATCAGACGGGCCCAAAACATTTAGATATTAAATTAACAAGAGCAAAATTCGAGGAAATTTGTTCGCCTATTTTTGAAAAATTAAAAGCTCCAACAAAACAGGCAATTAAAGATGCTAAGTTAGATAAAATTGATAAGATCATTTTAGTTGGAGGAAGTACAAGGATTCCAAAAGTTCAAGAACTAATTAAAGAAATAACGAAATTAAATCCAGATAAATCTGTTCATCCCGACGAGGCTGTATCATTAGGAGCTGCTATTCAGGGCGGAATTATAGGTGGAGATGTAAAGGATATATTACTATTAGATGTTACACCATTAACATTAGGAATTGAAACTCTTGGAGGAATCAAAACACCATTAATTGAAAAGAATACAACTATACCTACAAAAAAGAGTCAAGTATTTTCTACAGCCGCAGATAATCAGCCAGCCGTAACGATAAATGTTTTACAAGGTGAAAGAGAAATGGCTTCTGATAATAAATCATTAGGAAATTTTGATTTGACAGGAATTCCGCCAGCACCTAGAGGAGTTCCTCAAATAGAAGTTACTTTTGATATAGATGCTAATGGAATTGTAAATGTTTCAGCGAAAGATTTGGGAACAGGCAAAGAACAAAAAATAACTATTACAGGTGGATCAGGATTAGATAAAGATGAAATAGAAAAGATGGTCCAAGAAGCTGAAAAATTTAAGGAAGAAGATGCAAAGAAAAAGGAAAAAATAGAAGTTAAAAATAATGCAGAATCTTTAATTTATTCCACTGAGAAAATGTTAAGCGAATATAAAGAAAAAATAGACGAAGAAACTAAGGAAAAAATAGAGAAAGAATTAGGAGAATTAAAAGAAATTGTTAAAGAAGATGATACTGAGAAAATAAAGAATAAATTAGAAGAAGTTCAAAAGATATCTCAAGAGGTAGGAACTAAAATGTATCAGCAGGCCGCAGCCGAAGCTTCACAAAAAGAGGAGTCTAAAAAGGAAGGAAATTCTGATGAGAAGGTAGTTGACGCAGAGATAGTTGAAGACGAAGCAGAAGACAAAGAAGACAAAGAAGAAAAAGCTGAAGAAGGAAAGTAAATATCTTTTTTCATTTTGAAAATTGGAGTTGTAAATTATGGGAAAAAAAGATTATTATGAAATTCTAGGAGTCGACAAGAATGCCGACAAAGATGTTCTAAAAAAAGCTTATAAGAAATTAGCATTAAAATATCATCCAGATAGAGCTCCGGAAGATAAAAAAGAAAAATACGAAGAAAAATTCAAAGAGATAAATGAGGCATACGCTATTTTAAGTGACGATAAAAAGAAGGGACAATATGATTCTTTTGGTCATAGTGCTTTTGAACAGGGTGCTGGAAATTCAGGTTTCAGTGGTTTCAGTGGTTTTGGTGGAGGAGATAATATTTCAGATATTTTCAAAGATTTATTTGAAAATCATTTTGGTGGAGGATCTTCTAGAGGTCATTATAGCAGAAGAGTTGGTGAAGATCTAGAGTATGAATTAATGATAGATTTTAAAGAAGCCGCATTTGGATGTGAGAAGGAAATTACAATTAGAAAAAATATTTCATGTGAATTATGTGGAGGAACGGGAGCCAAAGACAAGGAAACAGAAAGATGTAGTAAGTGTAATGGAGAAGGTAGAATATCAGTTAATCAAAGAACTCCTTTTGGAGTTTTTCGTCAAACAGCAGTATGTGATGAATGTGAAGGAGAGGGAGAAATTCCAAAACAAAAATGTAATCATTGTAATGGGAGAGGAATAGTAGAAGATAAAATTAAAATTAAAATTAAGATTCCAGAAGGAATAGATAATAATCAAATAATAAGAGTGGAAGGAAAAGGAAATTCTATAAAAGGTGGCGAAAATGGAAATTTATTTATTGTGATTAGAGTAAGGCCGCATAAAACATTCAGGAGAGATGGCGACGATATTTATATGGATTTTCCAATAAGCTTCTCACAGGCAACACTCGGATGCAAGGTTTCTATCCTTACACTATCAGGAAGTAAAAAAATAAAAATAACTGCAGGAACAGAATCTGGAACAATAATCAGATTAAAAGGAGAGGGAATCAAAAATGTTAATGATTATAGGACAGGAGATCAATTTATTAATCTGAAGTTGAAGACTCCAAAAAAATTGAATAAAAAACAAGAGAAATTATTTAAAGAATTATCAAAATTAGAAGAGTAATTATTTTAATATTATTTTGTAGTACAAATAACTTTTCCATTTGTTATAACAAAAGTATCTTCAAATTGGCTAACAGGTTTTTTACTTTTCTCAATTAGCATAGGGTACTCATATAAAATTCCCTGCTTAGTTAACATGGATAAAATAAACTTTAATTTACCTTCAGATAATTTATCTCCCATTTCTTCTACTAACCATCTCAAACAAAATGGCTGAGTTTCAAAATTTTCCTTAATAAATTGCAAGACTTCGCGAGCATCTCTATCCCTAACAGGATTATTAGATTGTAAAATATAAATTCCCCCAGGCTGTCCCTCATAAATATCACCAACTCCAGTAGTCACGAATGGTTCAATCGCAAAAGCAATATCATCCAAAATTATTCCGTTTTCATTTTTATAGTTAGATATAGTTAATCCATCGTGAATACTATCTTGCCCAAGAGAATGTCCAGATAAACTTTTTATTACGGAAAGATTAGAGTTTTTTTCTTTATTCCAACTCTCTAAACTATTTTGAACGCTATTCCCAACTTCATGCACCTGCATAGCAAGGTGAATTTTATTTGTCACATTTTCTAATATTTTTTCATTTAATTCCATAATTTCTTTAAATTTATTATCTTCTGTTAAATCTACAGAAAATGCCGTATCAGCAATATATCCATCAACAGATACCCCAATATCAACTTTTAAAATTCCTTCAGCAATTGTTTCATCTTTGGGTGCAGGAGTATAATGTGCAGCAACTTCATTTAAGGATAGATTAACAGGAAATGCAGGCTCGCCCCCAAGCTCAAATATTTTATCATCAATGGACTCCGCTATATCAATAAGTTTAACACCGGGTTTAATTATGCTTCTGGCAAATTTCTTTATCTCCTTAGCTATCTCCCCAGCTTGTACATATGATTTTATTTCTGATTCTTCCATTTTAAATTGTGTTTTCCTTCCTCCTTCTTTCTTTAGGTAAGAAACTAAATAAAGTTTTGCCATCATCACCTATCTTACCCATACCAACAAAATCTTTTCCATCTGCAGATTTAACTGACGCGAATCCATTTTCCATTTTCTGTTCCACAATTAAATCAACGTCCTTACCTAAGAACCAATCTAATTCTTGCTTCTCATTTAAAATTAAAATCCTTTCTGTTAATTGTTTTTTCCATGTGTGCATTCCATCTAAACTCAGTCTGATTTCATGAATCCCATTACGATTTATCATATCTTTTCCAACATAAAGACCAACTCCTTCAATTGGTAATAATCTCCATATCTCCATAATTTGTTCTGTAGATAAATCTCCAGAGTATGCTCGAATACGTTCTTTTCCACTTCTAACTAAAAGTTCAGGAATTTTTTTCATACCTAAGTTATCTAGCCCAGATATAAATTTCTTTTTCTTAGCCCTGTCCATAATATGTATTTTCACTTTGCTTCCTCTGATTTTTTAATTAGTTCAGAAGATGCCTGAATTTTAGCCCCAAGTCCATCCACTATTTTAATATTATATTTATCACAAACTTCTTTCTCGGGTATATTCCCAATATTTCTATCTCCGCCTTTGGCGAATATTTGTGGACGTAAAAAAGCTAGAGATTTACATACGCTACTATCTTCATCGATACTCTCAAAAACTTCATCAACAACTCTCAAAGATTTTATAATTTTAACTCTCTCTTTAAATGGCATAAATTCTCTTCCTTTTTTAATAATAGATTGTCTATCATTATTTACAATAACCACTAACTTATCTCCAAGTTCTTTAGCCAATTCAAGACATTCAATATGTCCAACATGTAAAGGGTCAAAATATCCAGAGGTTACAACAACAATTTCACTCATTTTTTACCTCTTCCGATATTTTCTTAATTTTTGCTACAAAAAATCCATCAGTGTTATTATCTTGTGGATATAATCTCAGGCATTTTTCGACATCTTTAGATAATTTCTTACCTTCCCATTCACAAACTCCACATCTGAATTTAAGAGGCAGATTAATTTTTTCAACTTCAATATCAAATTTTTGAATTAGATAATCGACAATCATTTCATTTTCTTCCGGAGCCAAAGTACAGGTAGAGTATATCATAGTACCACCGACCTTCAAAATTCCTAAGGCCGCTTCGGCCAGTCTACGTTGTGTTCCAGCAATTTTTTTTATCATATTGATATTCCATGCCTGAAGAGTAGATGGAGATTTTCTCAAAGTTCCTTCTCCAGAACATGGAGCATCAACTAAAATTTTATCAAATTTAAATTGAGTTTTTTTCAAAAACCTTTCACAAAGGGCAAATCCTTCCTTCCTGGTAACTATAGTATTCATTACACCACATCTTTCTATATTAGAATTCAAAATTCCTATACGTCCCATGCTAATTTCATTAGCAATAATAGTTCCGTCGTTATTCATCATAGCTGCGGCTTGAGTTGTTTTACTTCCAGGAGATGCGCATAAGTCCAAAAGAAAATCTCCCGCTTCTGGTTCTAAAACCATCATTGGTAACATAGAAGAAATTTCTTGAACATAATAATATCCTAATAAATGTTCTCTAGTTTTTCCTAGTTCTCCAGGCTTTAATATGGAGTCAATAATCATAACTTCAGGAAATTTTTCAAATGGTTGTCTCAATTTCCATCCATAGTTTTCTAACCTAGTTTTTAATTCTTCAACTGTAATTTTTAAAGTATTACATCTAATTGAACTAGGGGTTTTAGTATAAGATATATCAAAAAACACTTTGGCGCCTTCTTTTCCCAAAAGCTTTTCCATTCTCTCAATAAATGCTTCTTTTGGAGGAAATTTCTCTTTCAAATATTCTGAGTAATCATCTCGGTCTTTCATATAATAATTCAATAAAAAGGGACTTTATATTTCTAACCCAATATCTACATTATAAGCCAATAATCCTTATTAATGTAATACAGTTAAAATTTTAATGATAAAAGGACCAAATCATGTGGTACACTTAATAGTTATGGGATTAATTAGATTAATTCTTTTTTTTACTTTTATATATGCGATAATATCTAATAGACCACTTATCCAAGTAGTTTCCCTTATTGCCTTATTTATAACATTTATCCCATGGATATTTAAAAAAATATTCAATATAGAAATACCTGCAGGATTTGAAGTTATTTATCTAATGTTTATATATGGTATATTAATTATAGGAGAGCTTAGAGGTTTTTACTCTGGTCTTTGGTGGTGGGGTATATTAATAAATTTCACTTCTTCAATAGTTCTTGGTTTTGTAGGGTTAAGCATAATACACGTTCTTTACAAACATAATAAAATAAGCGTGTCTCCCTTTTTCGGGGCAATTTTGATATTCAGTCTTGCAGTTTCGATTGATGTACTTTGGGAGATATTTGAATTTACATTAGATACTTTAATCCATTCCGGTCTACAAAGAAGTTTATTTGACACAATGGAAGATTTATCCATAAATATTATGGGAGTTTTACTCGTGTCTATTGCAGGATTTTTTCATATAAAGAAGGGAAATCAAACATTAGTTAGCACATTTTTTACAAAAATGCTAGAAAAGCATCTGGGATTTTTAAGCCAAAAACCAGCAATGAGGGATATAAAAATAAAATTTCTTGATTTAATAAAAACAGGAGAAACTAATAGAATTGAGTTCAAATCTAGCCTTAGAACAAATCTCCATACAGGACAGTTTGACAAAAAAATAGAGCTTAGTACCCTGAAAACAATAGTTGCGTTTTTGAATACAAAAGGAGGAAATTTATTGATAGGGGTAAATGATAATGGACAAATACTTGGATTAGAGAAAGATGGTTTTCAAAATAATGACAAGACGGCCTTGCATTTTACAAACTTAATAAAATACCATATAGGAAATGAATTCCTTCCATTCATTGGGTTTAGTATAATAGAAATACAAAATAAAAAAACAATATTAGTAACATGTATGGAAAGTCAAAAAAGAGTTTTTTTAAAAACAGAAAGTGGGGAAGAGTTTTATGTTAGAAATGGACCAGCCAGTGTCAAGCTTAATGGGAATTCTTTAATTGATTATGTTCAACATAAATTCAAAAATTAATCTTTTAAACAAGAAGGATTTTTACAGGATTTTTTTATAAAAAGCAGTGGGAAAACAATATCACTAATACAACACGGGAGATAAACGGCTAAGAACACCAAGAATGAAACTAATAGGATAGCTAGAAAATTCATTTCAATACTAAATGTTAGTAAATAAAATAAGCTAGCAAAAATTGATAGAAATACATGAAGTGAGTGACTTAGCCTAAATATTCCAAAAGACATCCCTATAATTGATCCGATAAATGCAACACTAATAATTAAAATTGGATTTTCAATAATAGGTAAATGAAAATGAGTATGCAAAGAAAATAAATTTCCGGCAATCCATGGAAAGATGACATCACTGAAGCTTCCTATAAAAATTGCTCCACTAATTCCCACTAAAATTGTTTTTATGATAGATTTATTATATTTCCAATAAATTGCTGATGTTGCCATAGCAGAAATTAAAACATGAGCAGGATGCATAATCTCAAAAAGCGCAGGAATAGTTCCCACAAAATATTCTTTATTAATAAGATATAAAATTACCACCAAAACTCCAGCGAGTAAGCTAGCAGCCAAGGTAAAAGGAGAGTGATGTTTAAGTTCTCCTATAATTTTTGATTTTCTTTTCTTGTTCATAATTAAGTTATAGTTTTTCCGTTTATAATATTGTTGCTAACTAAAATAATTTTTTCTGTCTCTCTCCATCAATAATTGCTCTCACATTTACTCCAAACACGTTAAAAATATTTTCCACCGCAGGTAAAATTTGGGTGTTTAAATAATAATCAATATTATATTTTGTCTCATCATTTGGCAAGAAAACTTTATCTCTGACTAATTTTCCGCGACCCTCTCCAATATAGTATTCTATCACCATGCCAAGTTCAATATGAACGCCACTAGCTTCAATTTTTTTTGCAGCAATTACATGAGGTCCTTCAGAAATATATTCATTTAAATGTCTTTTTAATTGTGTCCGAATGGTTAATTCAGATTTATCTATTTCCCTATTTTTTAATTTCTTAACTACATCTTTTAACATAGCTAATGAAGATATTTCATTCCCATCTTTTAAAATTTTCACCAAGATATCACTTTGCAATTTTCGAGTTAATTGGCACCAATCTCTCCTTACAGTTTCAAATCCACGAATTTTAATTTTCCCATCGCTATCCAGCAACGCATATTTTTTCTTAGCTCCAACATTTGTGCCCCTTTTTGCAACAAATAAACCTCTGGAATAGAAATCCTCTAAATCTAATTCCATAATTCCCGGTAATTCATTATTAAGTCTTTTCAAAAATTCTAAAATATCTTTTTCACTTTTATCATTTTGTAAAAAAGCTATAGAATCAGTATCGCTGTAAATAATTTCAAAACCTTCATCTCTTATTTTATCAATTGTATCCCCAGTAAATTTTCTAACAAATGCTAAAGTAGCCGCAGCCGCCTCTCTTGAATAATATCTTGCTCCAAAAAATCCCTGATATCCAAAACTTGCATTGGCCAATAATTTATATGCATTTGATCTAGCTTTAGTCATCGCATTTTTATCTTTGAAATATTCTTTCTTATATTTTTTTCTTTTCTCAACAACTTCTGCTAGTAATATAGAAAAAAATCCTGCTTCTTTTTCAAAGCAAACTTTAGTTTTTTTACCATTTAAATCAAATTCAGGAGATAAATATCCTTCTTCATTTTCTTTACATAAAGTTGCCATAGAAATATTAAACGAAACAATTATACTAGCATGCATAGAGGTAAAATCAAACATGACTAGATTTTTGTAAAATCCGGGCTTTGGTTCAAAAACAAACGCTCCTTCAAATTTACCATTCATTTTTCTTTCATTAGATTCATCATATCCAGGACGTTTTTCAGCAATCTCATTGAATCTATCCAAATTATGTAGAATGTGATTTTCAACATGGGTTGCCATACTATCACGGGTAATGTTAAAAATTGGTTCCTTAATGATTTTACAAAATTCAGATATGTCAGACCAAAGTTTCTCGGCGAGTTTATATGTTACAGCAGAGTCCTGAAGATTATAAGAAAAAAAGTCAACCCAATCAGAATCTTTCATATTATCTAATCTCTTAAAATCAAAATCCTCTTTAGCTTCTCCAACCAATTCTTTTGCAACTTCATTTAAAGAGAGAGTTTCTGATTGAAGATATTGTGAAAATACCGAACTAATAAATCGATATAAGTCAACATGGACAACTCCACTTATTTTACCGGCAGGAATTCTTCCTCCCCCAAAATTAGGAGGTCTACCGTCAACCCCCAAAATTAATTTTACTTTATTTTTTTCTGCTTTGGCTCTTAAATAAGGCAAATCAAATCCATCAGAAAAGTATCCAGTTAAAATATCGGCGTCATATTCTCTAACATATTCAGCAAACTTTTCCAACATATCAGCTTCGCTGTCAAATAATTCTACATAATCTTCTGATTTCCCATGTTTTTTCCATGTTAAAACTTTCTGTATATCTTTCCCAAAAAGGGATACCATAAAAATTTCACCAGCCCCAACTTCACGTCCACTAGTTTCAATATCATAGGCCAAAATTCTAGGCACAAATTCTTTTTGTTCTTCCGATAATTCAATAGATTCTGCCAAAACACATAAATTAACATCAAAATTTCCTATACCAGATTTTCCAATTTCTGATACATCAACATCATCCCCCTCAATATCATACCATTTCAGTGGTTCAACTTTTCTTTCTTTAATGTATTTTGTAACTAGGGATATATCATACTCTCGTCTCTTTAAAATGCCATCAATATCTCCGATTTCCGAGGCAATATCATGAGCATCTTTGTGATTTGACACATAAACCCGAATTGCTTTAACATCTTTCCCTAAAAATTTCTTATCTAAAATCTCGGTTCTTAATATCTTAGAAGTTCTTGATGATTTTGAGACTTTAATTTTAATAATTTTATCTGCAATTTCTTTAGCATCAGCACCTTCTTCTAAGATTAGCCAAAAATTCGCTTCATAATAATCCACAACACATACTTTTCGCCCTTTATCATCCCGCCCAATCATTCGTACACAATTTTGCCCGTTAAAGTCAAAATAGTCATAATCTATAGGTAAAAATTTAAATTTCATATATAATAAAATAATGGAATACTTATATTCTTTTTGAATAGATTATGTAACTACTATTTAGACATAACATCCATAAACTTTATAAAGTATAGACGCTTAAATATAGTATGGTATTAGACGCGTATGTTGTTACTTTGCCTCATGTAAATGTACTAGATGGAGTAAACATGAGTCATTTTTCAGATTTTAGAAGTCCAGAAGTTACGATAGCAAATTCTCCATTAAGTGCAGTCAGAAATGCATTGTTTCATAAGCTTTTAGATGGATCGGGCAAAAAAATAGATGTTATGATGGCAATTAGGGCATTAGGAGCATGTGGAAAACTAGAAAATTTTGTACATGAAATTCCTACAGTATTCATGGAGGGTGGAAAACGTATTTCTCAATATGACAAGGGTTATAGAAATATGCAGGTGGCAAATGAAGCTGTAATAATTGCAAAAAAGAAAGGAGACCCAGATAATCCACAAAAATATATGGCTGAAGCTGGACGTTACGTAGATTTTCATAATAACCATCGTCCAGATAATTATATTAACTAATTCTACTTATACATAATATGGGAGTACAGATATCGGAAATCATACCGCGTAAGAAAATAGAATTATCTGAGTTAAAAGACAAAGTTATAGCTATTGATGCGTTCAACACATTGTATCAATTCTTAACGACAATTAGACAAATAGATGGAACTCCTCTAATGGATAAAAATGGAGACATTACTTCACATCTTTCTGGATTATTTTATAGAAACATTAACTTATTACAAGAGGGGATAATGCCTGTTTATGTTTTTGACGGCATTCCTCCAGAACTTAAACAAGAAGAGATAAAAAAACGTAAAGAAGCAAAAAGAATTGCTGAAGAGAAATTTAAGGAGGCAAAAGAAAAAGAAAATGTGGAAGAAATGAAGAAATACGGGGGAAGATTTGTAAAAATAACTGATAAAATAATTCAGCAATCTAAAGAACTCTTGGGGGCAATGGGAATTCCAGTAATCCAAGCTCCATCAGAAGGAGAATCCGAAGCGGCAGTCCTAGCAAGGACAAAAAAAGTTTGGGCGGCTGCCTCTCAAGATTATGATTCCTTACTTTATGCAACTCCTTATTTAATTAGAAATCTAGTCTCAGCAAAACGAAAAAAAATGCCATCGGGACTATATGAGGATATAAAGCCGGAGCTAATCGAATTTCAGCAAGTTCTGAACCAGCTTCAAATAGATAAAGATCAGCTCATTTGTCTTGCAATCCTAGTTGGAACAGATTATAATCCAGGTGGTGTAATGGGCGTTGGACAAAAAAGAGCTTTAGAAATAGTTCAGAGATATAAGTACCCAGTAACAATATTTGAACAGGCTAGTAAAAAATACGAACTTACATTTGATTGGCAAGAAATATTTAAACAGTTTCATGAATATGAATCACCATATGAGGAAGAAATAGTCTTTGAAAAAGTTAACGAAAAGAAAGTAAGAGAAATATTACTTGCTCATGATTTCTCAGAAAATAGAATTAATGCTGGGCTACAAAGAATAAAAGCAATAGATGAGTTAAAGAAGCAACGTGGATTATCAGATTTTTTTTAGATTTATCCTCTAACTATTACATAAATTATATATAAAACATAAAGTAACACAAATAATATACCATCTTTTCTTCTAAGCCCATGTTTCTTCCCTGTGAACATAAATATGAAGAGTAATGATGTAGCAAGGAACATTATAGCAACATCAAAACCCACAAAAGAAGGAATCATTAATGGCCTGATTAAAGGGACTAGTCCGAGAACCCATAAAATATTAAAAACATTACTTCCAATTATATTACCAACAGCAAGGTCGACATTTTTCTTCAGGACGGCAACAATACAAACTACTAATTCGGGTAGAGAAGTACCAATTGCAATTATACTAGCGGCAACAAGATATTCACTTAATCCTAATTGACTTGCAATAAAAACTGCGCCATCAACTACCCATCTAGCTCCAAAATAAATTCCAACTAATCCAAGAGAAATTTTTAAAAATATTTTCCACGTCTCTTTGTCAAAATGATTAGCTAGAGTAATCTCTTTTCTATTTTTCTTACTTATTCGAATAGTATAATAAATAAAGACTGCGAATAAAGATAACAAAATCAATGCATCAACTCTCAATAAAAAATTTCCATTAGCTTTAAAAAATATTTTACTGGTCAACAAAAATAAAACAAAACTAGAAAGAAGTGCGAATGGAATTTGTTTCCAAATTATATCATTCTCAACTTTAAAACTACCAACTATAGCCATAATACCAAGAACCAAAAGAATGTTGGCGATATTACTACCTATTACATTTCCAAAAGCAACTTCAGGAGCACCCCTGAGTGCTGCAAACAAGTTAACAATTAGCTCTGGAAGAGATGTCCCGAAAGCAACCACTGTAAGTCCAATAACCATAGAAGAAATTCCAAGTTTTTTCGCCATAGAAGAAGAACCGTCAACGATTAAGTTGGCACTCTTAACTAATAAGTAAAGTCCAATTAGAAAAAGAATATATGTTATAATCATAAAAACTTAATGTTAATTCTATATAAAAGTTTAAGCTTTATCTATTCTCGCAGTAATTTTTTCTAAAACTTTACGGTTTGTAGATTCTTTTTTCTTTTCATCTTTTTCCTTCTTCCCTTCCCTTCTTTTTTTAATCATTGATAAAATCTTTGGAATGTAAAATAATAAGAATATAGAGAGAACTGCAGCAACAATCATTATAATAACGGCAACAGCAAATCCAAATGGCAATATATAATTCCAAAAGACACTTAATAGTTCATTAATAAAAACAGATAGTTTCACAAATATTTTTGTAACTAATAAGCCTACAAATAAAGCAAGTCCAAGAAGATTCCCCGAAGAAACTTCAAAAAGCAGCAAATCTATTTTTTTACCAGGTATCCCTAGCATATCTCCGCTCACGATTAATCCATCAAGAAAAAATACTAAAACATAAAAATTAATTGCAAACAACCAAGTAATAGAAGGCACCATTCCAAAAACAACCTTCAGCCACTTAGCATTGTTTTCAAGCCATAAATTAATTTCACCGATTCTGACTTCAGCCTTTGTTAAGACAGGTTTATATTTTTCTATATTCACATTACCAGAATCATCAAGCGGAGAATAATCTTCAATAATTCCTTCTACATTCTCGACTTCAGAAGAACCCACAGGAACATCTGGAGAACCTATGGACATAACAAAACTTACACATAATAGAATAACCAATCCAATCCAAATCTTTTTCATATAACTGTATGTCTTTTCAACTTTTAAACATTGCGAGATAAACTATTTAAACATCCAACGGCTAAGTAAAGAATGAAAAGAGGAATAGTCACACTAATTTTATTAGCTCTACTAATTAGTCCAATGATTTTAGCTCCTGAGGAAGAAACTATCTTGCCAACAGAAGACGACCAAGTAAATATTAAAGAACAATTAAGCACATTAAAAGGCGGACTAGATGACACGACAGAGAATGTATTAAAGAGAGAAATTCAGGTACCTAAAGAACTACAAATTCCATTAAAAATAATTCTTGGGATAGATGATACTTATGCAATAACAATAGAAAGGTTTGTTGTTCTTTTAGGAATTTGGATGATGTTCTTTTTTTTAATTCAAGGGATATTAAAGCTAATGCCTTTTCTAAACAAAGGGTGGCAAAGTTCTATAGCTTCTATAATTATAACAACTTTAATCGCAATTACAGGGATGATAAATAGTATAGCAATATTTTATTTCAACTTAGGAAATACTTTTGAGTGGCTAGAAGCATTAGGTCCATTCCAAATAGTTATTGCTATTGCCATAGTTGTGTTAATTTTATTTATAACTCATCATGTACTTAAAATCGTTGAAAGAAAAATCCTTTTAACGGAAGCGAAAGACTCTGGAGAAAGCATTGGAGGACTGGTAGCCACAGCAAAAGCTACAGAAGAAAGTATTAAAAATCTAACAAAATAAAAAAAAAGAAAAACCCCCAGAAGGGGGTAATTTTTTAATAAATACTAAAATTACTTTTTACTAGTCTTTTTTACAGCTGCATCGTCTGCATTGAGTACTTCTGCATGAGTATCAGACTTTTCCCCATAAGTTTTTATCTGTCCCTGTTTTATTGCCTTTCTTACTGCCTTAAAGACAAAGCCAAGTAGAGCTATTATTAAAACTCCTACAATAATCGCAATCCATTGAACAAATTCAAATCCTGCCGGAATAGTAATGTTTAAAGCTTTTTGTCCTAAAGCTCTATAAATCATAAATCCAACAAAAGCAACCCACATTATCCATGCAATAACTTTATTCATAAGTGATTGCTTAGTATCCTCTTCAGCACTATCAGTAGCTAGAGTAAAAGTAAAAGCCGCAAGAATAATGAATGGTATCACTGCACTTAAAACAAATCCTAATGCAGAATAACTCGTCATCATCACATAAACTTCACTTGGAGTAATATAAGCCATAGAAAGGAATCCTACGATTATTGAAAAGACCCATCCTAAAATATTAGACCCATCTTTTCCATCTGCTTTTTTCCCCCACAACCCTTTTATAACAGGAATTCTACAGCCGATAGAAAATACCGCCATTGAAACTAATGCCCAAAATAAATATTTTGCAATATTTGCACTCATGTTTGCTTCTTCCCAGTTAGTAAACCAGTC
This sequence comes from Candidatus Woesearchaeota archaeon, assembly GCA_964485325.1. Classification (GTDB taxonomy): domain Archaea; phylum Nanobdellota; class Nanobdellia; order Pacearchaeales; family GW2011-AR1; genus JAGVXH01. The sequence goes on along the minus strand of CAZAIT010000011.1, from coordinate 3,894 downwards.
TGAAATCAAAGTGTCTCCCGCGGCCGCAATAAATGGCATAGCGAACATAAACATAAACATACCTAACACACTAAGTGTTAGAATTTTTTTCATATTTTTTTCCATATATAACCCCCTTTCAATTTTGCATTCAACATAATATTATTCACACTCTTATCAACCATAAAATAAACAAGTCTCCACTATTTATAAACTTTCCTCGCTATATTCATCGAATAGAAGTAGCATCAATATATAATAATATTAAATAATTAATGTAATTATAAAATGACAACAACCAGAAAGGTTTATAAAGATATTATCTATGAAATTATATGATACCTATAGATGCTTACATATCTCAAGAAAGTCCAATAGATTATTTAAATACTACAAGTCCAACAGAGGTAGTTCGAGAAGCGGTAGGTCCTGAAGATCCAATCAATAGGACAAGGCCAGATCTTTCTTTAAATGTAGGCAGTTTTTTTGGTGAAAAATATCTTGGTGGAGCGCTAGGAACAGATATAAGATTTTCACCTGAAATTAGTGTAACAGGAACACTTATGTTTGGGATGAAAGGAAAGAGCTCAAGCACATATACTACAACTCCATCTCCCTTTACAGGAATTTATGGACAGATAACTAGAGATAAGGTAAACTCAACTAGATTAGGGCTAGGAGCAGATGTTAATCTAGGAAGCGAAGAATTATACGTGAGTGTGGGTGGTAGATTTTTCAAAGATGCTTCGGAAGAGGAGCTGACTGAAAAAATATTAAAAGGAGATACTGTTTTAAACTCTACAAACTCATCTACTTCCCTAAATAGAACTTCAGGTGGTTTTTATGTGGGAATGGGAACAAAGATTTCAGATTTTGAACTTGATATTGGATTAGTTGTAAAGCCAGGGGAGGGGACAGCATTCGGAGAAATCAGGGGCTCATACAATGGTCTTCAAATTAGTAGTAGAAACAGAGAGTCAAAAAGATGAAATCATTAAAATTTTTATCAGTATTATTGACTAGTATATTTTTATTAACTGTTGCAAGCGCAACTGCTTATTACGGAACTTTTATTGATGGTTCTGGAATTCTATCTCAAGCTGCCACAATAACAGACGGAGATTCCATTGATTTTGAAGTTGACTTTATCTCCTCCGACCCCTCAATTAACCTTAACGTAAAACTCTATAATTCTACATATGACCTAATTCATACATTTGAAGACAACACGGTTCCAACCGACCCAAGCTACAAAATATATACAATAACTCCAGCAATTTATTCAGTTCCCGGAACATACAAAATAATAGTTTTCGGATATGCAACAGAACTAACATTAACAGTAAACGCAGAAGTAGCTCCAGTTATAACTTTGACAGGAAGCAACCCATTAACTCTAGAAGCAGCAACCACATACGTAGAACAAGGAGCAACTGCATTAGATGATATAGATGGAGATGTAACTTCTTCAATAATAACTGATTCTTCATCTGTAAATATGAATCTTGTAGGATCTTATAGCGTAACATACGATGTAACAGACTCCGCAGGAAATAACGCAGCTCAAGTTATTAGAACAGTAAATGTAGTAGATACTACCGCTCCAGTTATAACATTAATAGGTAGCAATCCATCGACTCTAGAAGCAGCAACTATATATGTAGAGCAAGGAGCAAATGCTTCAGATAGTGTAGATGGAGATATAACTGCCTCGATAGTAACTGATTCTTCAAATGTGAATATGAATCTTATAGGAATCTACAATGTAACATACAATGTAACAGACTCCGCAGGAAATAACGCAGCTCAAGTTATTAGAACAGTAAATGTAGTAGATACTACCGCTCCAGTTATAATATTAATAGGTAGCAATCCTTTCACAGTAGACATTAGAGGAACATATGTTGAACGTGGTTTTATTGCGACAGATAGCTATGATGGAGATATTACATCATCTGTAGTAGTGGTTTCTTCAGATTTAAACACAGGTTCAATCGGCACATATCACATAACATACGATGTAACAGACTCCGCAGGAAATAACGCAACTCAGGTTACAAGGACAGTTAGAGTCGTTTCAAGTGGTGATGATGACGATGATGACTGGGAAGAATATAAAGATTATTACAGAAGAACACCATACACACAGAAGGAATCGCCAGTTGTATCCGAAACAATTTATTTACAAGAGAATAGCGCAAGAGAATCATCTTGGTTTAGAAGATTCATAGAATCAATTGTTAATTTCTTTAGAAGATTATTTGGGATTAACTAATTTTTTTCTTTTTCGATTCTTTTTATACTATCAAGATATCGTTTTTCTAATTTTTTTAAAACACTTGGGGAATAATTGTTCTGGTTTTTTCTTAATTCTGTTAATTGCTTTCTTAACTCTCCAAGATGCTGGCCTTTATTTGTTAAATCCATTTCTTTTCTTTCTTGTTTTATCATAATCCTTCTAATTGTACCATCAAATAAGAAAAAGAAAAATGCAGCTATTGCGCTTATCATATATATCCAAGAGATGCTTCCAAGAGAATCATATCTAATACTCCATATAACAATAAAAACAATCATATAAAATATCCAAAGCATTTTTCTTAAAGTTGAACTATCTTTAAACTCTTGTACAAATTTAAAATAAATTAATGTAGGAAGAACAGCACTAATAGAAACTCCTAAAACTGAATAAGGCAAAAGTATTGTCCTTAATAAATCTCCAGACATAAATCTAGTTGATAATAATGATACAGAAATTGAAACAATCCAAATTACAACTTTATTATCTTTGAATATATCTAACTTAGAAATAACAAGATAAATAACAGCCAAAATAACAGCCAAGATTAAAATCTTTTCAAATAATAAATCAGGAGTTCCACCAAGTATCACAGAGAAGAAAGGCCCCAACGTAGATTCAATAATATCAATTAATTGCTTCATCCCAGTACCAAGCCCTGAGGCTAAATCATTAGTATAATAAGCAGCAGAAACCAGAGGGGATATTAATAATGAAAAGAATGATACAATAAATGATTTTTTCATAAACAATAATAATAAAATAAGTTTATAAATTTAGCCTTTGGTAATACCATAATCTTTTTCAAGCTTCTTAATATGGGTATCTTGAGTAATATAATCTCTGTCGGAAACTCTGCCCGCTCTATATCCTGTTTCTAATAAATGTCTTTTTGCAGTAATCTCAGTTCTTGCTGTCGATCTAGCTAATTCTTCTAGGTGATCTGCCGCAACTTTTTCCGTTGTTCTCTGAATGGTTTTGTCAAAAAGTAAAAATAACAATGCTGCTCCCGCAGTTATTAAATAAACGTAAGAATATTTAATAGCAGTCCACCTTATAATTCCAATAGTAGTAAAAACGATGATAAAGAATATCCAAGCAATTTTTCTTGCAGTTTTATGATAGTCTTTCACAATGAGAAAAAATAATCCAAATGGAATGGCTGCGCTTATTGTTATTCCCAATGCTGAATATGGAAGTAATATGCTTTCTACAACATCCGCATTTTTAAATAAACTCATAGATAGGATGGATACTCCAATACTTACTATATATAATACCCAATTTGTTTCTTTAAAAAACGGAATTTTTTCTAAACTCTTCCAAAGAATAGCAAATACCATAATCATAAGTATAATTTTTGCTAAAAATAATTCTGGGGGACTAGTTTCCCCTAAAATAAATTCTAAAACAGGTTTTACAAATTCATAAGCTCCTGTTAAAACCTTATTAATCGCCTCAACGGGTTCACTTGCCGCCGAAACCATTCCGGCACCCATAGAAACAAAAATCATACTCAAAACAAAAATTCCAAACAACTTTTTCATATTAATTTAATAGGTTTTGCATTTATAAATATTTAGTCTTTTTGATATCCTACTATTTTTCTATTCTTA
>CAZAIT010000010.1:0-29286 GCA_964485325.1 Candidatus Woesearchaeota archaeon | reverse complement strand
CATTGTACTCAATATGATTATAGCTTTTTAAGTTTTAGTAAAGCAGTTTATGGATCATTTGTGTTTTTCTATCTTCGGATGCTCATGACCTAATCTTTTTTTATTTTTAAGGTACTTAATATGTTTTAATTTCTCCTTTTGGAATTTGCTTATATTAAATTTATATTCATCAATCATTCTTGATGCATGGCTTCCTCCTAAAAAATGAGGCATAATAACATATGTTGCTCCTTGACTGTACAACTCATTTGCCTCTTCAATATTATGAGAAATTACTAGTATGATCGCTTTTTTATTTACTTGTCTAGCTTTGCTAATCAATAATAAATTTGTTTCGAATTCTGGAATTGTTGAAACAATCATTTTGGTTTCGTTTAAATTTAATTCATTTAAAAATTCATCGTCGTCTACATCTCCGTATCTACATTTAACCTTTTCCCCAGACAATCCGAGAATTGTTTCTGGATTGTGGTCCACAACTAAACAACTGTTCTCTAATTTTTTAAGAGACTTCAGCAAATCGTAACCAATTCTATTATATCCAAATAAAATAGTATTATAATTTTCTGTATCTTTTTCTTTTTCGGCTATTTTTTTTCTTTCAAATATTGATAAATATTTAGATAGGTGAGGGTATATTCTATCCGAGTATAATATTAGATATGTTGAGATTGAGATAGTTATTATCCCAACTAGTGTAACAAGTGATAATATTTCATTGGTTAAATGTCCCACGCTAACACCTAAAACAATAAAGATTAAAGAAAACTCGCTTATTTGAGCTACCGTAAGTCCTGCTTGGAATCCTGTTTTTTTCTTGTAGCCAAGTAGCCCCATTAAAATCACAACGATTAATGGATTCCCTATAAGAATGAACAAGGAGAAAATTATTGCTGGCACAATTAATTCGCTTATATTTCCGAAAGCCATTTGGGAGCCCAAAAGGATAAAAAATAGAATAATAAAAAAGTCTCTTAAGGGTTTTAGTTTTGAACTTATTTCGTAATGGAAGGGCGACATTGATAGAGCGACACCTGCAACTAGTGCCCCAATTTCCATTGAAAATCCGATAGAATGAAACAATGCTGCTAATCCCATTCCCCATCCAATTGAAAATAGAAATAAAAACTCTTGAGATTTTGCAAAAAAGACAGATAATTTTGGTAGAATATAAATGCTAACTAATATAAATCCCCCAATCAATCCTGCTCCCACAAGTAATGATAAAATGGAAAGTTCTTCTAAATGTAATCCGCCGGAAAAAGAAGATACTATCATTAATAAAATTATTACAAAAATATCTTGAACTAATAGGAATCCGATTGAAATTTTTCCGTATAATCTTTCTGTATCTTTTTTGTCTGATAAAAGTTTCATAATTATAATTGTGCTACTAAATGTAAGAGCTACTGCAATATACATTGAAACAATTGTTGAGAAGCCTAGTGCCTTACTTATGAAGAAGCCTATTAGAGATGTAAAAATAATTTGCCCAATTCCAGTTATTAGAGAAACTTTTCCTACTTCTTTGATAACCTTTGGACTTAAACTTATACCTATAATAAAAAGAAGAAACGTTACCCCTATTTGTGAAAATATTGATATGGTTTCCGTCGATTTAATAATATTAAGAAAATACGGGCTAACTACTATTCCTGAAATAATATAACCAATTATCAATGGTTGTTTGAGAAATCTCATTAGTCCTGCAATTAAAACTGTTATCCCAATGATTATGCTCAATTCTATAAATACTTCCATTCTAATTAAAAGAATATATCCTCACGCAAAAGATCTGAATGAGAAATAACGTCTGTGGATGTCACAATTCCCACTAACTTTTCTTTATCAGTAATCAATATTTTTTTAATTTTATGAGTCGCCATGATTGAAATTACTTTTTCTAAATCTGAATCTACATTTGTTGTAATAACCTTCTTCGTCATTACGGATGAAACATTATTATTTAAATTAGAAATATTTTTTAAAATATCTCTTTCAGTTATAATCCCTTTTATCTTGCTGTCTTTTAAAAAAGTTAAGCATCCAATTTTTTTGTGAGACATAATTATCGCAGCTTGTTTCAAAGTTATATCAGAATCAATTACGAAAACCTTGTTCATTACATCACTTACTTTCATTTTTCACTAATTTCGTACCTCTATGTCCTTTTATTTTTTTTGCGGTTCTTAATAGTGTAAACAATTGTCTTCTGTAAATATATTTGTTAAGCAACGTGAAAAAGTAAAGTGCCATCCCTATTCCAAAAAAAGAAAAAAATATAGTAAATATTTTTCCGATATCTGTTTGTGGTGCGAAATCTCCATATCCTACTGTGGTTACGGTTACTACGGTGAAATATACTGAATCAAGATATTTCCATCCTTCAACGTAAGAATAAATACACGAGCCTCCAAGCAACAAAATTAAAAATATTATGATTGCAAAAGTAATTTTTTTATGTAATTTCATTTTATTTTTGTCTATTTTTGTTCATCCTCATTTGTATTTTATTAGTATAAAATATTTTTAAATGTTCCTATATTTCTGGTATATAAATTATTAAAATCTTACACTCTCCCTACTTTGTTCGCTACTCATTCCCAAGCTGACACCGATAGATTGCCGTCCTTTCTCGTCAACTAAATTTTTTTTTGTTTCTGCTAGGCTTGCGATTTTAATATTACAAAAAGCTTTTCTACAAATTTTTATATTTTGAATAATTCTCTCTAGTCTCAAGACTCTTTCTTTTTCTTCTAATGTCCTAATTTCATTTATATTAATAATAATTGAAATCTTTTTTTCTTTTGCCAACTTTGCAACAAAATGATTTATCCCAGAATCTCTCTGCTTCAAAGTATCTTTCTTATCTCCTCTTTCTGGAGAAATTAAATAATCAATTTTTAAGCTTTCTATAGCTTTTCTATTTAAAGCATCGTCCCCTCCAATAAATCCAATTTTATAAGAAGCTTTTTTATCTTTCAATGAAGCAATAATTTTCCTTGCTTCTTTTTCAGAAGAGTCAATTAAAAATCCATCACATTCATCTTTCTCAGAAACTTCTGATTTAGATTTTACTCTCTTTAAATAAATAGAATCTTTGGATTGAAATAAATTTATGTCTTTCATAATATTCTGAAAGAAAAAGACTTTATATTTTTAAGTGAGGGCTAAAAAATCTTACTTTTCTCTCGTAGTAACCTTAATAAATATCCCAAAATTACTATGTATTATGGCTGTAGACTTAAAGCAATTGGTGATTGAAGAATTCTCTGGTAAAAATGCTCAACTTCAATATTCTCGTAAAGCAGAAGAAGGATTATGGATTCCTGAAAAACATTTTGTAAAGAAATATTTTACTAAAAAAGGTTCTAATGTCTTAGATATTGGATGTGGAACTGGAAGAACAACGATTCCTCTTTCAAAAATGAATTTTAAGATAATTGGTATTGATATCACTCCTGCAATGATTGAAAACGCGAAAAAAATTGCGAAAAGAAAAAAATTGAAGATTGATTACCGCGTAGATGACGCTACAAATCTCAACTTCAAAGATGCCTTATTTAATTATGCGATTTTTTCTAATCAGGGATGGACACAGATACCTGGAGATGAAAATAGATTAAAAGCGTTAAAGGAAATTTATAGAATTTTAAAAAAGAATGGAATTTATATTTTCACCGCTCATCCACGGGTTTTTACTAGACAATTCTCATATTTTTGGATTAAACAATGGATTCGGTTTTTCATTCTGAGGCCTTTAAGATTTAACATTGAGGAACTTGATTACGGTGATAGATTTTTTGACAGAGAAACCACAGATGCTCAGAAAACTTACATAAGTAAACAATATATCCATATTCCATCTATAAAAGAAGTTGAACGTGAAATTAAAAAAGCAGGATTTAAAGTTCTTGAAATAAACAGTAAAATGCAAATTTCAAAAAAAGATATAAGAAAACACCCGCCTGTTTTTTATGTATGTCAAAAACGATAGATTTACAATTTCTTATTCTCTAATCACTGTGCCCGTAAACTTTTTTTCTTTTAGAATATTATCTATAGCTTTTAACGAACCTACAATATAAGTTGTAATTTTTTTATTTTGAATCGTCTTCGCTGCAGATTGATCTAAAACAAAATGCTGACCCGCTTCATACTTTATTTTTTTTGTTATTTTTTCAAAATCTTCCCATGTTATTGTAGGAATAAACTTTGCTTTTTTATTTTTTATAGGGTCTGCAGTATAAAGCCCCTTGATGTTTGTTAAATTAATAAATGGACATTTCAAATAACTAGCAATTTTTGCGGCTGTTCCATCTGTTGTATTTTTATTAGTATATCTTAGAGCCCCACAAAAGACTATTTTATTTTTTCTTAATAAATTTTTGACTTTCTTCATACTTAGAGGTAATTTATCATTTGCAATTTTTCCGAAAAGGCTCATCATAAACTCAGCATGTAGTCTCGTGATAGCGATTCCTTCTTTTGATTGGGCCTTCGTTCTTTTGCCCAATTTTTTCAAAGCTGTAATATATTTTCTAGCTGTGGAACCACCTCCCGTAACAATTACAAATTTTTGTGAAGGATGTGCCTCAATTAATTTTTTAAAATTTAATAAAAACTTATCATCAACTTCTTCTGGGACAATTCTGGATCCACCTAAACTAATCACCCATGTTTTTTCCATATATTAAAAAGAAAAATCTGACTTATATATATTGCGGAATTAACACACAGTAAATAATTTATCGTCATGCACATCAAATATTTTCAACCTTACTCCAGAATCTAACCACCCATGAGAATAATTTAAGGCTGCAAAAGCGTTTACCCAATCATCTTTATCTTCGAAGTGATGTGCATCTGAAACATAATTTTCAACCATACCTATAATTTCTTTTGCTTCTGACTCCTTGCCGTTAATAATATTTATTTTAACTTCTGATAATGCTTTCTCGGTTAAATCAAAATATTTTTTTAATTTTTCGGAACTAATCTTATTATCCATTATTATTCAAAGAAATCTTATTTTTTAAAATTACCTTTTTGGCATTATATAATTTGGCTGCTTCCTAATTATAAATTTAGAACCAATTATATCAGAAATAGTTGCGTTAATTGCAAAATTATCTACCGCTGCCCTAAAAACTCCTTCTAATAAAGGAATATGTGCCTGATCTGAAACTCTGTCTAGAATATTTTTTATATCTTCGGCAGTTAAAATAATTCTTGTTATTTGTCTCTGTCCTCCTCTCATAACCATAATGGGTTTTCCAGTACCTTGACATTCAATCATAGAAACCGAAGGATCGTTGAGGAGTAAATTTATTTTATTATAGTATTGAGCCGGACCTACTTGAGTTCCTTCTGGTGCCATCGGAGGAGCCATTTGTGGAGCAATTGGGGCTATTGGTTGAGATGGAACTATTGGACTAGGAGAAGTTATCTGGGGAGATTGTATTATAGGTTGAGTTGGAATTTTTGGTTGGATTGTGCTTGCTGGAGTTAGAGGCTTGATAATATTTAAATTAGGATTAATAGGTCTGGGTATTATTCTTTTTGTATCTAGTTGCAAATTATTATTTATGTTCATAACTTTATTTTCTCCTAGTGAAGCTTCAATAATATTGGAAGAAAACTTTGGGACTAAATCAGCATGGATAACTTGTTTTTCTTTATAATTAAAATTTTTTGCGCGTATATTTTGTACAATTGCATATACAAACTCTTGGATGAATGGTTCCATTGCTATTGTGGAAATTTGTTGAGAATTCATAGATTAGGAAGAGGTCTTGGTCTAGCACGAGGCACTTCTATATTAGTATGAATCGGTTGAGGCTGTTCATTTCGTCCTCTTAGCTTCCCTTCCATTAGAATCAAACCTTTTGCTATAGTTTTATTTTGATCTAATAGTGAATCTATTTTGTTTAACATATCTTTGTCATTAGTTTTCCCTCCAGATACAAATCCCTTTGCAGCTTCTTCAAATACCTGTAATAATTTACTAATATTATCTGAAAGTGCTCCAAATTTAATAGACATATTTGTCATAGCATGTTGTAACCCAACAAAATTTTCAATTAGAAGTTCTTCTCTCTCCTTTGCAGTCATCTTTTTTTCTTTAGGTTTTTTCTCTACTGATTTTGGAGTTTTCTCTTTTATTATAGGTTTTTTGGGAATATCTTTGTCTTTAATCTCTGTTGATGATTTTTCTTCCACCTTCTTTACCATGCTAGAATTAGGACAACTTTGTTTATAAAAGTATTGGGAATATGGGCTCAGGAGGAATCAAACCCCCGCTTTCTCGGCTGGAGCGAGACAGACTATCATTATCCGATGAACCCAATAAATATTATTTGCATTCGACGTTTTTAAACCTAATTAAACTAACTTCTTCATCTCTTCAATTTCTACTGAAGATATTGCAGCACCTTTGAATTTTACACCGTAAAGTAATGCGTCGAGAAGCTCTTTGCTTTTTTTAACGGGTATTAAATTTTTCTTATATGCAATAAATAATAATTCGGCCGATCTAATAAACTTAAATTTCTTTAATTCATTCAACAAAGATAATTCGGCATCTAATGATGTATGTAATTTTTTTTCCATCATCGTTTCTAAATTTTGTGGAGCTTCTGTTAACATTCTTGTGGTTCTTTCATCAATAACAATAACATTATCTGCTCCACATAAATTTGAAAAAGCCAAGCAAGATGCTTCGCCATCATGAATAATTTTTATTTTTTCTCCTGTTTGTGTTGTTCGCAAAACTCCATTTGTTGTTTTTAAGATTTTTTTAGTTTCCATATCTAATTTTTGATTTGATATAACCGCATTGGACATCTTGAAAACTCCTCGTTCTATCATATCATTAACCTGAATTGCTTCTAGTTTGAATTTTTTAATTTTCATGGGTTTATCTACTACTTCTTTTCTAACATGTGGCGTCAAAATAAATTCTCCATCGAATATTCCTTTTAATTTTTCAATTATCGGCAGCATCCCATTCATAGTCATAGAAATTATAGGCCCTGCGTCAAAAATTAGGTATTTCATCCGAATATATCCTCCGCAATTTTAACTCTTTCCGCTACTGGCATGCTAATCGCTACCTTTGAATCTCCTATTGACGATTGCCCAATATATGATGCTAAATCCCAAAGACTAACTCCAAGTAATTCTGCTGTTTGTTCCGACGATAAACCATGTTCATATAATTTGAATGCCTTATTTATTTCAGCTTTTCTAAAAACATCTTTAATATATCTTCCAAGGTCTCCGGAAATTTGATTTAGAGAGTTTCTAATTCTTCCTAGATAAATCCTCACGTTTTTTATGTTATTTTTTTCCAAAGAACCAATAGCTAAATCTAAATTTTTTATTACAGATGTGTAAAAATTGCTCCATCCTTCCATTTTTTTGTAATGCTCTCGTTCTAAAATTTTTCCTAAAGAATAAACTAAAACAGCAACTACTATATTATCTCCATCTTGTGAAATTGTGGCGGAATGAATCGTTTGTCCGGATAATGCTTTTAACTCCTGTGGCTTATCCTTTTTAATTAGACGTGACGTTTCACGTAGGATTCGTAGAATATTCTCAACCTCTTTCATAAATAATTAAGTAACCCAACTTATATAAATCTTCTCAATCTCTTACTTTTATGAGAATATTATTGGACACTAATTTTATTTTGACATGTGCTAAAGAGAAGATTGATTTTCCTAGTCTTGCTGACGAGATTATCGATGAGAAAATAGAATGGGTTGTCCCACAGGATGTTTTGAACGAACTGGGAAGTTTAAAAGATAAAGTTGGAATGAAAGTTGCAGATAAAGATTCTGCTAAATTGGGGTTTGAAATGCTTCAAAATTTAGATCCCGAGGTTATTCAGCTACCGGGTAAAAACCCAAATGTTGATATAAAAATTGTGAATTATGTCATGAATAAGGATATTGTTTTGGCAACTTTGGATAAGAACCTGAAATCTAGGATTAATAATAAAATTCTGACGATTCGTGGTAAAAATAATCTAAATTTGTTGTGACAAAAGCTTTTTAAATCAATTTTTTCTCACTAGAATATGTTCTACGAAGTTTTAGTAACAGACCATGTAAGGGTAGAGCCAAGTAAATTTGGCATGAATACTGATGAGGCTGTGCGTGTGCAATTGGAAGAGTCTTATTCTGGATTCCAGGATAAAGATGTTGGTACTGTTGTAGCTGTTCTTGATGTTCTCGACGTTAAAGAAGGAATTATAATCCCTGGAGATGGAGCTGCATATTACGAATCAACTTTCAAATTAATAATTTTCAAGCCTGAATTACAAGAATTAATTTATGGAACTATAGAAGAAATCACAAATTTCGGAGCTTTCATTAGTATGGGACCTATCCGAGGAATGATTCATATTTCTCAAACTATGGATGATTTTGTTTCTTTCTCTGATTCTGGAGTTCTTACAGGAAAAGATGGTAAGAAAAATTTAGTACAGGGCGACAAATGTATTGCTCGAATTGTTGCAGTTTCATACAAAGGAGAAGAGCCAAAAATAGGATTAACTATGAGACAACCTGGATTAGGAAAACTTGACTGGGTAAGTGCAGAACAAGAAAAGGATGCTAAGCAGGCAGAACAAGCTGCGGCAATTGAAGCTAAAGCTACTAAAAAGGAGAAAAAGAAATAATGGCTCCTAAGGAAAAATCTTGTTTGAATTGTAAGCATATTTATTTTGGAGACAAATGCCCTAACTGCGGAGAAACTCCAGCAAGCGAATCTTTTAAAGGGCGTGTCCATATTTTTAATTCAGATAAATCAGAGATTGCTGATAATATGAAAATAAATAGCAAAGGCGAATTTGCAATCAAATCAAAATAATGGAAAGTAAAATAATCAAACAAAATAAGAATCTTTTTTTAGAAAGAGAAGAAATAATTATAGAAATTAAAAACTCTGTTACACCTACTTTTGATGAAGTTAAAACCGAGATAGGAAAACCAGCTGAATTGATAGTTATAAAAAAAATTAATACAAATTTTGGGAAGCAATCTTTTATGATTGAGGCTGTTGTTTATGATAATGTTGAAGCTAAGGAAAAAATTGAAACAGTTCCACAAAAAGTTAAAAAGAAAATAGAGGCTGAGAAAAAGGATCAAGAGAAAGCTGAGAAGAAAGCTGCTGAAGATGCGAAAAAGGCAGAAGAGGAAGCTAAAGCTACTGAGGAAACAGCTGAAGTTGTTGAAGAGACTCCTGCTGAAACAGTTGAACCAGAAGTTGAGGCTCCAACTGAAGAGGTTGTTGAGACACCCAAGGGTGTACCTCCTGCCCAGATGGCATCCGCTGAAACGGACAAGGTCGGCAAAGATGAAACTAAGGAGAATGTAGAAAATGATTAAGTCAAAAATTAAGGGCAAGAAAAAACATACTAACAAACCTACTTCTGTAAAATACAAGAAATATACAGTTGAAGGCGATAAAATTATTAAGAAAGCGCGAAGTTGCCCAAGATGTGGACCAGGAATATTTTTATCTGTTGGAAAAGGTCGAGCTTATTGCGGACGATGTCATTTCACTGAGTTTGAAAAAAAGAAAGTTGAAATCGAATTAGAAAGTAAAGAATAGTTTTTTGGGTAAGTTTTGATTCTATGTGTTGATGTGTTACTAACAGTTAAAAACACATTAACAGTTCGTTGGATTCTAAAGATTTATTAAGTTTGAGAGATTAATTGTTTTATGAATAAGAAAGGAGATTTTGGTGTTATTGGTATCATTGTTATTATCATATTAATTATCGCTTTATTTACTTTAAAGGTTCCATTTTCTAGCCAACGTTCTGACGTGAATACTTTGTTCTGTCAAGATGGGAAACTCATGAAGAGAGGTGGAATGCTTGGTCTTAATGATATGCTCACTAATCTTGGAACATCTACTGAGGCAATGTGGTGCTCTTTAGATATTAGAGATGAAGACCTTACAGCAGAAGTAAAGTATCGTTGTGTAGATGGGGAAGTTGTTGCTGTATGTCAGGCACAGTTATATAAAGTTATTCTGGCAGGAAAATTGGGTAACATTTTTAGTAACATTGATTTCGGCACCCCCATAAAAACATCAACAAAAGATTCTTCTCAAAATTCAAAAAAAGAATATGACCTTCCTCTTAATTATTCTGAAATAACTTCCAAGAGAAATTTGAAATTTGAAGAATTAAGAAAAAATTGGAGTTCTAAGAAAGGAGTGGAGTTTTGCGAAGAAAATCTTGCAGGTAATCGTATAAGTGCTGGTGGAGGGATTCCTAATTATGATTTTGTCAGTTGTTGGATAAATAATGAGGAGACAGCAAGATATTTGGATATCTTCTCTGGAGAAGAGGTAGGCGAAGATGAAGTTCATACAAGAAAGACACTCTGGGATGAATATAGAACCAACCCCCATAAACAAAAGAACTATTTTTTAGAGAGTATTCAAGGCGATAAGGCAAATTATGTTTTCATATTTTCACTTTTGTTTGCAATTTTCTTATTACATACAAGGAGGTTGAAGAAATTTTTTGGTCATAAAAAATTATTTAAGCACATTAGAAGAATTATAATTTATAGCTGCGTCTTTACATTAGCTTATCTTTTCTTTAATTTTATTTTGGGATTTACGACCATTTTAAACGAGTATGTAATATTTATTATTGGTGGATTTTGTTTAGAATTTTCTTCTGGTGTTATTAAAATATTTTTATACAATAAATCTAAGATTGATTTTGATAAAGACTTCTTATTGTGGATTTTTATCCATTCTATTCTTTTATTCCTAGTAATTAATTTTGTTAATTGGATAAATATAACCAATCAATATCTAAGTAATTTTTCGATTGGGTTTTTTATAGCCTTGATTTCAGAAATAATTGTAATTTTAATCTATAAATATTATCAGTCAAGAAGATATCATGAAAGACGGGGAAAAAATTAAAATAATTTTATCCATCTATAAGAAATAAACTCTCGCACTACTATCAGTTGGATATTCTAAACATTTTAAAAATCCTTCACTGCCCTAAACTTTTCTAGTTTATCTTGGGACTTATGTGACTTGAATTATTTGTGAAGATATTGAAACCCTAGGAGATGCAGTAAAGCGATTAAAAAGTTGCCTTACCGCTCTCTCCTGGGGAAAAAGAGGTGATATTATAACTAAGCAGTAATACTTTTTAAATGTTTCGGTGTGTTGTAATTGACCAGTGACACCAAGATATGGATAATCTTTATTAACCTAGGCTGTTATTTCTAGCGATGGAAAAAGGTGATAGAATTAATCAGGATCAATTTTTTAATTTAGTTTCTAGCGAAGAACTGGGTTGGCAAACTATTCTTTACGATCTTATAAAAACTGAGCAGTTGGACCCGTGGGATATTGATTTGGGAACTTTGGCTGACAAATATGTGGGAGTTATTCAGCAAATGGAAGATGCGGATTTTTTCATTTCTTCTAAAATCTTGCTTGCTTGTTCTATTTTATTGAGACTTAAATCTGAAATATTAATTAATTCTTACATTCAGGATTTGAATAATGCGCTTTATGGGAACAAAGAAGAAAAGAAATATGAAATTGAAAAAATTACAATTGATGAAGATGAGCTGCCAATTTTGGTTCCGCGAACACCTATGGCGCGACACAGAAAGGTTACATTAAAAGAATTAATGGGTGCACTTGATACGGCGATTAATACTGAGAATCGTAGGATAAAAAGAGAAATTAAGGGACGTCAAGCGGAGAAATCTGCGCTGGCTGTTATGCCAAGAAGTAGTTTTGTACCTTTGAAAGTAAGGGTTAAAAGCATTTTTAGTATTGTGAAAAATCATATTGGAGAAAATAATGACCATATGAAATTCTCACACCTTGCTCCAAGTAGGGAGGAGAAGCTTGCGTCATTTGTTCCAATATTACATTTATCAAACAATGGTGAAATCTTTTTGAGACAACCAAATCACTTCCAAGATATACATATGACACTTAAAATTCACGACGACGAACTCAAAGATATTGAAAGAGAGCTAGATTTATTAGAAATTTCTGAAACTTAATAATTTTTTCTACTATCTTTATATCCAATCTATCCCCTATATATTTTTAAAGAAAAAGCGTCTTCAAACTAAATGAATTACATTATTGAAAGGAGGTTTAAAAAAGAGAAAAAATGCCATTAGATTTTGCAAAAGAAGCAATTCAAAACGTTGAAGCTAACTCTATTAATTTTGATGATTTAAAAGCTGGAAAGGCTAATATTAAGGTTTTCGGATGTGGTGGATGTGGATGTAACATGGCGACCTGGCTTTTTAATAAGGGTATCAACGGGGCTACCATTTATGGTATCAACACAGATGCTCTTCATTTATCTATAACGAAGTCCGACGAGAAAATTCTTATTGGTAGAGAATTGACGCGTGGTCTTGGGTGTGGAGGCTATCCCAAAAGAGGAAGAGAAGCTGCTAAAGAATCTCTTACTGACCTGAAAAAAGCTGTTTCGAATTCGGATATGGTTTTTGTTCTGGCTGGTATGGGAGGTGGATCCGGAACGGGTTCAATTCCAGTAGTTGCTCAATTAGCTAAAGAAGCGGGCGCGGTAGTTATTGCGGTTGTCACAATGCCTTTCGAGGCGGAGAAAGCAAGAATCGATAAGGCAGAGTTCGGTCTTCAAGAATTAAGAGAATCTGTTGATACAGTAATTGTATTAGATAATAACAGATTAGTAGATATTGCTGGTCAGTTACCTATGGAACAAGCTTTCGCGGTTGCTAACGAGTTGGTTTCTACTATGATTAAAGGTATCGTTGAGACAATTACATTACCATCATTAATCAATTTAGATTACGCAGATGTGTCATCTATCATGAAAAACGGAGATGTAGCTGTGATCGGTATCGGTGAAGATAATTCAAACGCACGAGTTGATGCGGCGGTACAACAAGCCTTGACTCATCCATTATTGGATGTAGATTATAGGGGAGCTACTGGAGCATTGGTTCATATCACATGCGGTCCTGATTTAAAACTTGAAGAATTTGACACTATTGGAAGACTTGTTACAGAAAATTTGTCTCCAGAAGCACAAGTGATTATTGGAGCAAGAGTAAATAAAGAATTTCAGGGAAGAGTAAGAGTCATTACAATTATGACTGGAGTTAAGTCTCCTTACATCCTAGGAAAAAATACAAGTACTTTTGAAGATAATAACAGAATTAGTGTTAATGAACTCGGCTTAGACGACTTAAGTTAAAAAACCAACTTTTTATTTTTTATTTTTATTTTTCCTCGCTTCCTTCGGGGGGCGAGCGATTCACTTTTGTGAATTAAACAGACTTTAGACCTATATTGATTTCTGGAGTCATCTTCTTATTTCCCCATTTATCAAAATACAATATGCTTTCTAGTTTTCTTTTCTTTTTTTCTTTAGCCTTAACTTTTGGTTCTTTTCCTATTGGAAAAAGCGCTTCGACATGGAATCCTTCTGGTACATCTAGAACTCTTCTGATTTGCTCATTGTAGAAATATCCTACCCAATTCGTCACTAATTTTTGCTCCGTTAAAGCTAATAGAAAATTCTCAATTGCGGCACCTGCTTGTTGTGCACAGAAACGAACACCTCGTTTATCATAATCTCTAATTAAACTTGAATCATCTGAGACTGCAACTACTATATATTTGACTTTTCCTACAAATTCTTGTTGAGATGCAGCTGCTAACTTTTCAATTTTCTTTTCATCTGAGACTAATATAAATTTTGTTACAAAATTATTTCCAGCACTCGGAGCGAATCTTACCGAATCCAAAGCCCTGATTATTTTTCTCCAATCAGGTTTTTTCAAATCAAATCTTCTCACGCTCTTCCTAGTTTCAATTGCATCTTTTAATTGCATGAAATAGGATAGGATAAGAAGTTTATAAATTATTTGGAGCAGAATCTCCTTAGAGAAAACTCGAAAAGTGTTACGACCCTAAAGATAATACACGAGAAAGATTTATAAATTAGCGCTGTAATAAATTATTATGAAAATTGCTATTTTACATCATGACGTTGAATCACCCGAAGGATATTTTGCTAAACTTTTTAGAGAATATAGTTGCGATGTAGATTTTTTTGATATAAGAGCTGTATGCTGGGAAGAACTTATTTCTTACGACCTAGTTTTTAATAGGGTATACAGTAGTGTTGCCCCAAGAGATTTTGAATCCTTAGAAAAAACCATAGAAATTCTCAAAAAACTTGAAAATGTTGGAACATTATGTGTAAACTCTTCTTCTGCTTCACTTGTAGATTATAGTAAATATGAATTATACAAAGCATTATCGAATAATGATATTTTTACACCCGAGACTATCCTTATTGACTCTAAAAAGGATTTTTTGACTTCAGTTGATAAAGCTATAGGATTATTTGGATTCCCCATTGTTGCAAAACGAAACTGCGGTGGAAAAAGCTACGAGGTTTATCGCGTTAATTCCCGAGAAAAACTTATTAAAAAATTAAAAGATATGTTTTCTGTAGCGGATAAAGAAGGATATAAATCTGGATTTATTTTACAAGAATTCATAAAAGCAAATAGGTCTCACGATTGCAGAATCGGTGTTGTCGATGGAAAATTTTTATTTGCATACTCAAGAACTTTTGTCTCTAGAGATTCTAATGATAAATGGATAGCATCTACAAGTAATGGATCTATTGAAAATAATTTTGAACCTACCCGTGAAGAAATTGAATTGGCAATTAAAGCAAAAGAAGTAACAAATGTTATGTATGGGGAATCTGACGTTATTATGACTGATAAAGGGCCTTGTCTCATTGAAATAAATCCATCTCCAGGTTATTTTTTAGACTCTTTAGACGATCTCGAAAGAATGAAAATGATTGTCGATAGTCTTGTTAAAAAAATTAAACAACCAATTATTTCTATTGTCTTAGAAGAAAACGAAGAAATTGCTTCTATTATTTCAGAAGAAGAAATTCTTAGTACTGCAAATTAAGATATTATGGATGTAACTATTAGTTTAAACGATGGTGCAATTGTCGGGGAGAAAGGCTATCTTGGATCTATATCTCTTTGCAATGCCTTTCGTAATAGAGGACATAATCTCCAAGTAGTTTCCCCTGTAGATATTCACATCGAAAACAATACCGTTACTGCCCGTAAAATATACAGATCATATGGTGCTTCAGGGAAATTCCAATTAGAAGATGGTAAGGTACCTCTAAGTGGAGACGTCTTCTTTGTATATGGCTTAGGAGAAAATAATGGCCCAAGAACTACTAGTTCTTTTATGTCTTCTCTTTATCCCTTAGAGAATCAATTTCGGAAAGTCTTGAATAGTGCCGAAGCCACATCCTATGAAGAAAAGGGGAAGCAGAATCGTTTTTTTATGGAAAATGGGCTTCCTTCTATCCCGACATTTGATGTGAAATCTTCTTCTGATTTAGTAAACCTGCTCTCTTCTTACGAAGGCATTATTGCAAAGCCAAATGTTGGATTTATGGGAAAAGGCGTTCGTTATATCACTGATATTAAATCTGCCAAATCTATTGAAGATTTTCATAATTATACTTTTCAAACCTGTGTGCATGCTGATGAGGAACGAAGATATATGTTTTTAGATAATAAATTAATAATTCGTAGAGCTCTTAAAAGACCAGGTAACCCAGGAGAAGAGAGTTATGGAAGAATGGACCTAATTGAAGGTTATCCTCAAGAGGAAGAAACCTCAAGAAAAATTATCGAAAAAATTGGAATGTTCTTTGGTTCTGTTGATTTCCGTGGTGATCCTGGGAAAAGAAGTTATCTTCTTGAAGTTAATGGGTCCGGAACTGGGGTTGAATATGATGATGAAAAATTAACGAATTGCTACAATGTATCTGGCTTAGTTGTTAAGGCAGTTGGGGAAAAAATGTCAGAATAAATTTATGGATAACAAAAAAAAATTACTCTCTGAGAAAAGCGCCTTTTTGGTTGGCACTTCGGGAACTATTACAAGTTCTAATTTAATATTGACAAAAAAAAGATTGCTCGAATTAGGAATTAACAAAATACACTACTCTAAAAATATTTTCTCTAAATATTTGTGTTATGCTGGAGACTTTCAAAGACGGTTTCAAGAATTAAATCTCGCATACAAATCTGCAGATAGTTTGATTTTTAATATTATAGGAGGTATGGGTGCTATTCAGATACTACCTTATTTAGATTATAAATCTATCAAAAAAACAAACAAAATTTTAATTGGGCTCAGCGACCTAACAATATTACTCAATGCAATTTATCAAAAAACTGGAAAAAGATGTATTCATGGTCCTCATTTTGGAAAAGATATAGAACCATCCGAACTAAGTTGTAAATATCTAATCCAAGCCATAAATAAAGAAAATTATGATATATCTTTTAATAAGGAATCTATTTTAAAAGAAGGATTGGCTGATTCGAGAATTGTTGGTGGAAACCTAGAATTGCTTGGAAGGTCTTTGGGAACTCCTTATGAAATTGAAACTAAAAACAAAATACTTTTCTTAGAAGATTACGACATGAAATCTTGGAGAGTTTTTGATATTTTATGGCAATTAAAAGTTGCTGGAAAATTTGACAAAACAAAGGGAATAATTCTTGGATATTTCAAAGAATGTGGTGAGAATATTGATATTTATTTAAAGGAATTCTTCAAGAATTTTAATTGCCCAATTATAATGAACCAACAAATAGGTCATAACGAACCAAATATTTCAATTCCAATAGGAGAACGCTGTATTATAGATACCAACGAACTGAAATGGGGAATTAGATTCTAATTACAAGATATAATTAAAAGAGCGTCACTATAAGTATACTACGCTTTCGGGAGGACTCGAACCTCCGACATCACGGTTAACAGCCGTGCGCTCTACCTGCTGAGCTACGAAAGCATAATCAATTATCAGAAAAAGCATATATAAAACTTCCCACTTGTCTCTAATTGAGATGTCATCTCCACTATTTTCTAGGGATTAAAAGAACAATATTTATAATATCTAAATGGGTTAGTTTTGATATGGTGAATATAATTAAGCCAATTTCAACTTTATTCATGTTGATGTCTGTTGATGGAAAAATATCTACAGGAAGTACAGATAATTTAGATATGGATAAAGATTTCCCAAATATAGGAGGAGTTAAAGAAGGTCTCCAGCAATATTACGATATTGAACAGACAACAGATTTGTATTCTTTGAATTCTGGTAGAGTCCAAGCTAAAATTGGAGCAAATAAACCCCAAAAAGATATTGCCAAGTTACCGGTTAGTTTTCTGATTGTTGACAATAAACCACATCTCAATAAAATAGGTGTAGATAATTTCATTAGAAAGAGTAAAAAATTAATTATTATCACAACAAACAAATCTCACCCTGCTTTTGATAGACAGGAAGAGGATAATCTTGAAATTATCTACTATGAAAATAAAATTGATTTTGTTGATTTATTTAAAAAACTAAAAGAAGATTTTAAAATTGATAACTTAACAATCCAAACTGGCGCCACTTTAAATTCGGTTTTTTTAAGGAATAAATTGATTGATAAAATTTCAATTGTTGTTGCTCCAGCTCTAATTGGAGGAAAAGAAACATCTTCTTTAATTGATGGAAAATCTTTATCTTCTATTGCTGGATTAAAAGATATCAAAGCATTAAAATTAATTGATGTAAAAAAATTAGATGATTCTTACTTGCATTTGAAATATGATGTGATTAATGATACTATAATAAATACTTAGAACTGTCTCTTAATCACTATCTTCTATTCCTTTCTTTAAACCCAAATCATCTCTTTCAAATTTTCTTCTAGATATATTTTGCTTTTCTAAGTAAGCAAAAATATTACCATGTTTTGCTCCTTGTATTAAAGATTCGAGTGCTTGCATAACTGCGTCCAAATGTTCTGAATCAACAATTACTCCTACGGTATTTCCGTGAATTACTATCTCTGAACCAGTTAAATTTTCTATAGTTTTCCTAGCTTTTCCACCAGTTCCAATTAATCTTGCTCTCACATCTCTTAGATTTTTTCTATGAGTATGTTCTTTAACTTCTACAAACTCTAAAACAAAATCTTCACTTATCAATAATAGAGCATCGTCTACATTAAAGCCAAAATCTATCGCTCTTATAACCTGTTCAACTAAATATTCATTTAGCTCGCTACCTTTAACAGAAATGCCTGCTTTTCCAAACCCGATCTTTACTTTTACTTTATTTTCAATTACCGGAACGGCTTTTCTAACTTTTCTTATATTTCCTACTGGAATATTTCTCATGGAGTATAAAAATAATATAAGTTTATAAGATTAAGGTATTCAGTGAATTTCGGGAATTTGGTGTTGATTTTTTGAGTAATAAACTTTTTATATTGGATTTTCGACTAAATAGTATACAATGACGGTTGTAGTTCAATGGTAGAATGTACGGTTGTGGTCCGTGAGACGCGAGTTCGATTCTCGCCTTCCGTCCTCAAATAATATGGTAAAATCATTCAAACTAATTAAAAAACAATTGTTGATATTATTTGTATTTTCATTCTTAGTTTCTGTAGCTTCGATTATACATGGAGTTTTTTTTGATTTGCAATTTGAACAGGTGAGGCGGTTAACAATAGAGGGGTTGATTTTTACTTTAATAGTTATATTCCCTGCGGTGGTTTTTTTAGAATGGGTTTTTGATATTAATAATAAGAAGAATTATGATAGGCTTAATCAAAGATTAATTAAACTTGAAAAGAAACGTAAATAATATGAGAATACAAACAGTCAAAGGTTTCCGAGACTTTGTCGGGGACGATGCTTTAAAGCGAATGAAAATGAAGAAAATTATTCAGGAACAGTTTGAACTCTATGGTTTTGAGCCGGTAGAAACACCAATAATTGAATTCGAGGAATTTGTGAAAGGAAATAATTCTAATGACGAAGCGGTTAGGGATATCTTTAGGTTGACTGATAGAGGAAAAAGAGAATTGGCTTTGCGGTATGAATTTACTTTCCAAATGAAAAGAATTGCGAAGAATCAGAAGTTGCCATACAAGAGATTTCAAATTGGAAAAGTTTTTCGAGATGAGCCCATAAGAAAAGGAAGATTGAGGGAATTTATTCAGTGCGATGCTGATATTGTCGGAAGTTCAATGAAAGATGAGGTTGAATGTTTGAAACTCGGGAAAAATATTTTTGAGAAACTAGGTTTGCCTGTAAAAATTTATGTTAATAATAGAAAATTAATTAATGAAATTTTAGTTTCAGAGAATATTGGAGAAAAGAATAGAGAACAAGTTATTAGAGAGTTGGATAAATTGGATAAGTTATCAGAGAAAAAAGTTGCGGATAATTTGAAAAAACTTGGGGCGGAAAAACTGTTGAAAATTTTTACAGGTATGGAAAAGGATTTTGAGAAATATAAATTTTACAAAGAGATTAAAGATTTGAAAAAAATGTGTAAGATGTATGGATTTAAAGTTGAATTTAGACCATTTTTAGCACGAGGACTTTCTTATTATAATGGAACTGTCTTTGAAATTTGGTCGAAAGATTTAGATGTCTCTCTCTGTGGAGGTGGAAGTTATCTTATCGATGATGTTCAAACTACTGGTATTTCTTTTGGGCTGGAACCTATATTTTTGTTATCAAAAATTGAAGGAGATGTTACAAAAATCCAAATCATTTCAATTGGCGAGGATGAAACCGCAATTAGATTAGCTGAAGAATTACGTAATAATAGTATTTCTGTTATTGTTCTTCTAGATAAATCAGCTGGAAAGGCAATGGATTATGCAAATTTAAAAGGCATTGAAAAAGTAATTTTTGTTGGAAAAGAAGAAGTTGCAAAAAAGAAGTTTAAAATTAAGGATATGAAAAGTGGGAAAGAAGAATTTCTTTCTTCGGACAAAATTTTAGCTAGCTTAATTTAAGATTTTCTATTCTCTAAAAATTTTCTTATGTTTTGTTTGAATTTATTAATATCTTTTACTAAACATATCCCACCTGCTGCTGGTACATGCCCACCTGCACTTCCTTCTTCTAGCCCATCGACCCCTGCTTTTAGTAAATCTGCCATATTTATTTTCTGAGAAGTATTTCTCGCCGACAATGTTATATATTTGCCTTCTTCTTTTGGAGTTGCAAAGATATATGCTTCATCCTGGTCTTGATGACTTATAATTCCAGAAACTGGGCCCTTTACAGAAAAATTTGGTTCAAAATAATAAAAATTTACATCACCCAATCTTTCTTTTTTCTCTTCATATTCTTTCACAAATTTTTGTACTTCATTTTCGACTTGCTCTGAATATTGTCTTAGATTTTCTATTTCTTCAATCGAATTAATTTCTCTAAGAAGAGTAAATGCTTTTCCCATATCTTCGTTAAAATAAACTAAAAAATTCGTAACAACGCTACTTACGTTTTCTTTAAATTTATCTAATGTCATATTTACTACCTCTAAATATTTGTCTATAAAATTTTGATTCTCCGCATATAATTCTCCCGAATCAGTTATTGTTCCGATTAATGAGAGCCATGGTTTTAATCCTGTTAATTCTCCTGCGGTTCGTGATGACGGAATATATCCTTCAGTAACTGTTACTAATTCCAATATCTCTTCTGCTATAGGCGTATCTCGAGGATGATGATCTGCGTATAAAACTTGTTTATTTTTTATTATCTCAGATTCTTTACCTATAAAATACGGCGCTACATCACAAATAATTATTTTATCAAATTTCTCTAATTCAAAATCTTTCAACTTGCTTCTGTTAATCTGATAAGTAAAATGTTCTGTCTTCGCATTTTTTAATTTGCACCAATCATAATATAAAATTCCTGAACAGATTCCATCTCCGTCATCATGATGAATTACTGCCACTTTGTCTTCACTATTTATATTATCTAAAAATTCTCTCGCTTGTGCAAATGTTATTTCTGGCATTTTATATTTTTACCGCAATATATTTTAGCTTTATTCCCTTTATTGTTATTGTAGAAAATAGCAAGGCTTTTTTTTCGAATTCCGCAATTTTATCTGAATCTCGTAAATAGATTAACTTAAATTCTTTACCAAATTTTTCATCTGGCTTTCCATCTCCATTTTCATCAATTGCATCTAATAATTCTGCGTCATACCAACACCATGCTGTTGGGATCAAGGTCGCTAATGAAATTTTATTTGTTTTGAATATTTTTTTAATTTCTGGGACAATATATACTTCAGTTCTAAACTTTTCAAAGTTTACTTCTCCTATTGATTGTAACTTTGTACTGCTTCTATTTTCTGAATTATTAGACTTCATTCAAAATCCTTTGCCAATTTAAAAATCAAATCTTCCTGGAAATGTGGTGCTAAAATCTGAAGTCCTACATCTTTATTATCTATTTTTCCTGCCGGGATTGATATTGCTGGAATACCTGCTATGTTTGTAAGAGCTGTTAAGATATCATAAGAATACATTTCTTTAGCTGAAATCGATTCTCCAATTTTATGAGGCGTTCTCGGGACTGTTGGCATAATAATTGCGTCTACTTCTTGAAATATTTTTTCAAATTGTTTTTTTATAAAACTTCTAGCATTCAAAGCTTCTTTGTAATACCTACCTTCGTGTTCAGCTTTTGTAATCTCAGAGCCACCCATTATTCTCTTGATTACTTCTGGCCCAGCAGCTTCTTCTATTTTTTTACCAAATCTTCTACCATCAAACTTTCGAGTTGTTGAAAAAAATTCTGTAAAAACAATTATGAAGTAAGTTTCTAATGCAATATCTAAGGGTAAATTTATTTTTTTTATTTTCCAATTATTTTTTTCTGCAACTTCCTTTGTTTTATTTTCAATTAATTCTGCTATTTCTTTACTGCAAAAATCTCCTACGTTAACCAATCCTATTATCCCCTTTTTCGAAGTATTGTTTTTAGGTATCTCTCTTGTCGTTTGATCAAAATTATCTTGCCCTTTAATAATATCAAATATTAATTTTGCATCTTCTGTGGAATTTGTTAATGGCCCAATACAATCAAAAGACATTGTCATATCTATTAAGCCGTAACGAGAAACCGCCCCATAAGTAGGTTTTAGTCCAACTACTCCACAATGTGATGATGGCACTCTTATTGATCCTCCTGTGTCCGAACCTAAAGTAAAGTCACAAAGTTCTGCTGCAATTGCTGCGGCTGGTCCCGAACTTGATCCTCCAGCTACCAATTCTGGATTTTTTGGATTTTTTGTTGGTCCGAATGCTGATGTTTCTCCTGACCATCCACATGCAAATTCATCCATATTTAACATTCCCAGTACTATTGCATCTTCTGCTAGGAGTTTATTAATTACTGTTGCATTATATGGAGAAACATATCCCTCTAATACTTTTGACGCACAATTTGTTTCTAATCCTTTTACAGAAATATTTGCTTTTACAGCAAAACATAATCCTGCTAATTTTCCCACATTTCCTTTCTTTATTCTCTTATCAATTTCTTTTGCCTGAGCAATTACTTCTTCGTTTAGAGATAGAAAAATATTCAAATCCTTTGTTTCTAGAGTTGCTATTTTCTTAGAAAAATTCATAACATTTTGAACTGCCGTTAACTTTTCATATTTAATTTGTTTGAGTTTATGTTTAAGGCTATTTTGGGATATCATTTTATATCTCCTTTTTCGATTAGAAATTGTGTATAGGGAGAAACTTTATGTTTCCATTCATCAACCTTTTTTAAATCGAACCAAATAATTTCTTTTATCGGCTCTATCGGTCTAATTTTATTTTTATTTTCTAGTTTCGCCAAATAGCTAACAAGAATGATTGTCATTTTTTCTTTTGTTTGAGGATTTTCATATAGTATTTTAGGGTGGAGTGATTTTATGATTTTTATTTCTCCATTGATTTCTTCTTTGACTTCCCTACGACAGGCATCTTCTAAATCTGTTTCCTCTTTAATTGTTCCTCCTGGAAGTTTATAAAAATCATCTTTGTCTTCTTTGACTACTAATAATTTCCCATCTTCGATGATTACAGGGCCAGAAGCTACAATAAATTTTCCTATCATTTCTTCCATCCTCCTTTTTCTGCTACTATAAATCCATCTTCTACAAATGGGGCATTTAGTAAAGTTAAATCTTTAAACTCGGGATCAGTGTTCCATCCTTCTCCGTCTTCTCTTGTGCCTAATCCGTTTTCAAAATGAGATTCTGTAGTTTTAATCTTAGACAACTTAGATGCAAATTCATTTAGAAGATTCTTAGATTCTTTTCTTATTTTTTCTTTTTCTTCTTCGCTAACTTCGTGCCAAAGTGAATTATTTGCCATAAATAAAGTTAGGCAGGATAGTTTATAAATTTGGGGTTATTAGATTTATATGGATGAGTGCGTATTTTGCAAAATTGTTTCTGGAGAGATTAATAATGAACAGATTATGGAAAGTGAAAATTTTATTGTGATTAAAGATATCTCTCCCAAGGTAAAAGGACATTCTTTAGTTATTTCTAAAAATCATTACACTACTTTTTTAGATATGCCATCAGAAATTTATGAAGAATTATTAACTACTGTTAAAACTGCAGCTTCGAAAATTATTAAAGAGGTTGATGCAGATGGATTTAATCTTATTATGAATAATGGAGAGACTGCGGGGCAAATCGTTCCTCATGTACACTGGCACATTCTACCAAGAAAAAAAGGTGATGGATTTAAAATCGATATTTAAGAATGTAATATTATTCCTTTTTGCCAAGACTTAAATAGTAAACGTTCAATAAAATAAATAAAAAGAGGAGGATATCAAATGAAGAAATTTTTTCAAAAATTGTTTAAAAAGAAAAAGAAAGAAGCAAAATCAAAGAAAGAAGTAAAGGTTTAGTGTAGTTAGTTTTAATTAAACAAGATTATTATATATTTTAAGAATACAAAATTATTTTTTATTTATTCCTTAGGAACATCTTTTTTGGATTTTGGTAAATCCAATTGTATATGGACATCTTTAAGTTGTCCTGCCTCTACAATTGATGGAGCATCCATTGTAAGATCTCTTGCATCTCTATTTTTGGGGAAAGCAATTACTTCTCTAATACTCTTTTCTCCCAATAATACCATAATTAGTCTATCAATACCTGGTGCAATTCCACCATGAGGAGGGGCTCCATATCTAAAAGCTTTAAGCATATGATCAAATTCTTTCTTTTGTACTTCGGTAAACCCGATAAGGTCAAATATTTTATCTTGAATAACTGGATCATGAATCCTTATACTTCCCCCTCCAACTTCATATCCATTTAAAACTAAATCATGCTGATAGGCTTTTGCCTTTCCTGCTTCTTCAACATTTAAATATTTGAAATCTTCTTCTTTTGGCATTGTAAACATGTGATGAGATGGTCCCCATCTTTCCCCAGCTCCGTGGAAAAAATCTTCTTCTTTCTGCTCTTTAAATAATGGGAAATCAACTATCCAACAGAAACCAAGTTCATTAGGATCATCTTTATTTTCTCTAATATCTGGATTATCACGACCGTACTTTTCCATTGCCTCGTCATAAGTTATTCTAGGAAAAGGTAATTTTGTAAAATGTTTCTCTGGTAAAATTTCCTTCACTAATTTAATCATTAAATCTTCAGTTAAATTTAAAATTTCATCTTGGGACATAAACGACATTTCCATATCTAGTTGATAGAATTCTCCTGGACAACGATCAGCTCTGGCATCTTCATCTCTAAAGCAAGGTGCAATTTGGAAGTATCTCTCTATTCCTCCAACCATTAACAATTGCTTATATTGTTGTGGAGATTGTGGTAATGCATAAAATTTTCCTTGATGGACTCGTGAGGGGACAAGATAATCTCTAGCTCCTTCC
Organism: Candidatus Woesearchaeota archaeon; assembly: GCA_964485325.1. GTDB lineage: Archaea > Nanobdellota > Nanobdellia > Pacearchaeales > GW2011-AR1 > JAGVXH01. Next base: position 4,410 of record CAZAIT010000010.1, on the reverse strand, counting down.
GGTGAAGACTTTGTTAGAATAGGAGTCTGAATTTCTAAGAAATCTTTTTCATTTAGAAAATTTCTAATAAAATTTATTATTTTATGCCTTAAAATTAAATTATTTTTTAGCTTTTCTCCTCTAATATCTAAATATCTATACTTCAATCTAATCTCTTCTCCAACATCTTCGTTATTTACTTCGAAAGGAAGGTTATCTGCAAGTGAATACACTTTTAATTCTTCAATTTTTAATTCGACTTTTCCAGATGTAAGTTTCTCGTTTTCGCTTCCTTCTGGTCGTGCATTCAAAGTTCCTTTGATTGATATACAAGATTCCAATGTTAAATTTTTTACTTTTTCAAAATCTTCTGAACTTTTTTTTGAAATCACGGCTTGAACCTTTCCATATCTATCTCTTAAATCAATAAATGCTACATTTCCGTGAACTCTTATAGTATCTACCCATCCAACTAGGCTTACTTTTTCTCCTATTAATTTTTCATTTATCTCTGATGATTTATGAGTTCTTTCCATATTGAGATATATTAAATTGGGTTTATAAGAATTGTGGAGATAGATTTTTAAATCAAATTCTTTTCTTTTTAATATGGATATTAACGATTTAGAATCAGCTATTAATTCTACAAAAAATAAAGAAAAGAAAGAGGAAGAACCTCAAATGTCTTCCGAGCAAGAGATAGGTTTTCATAAAGGATCGCTAAATACTTTGCTAACAGAAAGAAAAGAATTGATTAAGATCGTCGGTAATATCGAAGGAATCATTCAGGCACATGTTAAAAGATTAAAGGAATTAGGGGTTGAAATTAAATGATTGCAAAGGGAAAATGTATGCTTATTTCTGGATTCAGTGCAGCTTTTGGTGGAGCATTAGGAAATGTTAGTGGTTCCAATAATTGGGCTGTAGTAGCGGTTATCTCAATGCTGTTTGCTATTCTGGCCGTTTGGGGATTTGATGGTATGATTAAGAAAGAGAAAAAGAATAAATAGGGTGTTTATATTTTATTTTAATGGTGAGAAAATTTATTTCAATAGTGCTTATGTTATCTGTCATGGCATTTCTTTTGGGATTTATTTATATGAATCTTCCACAAGAACCAATTGAAATGATATTAGATACTGTTGTTCCAGAACGAACTATTAATATTACCTACGGAGATACTCCCGTGTTTATGGAAAATTTAAGATTCAATCATAATAATATTTCTTATTTTATAGAAGAAGATTGTAGTGAGGTCCGACGATATTCTATGATTGAAGCATTTGTTATATTTAAAAATGAGACAGGGTTAATTTCATTTTATGAAATAAAAAATAAAAGTAATGCTGATGTTAGTGTCGGGTGTTCTGATGATTACATTGAACTGAGTGATAATTTATTTATCGCTGGAGAGGGTGGACCTTCTAGGATAATTAATACTAGTGCTTTTAAGATGATAGAGAAAGGAAAAATATCACTATATCATGATCCACGATGTGATTACCCCATTGTAGGATTGCATGAGCTTTTGCATGTCTTTGGATTCGACCATTCCAAGAATCCAAAAAGCATTATGTATAACACCTCTAAATGTAATCAAAGAATTAGTAAGGATATGATCGATTTAATCGATAAATTATATTCTATTGAACCATTAGCAGATGCGGTTATAGAAAATTTGACTGTTATTAAGAAAGGAAGATATTTAGATTTTAATATCACAGTTTCAAATGATGGACTTATTAAAATTGATTCCATTAATTTAACTATTTTTGCTGAAGAACGAGAATTTCATGTCATCGAATTAGGAGAACTTGATATAGGATATAGTAGAGCTTTAAGAGTAACAAATAATAAATTGCCTTCTAAAAGTGTTGAAAATATTAAATTTGTTTTGGATGCTAATGATAATATTAGAGAACTTAATGAGGAAAATAATTTTATGCAGATGACTATCTCATCTTGATAAAACTTAAAAGGATGTTCTTAATAAAAAATTTATGGAAATTGAGGAATTAAAAAGAGATGCTTCTTTAGATTATATAAAAATTTTAAAGGCACTAATGGAATTGCCTTTTCAGGTAGGGAAAAATTTATTAGTAGATTTTTTAGTTGGTAGCTATGCAAATAAATCCGTTACTAAAAATAGATTGGACGAGTTGGATAATTTTGGGAAACTTCTTTGGGATAAAGATAAAATATTTAGAGAGATAGATAATTTAGTTTCAAACGGGATGATCGAGTGGGCGATAAGTGATTATAATAGATTTGTAAAAGTTTTGTCGTTAACAATTAGAGGAAGAAATGAAATAATAAATCCTACCCTCCCTAATAAAAAATTAGATAACAAAATTGAGTTTAAAAAAACAGAAATCAGCGAGGAGGATAAGAAAAGATTTGAAGCCATGGATAGTTTTTTAGGTAATTTTAATGACGAACAAAAAAAGGCGATTATCTCCGAGGGTTCAAATATTCTTTGTGTTGCTGGAGCTGGATCTGGAAAAACTATGGTTTTAACAAAAAGAATTGAGTTTCTAGTTAAATATAAGGGAGTTCATCCTTCTGGTATTTTGGCTATTACTTTTACAAGAAAGGCGAGAAGAGAAATGGAAAAGAGACTTTCTGAATTGGGAGTCAAAGGGGTTACTGTGAATACTTTTAATTCATTTTGCGAGAGTATCCTTAGAAAACATGGTGCCGAAATTTATGGTAGAATGATTAGGGTTCAAAGCTATGCTGACAAGATTCTCGCAATAAATATGGCACTAGCCTCTATGGGATTAGATATGGATAACGTCGTAGATAGTTATTCTACTACATCTCAGAAAAAATTCAAAAACAAAGGGCAGCTGACAAATGGTTTTATGAATGATTGTTTTTCAGTGATGGATTATTTTAAGGTAACTGGGATGGAAGAATATGATTTTAGTAAGGATGTTGATATAAAAGAGAAAGACAACGCGAAAAGAATTTATCAAATAACTCAATATCTGAAAGAACATATGTCAATACAAGGATTAAGAGATTATACTGACCAAATTGTTGATACCATTAAATTCTTTAAGGATTCTCCTGATAAAATCCCAAAATTTGAACATGTTTTAATTGACGAATATCAAGACGTGAATGCTATGCAAATTGAATTGATTGAATTATTATCTGCTCCAAATCTCTTTGTGGTTGGCGATCCAAGACAATCAATTTTTGGATGGAGAGGTTCTGACATAAAATATATCTTGGACTTTGAAAAAACACATAATAGTGTTGAATTAATTCATCTAACTAAAAATTATAGAAGTGGAAAGGGAATTGTTGAATTTATGAATCAATCTATACAGGGAATGGGTTTGCCAAACTTAGAATACCATAACGAGTTTGATAATGTAGATATTAGGATATTGGATTTTGATGGAGAAGAGGCAGAACGTGAATTTGTTATGGAAAATATCCTTAATTCAGGTACTCCGAATGAAGAAATTTTTGTTTTGGCTAGAACCAATAGACAACTCATGGAGCTATCGCAGTCTATGAAAAGAAAGAATATTCCTCATTTTGTGAGAGAGGATACTAGTGTTGGAAAGATAGAAAAAGCAGAAGATAAAGTTGGTAAGGTAACACTTGCTAGTGTGCATGCAATTAAGGGATTGGAGACGAAGAAAGTTTTTGTAATTGGTGCCAATGAACAAAATTTCCCGTGTAAAGCTAGCGACCACCCTGCAATAGAGATGGTAAAGAACGATAATTACAATAAAGAAGAAGAAGAAAGACGATTATTTTATGTAGCAATTTCTCGAGCTAAAAAGATTTTGTATATAACTTACTCTGGGAAAAAACCAACTCATTTTATTAATGATGAAATGAAACATATGGGCTCAGGAGATTAATCTTGAATGAGACTACTAACTCAAACTCTACCCTTAATAATATATAAATAGTTTAAGAGCAAAGGTTTTCGGAATTTGACCAAATCCTGGCGAGAATAAATGAGGCTGCCAGGATTTGAACCTGGGACCCCTGCCTTATCAGAGCAGTGCGCTACCTGACTGCGCCACAGCCTCATGTAATTATTAAGCGGATTTTTAATTTATAAGCTTTTGGAGTTCGGAAATTTTGGAAAATGCCTCTATGATAATAGGTATAGCAATAAGCTTTTAAACTAATTTTTCAGTAATCTTTTATGAGCGCTACAAAATACATGCGAGAAGCTTGGAAAAAACCCGATGTGAAAGTACTTAGGGAAAGAATGATTGAATGGAGAAAATGCGGAGCTATTACTCGAGTTGATAAACCATTGAGGTTAGATAGAGCTAGGTCTTTAGGATATAAGGCAAAGAAAGGAGTAGTTGTTGTTAGAGTTAAAATTAAACGAGGTGGACATAAGAGATCAAGACCTAATAAAGCTAGAAGAACAAAGAGATTGCATATTAGAAA
>CAZAIT010000009.1:0-35306 GCA_964485325.1 Candidatus Woesearchaeota archaeon | reverse complement strand
TAGTAATATTATCCCATAAATTTCCCCAACCTTTAGTAAATCCGAAAATTAAAAACACTAAAACAACAAGTCCTAGAACTATAGCAATAATTGTTCCTAAAGTCATCTGCTGACCTTTTTTATTCACATCAACTCCTCTCATATTATAACTATAACTTTTCTATTTATAAACTTATCGCTAAAACCTATAAAATAAAAACTTATCCTGCCATTCCTGCTAGAGCAACCGAACCTATAGCCGTAAGGCCAGCGATAGAGGCAGCCGCCACGATAGAATAAAGTATAATCGTAACTTTCAAATTCTTACCAGTTTCCGCCGTTGTTTGTAAAGGGTCTCTTCCGGATTTTATTGTAACCAATGTGGACGTCAAAATGAAAACAACTTGAATTAAATAAATACCAACTATAACTTGAAGCCAATAAGTAGGGAGCATTACGGTAACATCAAACATTTCTAAAATACCCTCGACGCTTCCTATGCCAGCAGCTCCGGCAGCATCTCCACCTTTGAACATAGATTCAAGAGCCGACAAAATACTAGTTATCATTCCTGCAAGTCCAATAATAATTCCTGACAGCAACGGTGCCAAGAAAGTCATATTTGACTTCATATCCGAAATTATTTCCGCCAACAAATCTTTCAACCTATCGTTGATTTTCCTAATATTTTTAACATAATCACTAATCGCCATCAAACTTCTAGCCGCAACCTTCAACCCTTTTTTAACCGATTCGACCAAAATTCTCATAGACGTAGCCACCAACTGAGAAGGGTAAGCTATAACCGCACCTCGCTTCGGATCGAACAAGGCCCTTTCTAAACTCATACCTAACTGCTGAATATTTTCATTAACAACCCTAAAGAAACCCTCGGTCGCCGTTCCCTTACTAGAATCCAAAACTTTCGAAAACGCAATCTCCGCAGGCTGCCCGTCACCAACCCTATTACCTAATTGAAATAACGAAGACATAAACTCCTTTTCAACGTCTTTATACTGCTGCCTAGTTTTCAGAATTTCTTTAGTTTTTGATTTAAATACAATTATGAAAACAAGAGCAATAGAAATAGGAATAAGTAAACTCATCATCAAAGCCAGAGCTCCTGAGGGCCCATACAGTACACCAGTAGAGGAAACAATTCCAAACGCACCACCGTTACCTAAGAAGCCAAGACCAAGGCTAGACCAACTATAATCTCGCGTCGTGCCAAGCCAAAGAGGAATATCTGTATATCTCCAAAGAGCCGGAATCAATCCAATTATAAAAAGAGGTAATGCAATCAAAATAGCTTTGAGATAAACCGCGTTACTTTTATATTTAGGATACAACGGATTTTTTTCAAGCAAGCTAGATTCTCCGTAACCACCCGGCCTTTCCATCATAACTTTCCCCGTCATATAAACAACCATAAACGGAATTATAATATTAAAAAGCAAAAGAACATGATACCACTTAATCAAACCATTTAACATAGTAGATGCAAGTGGAAGAATCGCCAAAGCCAGCGTCGGCAAAACAATTCCAAGCATATAGATATTTGTCAAAGGAGCTTTTACCTCGTGAGTATATTTCAACATCTTGTCGTAGACACCATCGAGAATAACCTGCAAAGATTTTTCCAAAACATTTACACGCCTCGACTCATCAGATTCGTACAAACTCGATTCAATCAAATGAAAAGCCTCGACGAACTCCAAACTATAATCTTTCCATCCCATCAAATAATTATCAACACTTTCTTTAATTGTAGAGAATTTCCCAACTTCTACATCCCAAAAAATCTTACGGAAGTCTAAAGACAATGGAGCCTGTAAATGCTCGGACGCAAAACTAATAGCTTTTTCAAAATTAGAAGTGTGTTTCATATAAACCACTATATACAAAATCGCCGGAACCATTTGTGAAGACGCCTTCAGCCGCCATTTCATTGCCAAACGTTCAGGCGCTTTAGATGAATAGAAAAATAGGAATATCGCAAGTACAAAAGTCATAAATAAAAACATTGTAGGAGGAACCTCCGTAAATAACCAGATAGCTACAAAAAATAAAATTCCGGAAAACAAAGTTAAAAATAAAAGCATAGTAGAACAAACAAGAACTTCCGACGGTGTTATATTCAAATGCGAGATATCAATACTCTTCTGAATACGTGTTCTATCTTTCTCCGCAACTTTAATCTTAAACATATTCCCAAGAGATTTGCACCATCTTTCATATCTGCTAAATTCTGGCAACATCGATCCTTTGAATTTTTCATAACTTTGTGAAAATTTACCTTTTCCCGCGGGCTTGCCAGGACTTTGACTTGCACCATTATAGCCTTTCATCTGAGATTCTATCTTCGAGCCATACTTTTTCAGAATATCATCTGTTGTCACCATTATTTTTTCATCCTCTTTAGATAATCAGAAACCGCAACATCAATAAGCTGTTTCCGATTCACGTATCTAAATTTATTCTCTTTCAAATTAATAAACTCTTCTACCTTTCCTAATAATTCAGAATTAATCTTTACCACAGAATCCTTTGCCTTTGTTCTTCTCTCTATAACATCATCCTCTTGTTTTTTGAAAGTATTAAAATTAATTTCAATCGGAGATATATTTTCAGCCATAGTTACTATTAGTAACCAAAAGTAACTATTTAAACTTTATTCTTAAACAGCTTACCTTTTTTAAACAAGAATCTAATTATCCCCGCTCCTAAAATAATAACAACTCCAATTCCTCCTAAAATCCACCACAACAATCCAATTCCATCTCCCTCATCTGCTGTCTCATCTACATTAGCCTCTCCCTCCTCAGCTGTAACCTGTTCAACTAAATCTTCTTCGACTTCACTAGGAACAATCAATTCATTTATCGACTGAACTGTAACATTCGCCTTATTATTGCTAATGGAATTTAATCTTACAAAAATATCATAGTAATTATCACCCGAAACCTCAAATTTCTCTTCTTCTCCAATTCCTAAAACGACCTGCTGAGGGTCCGAAGAAACATTTATTGTAGCTGTCGTAGCTGTTAATTCAAGAACACCCACATGATGGTCACTTGAGCCCACTTGGACCTTTAACCTTTGTTTTGCATAAAGTTCTCTGCTAAAAGACTCCGAAAATTGCGAGTTAGTCACCGTGTGTGTTCCTTTCGTCCAAAAATTTGCAGTACTAGTTGTGGCTGTATTCCCATCACTATTAACATTATCAGTAGTAACCGTATAACTTGCAGAATTATTATGAGAATTCCCAGCATTATCCGTTACAGAACAAGTATACGAAAAGGTTCCAGTAGTGGAAGTAGTAATAGTTGAATTAGCAGTTGTTAATGAACTATTAATATCAGAACCACCATCTGTTCCACTGCAGGTACGAGTGACAGACCCTCCAGAGTTTACAGAGCTTGGAGAACACGAAGCTAATGCCACTGGATTAGTCGTATCCAAAGTTATTGTTCTTGTAGTAGTGGAATTAGTATTCGTTGCAGAGTCATTAGCAGTTACATTATATGTATAAACTCCCTCTGGCAAACTTGTCCAGTTAATTATTTGTGTATTATAATTGTCATAAGTTGTTGTGTTTACTTCTCCTGTAGTGTTATATAATACAAATACAAGGCTAGCATTATTTGTATCTGAAGCTGTAATGTTTACAGATATCCAATTCTGACTAACATTTGAATTATTAACATCTATTCCCACCGATGTATATTCAATAGCTGGATTAGTCGTATCCAAAGTTATTGTTCTTGTAGTAGTCGAGTTACTATTTGTTGCAGAATCATTTACAGTTACATTATATGTATATACTCCATCAACTAAACCTGTCCAGTTGATTGTTGTTGTAGCATAAGCATCTGTAAAGTTGGTTTGGTTCCAAAGCCCTGTTGTTGAATTATATATAGAATAAGAAATTGTTGCAGCCGATGCATTATGTATATCCGAAGCTGTGATATTTACAGATACCCAATTCTGACTAACATTTGAATTATTAACATTTATTCCCACCAATGTATATTCTATCGCTGGGCTTGTCGTATCAACAACTATAGAAGCCAATGAAGAATTTGCATCATCTAAAGTATCATTAACTGCTTGAATTTTAAAAGTATAATTTGCATCATCTGTTACATTACTAAAAACGTATCCCGTATCACTATCATTATCTGCAGTTGTAAAAAAAGAAGTCCCACCATCAATACTTACCCAAATTGTATAATTTGTCTCATCCCCTCCACCAGTAGTCCAATTAACAGTAAAATTTCCATTATTATCATAATCAGGTGTTGTGTTTCCTATAAAATATATCCCCGTTGGAGCAATGGGTGCTGCCATCACAAAAACCGCAATCGCCACTAAAATCAAACTTCCAAAAATCAATCCTAGTCTAAAATTCTTCACCATCTTTATAATTTATAATAAAACATCTTTATAAACATTCTCAAATTCCTAATTTCTTACTTTCTTTTTCCAACCACCTCTTCCACTTGGGAAAAACAACCTCACTAGTTGGCAAACCAATATCTGAAGTGACTTCATCCGAAATTTGATGGAACGCATTGTTAGATTTCACTGCCCACTCAGCTTCCAATATCTCCGGACTCTTAATCTTATCAGAAAAATCAACTATCTCTTGTTTTATCTTTTGACGAAGAATAACATTGTCCCAAACAGCGTCCCAATTTCCAGCCCATCCTTTAACATTCGAAGCTATATCTTTCATTATCTCAGAATCCCCATTCATCAGATCATCCGAGGGTTTCATTATATCTTTTTCTACATCATACTTCATCAAGTCAACAAACCCTCCTTCAGTTAAAGGATCCTTAGTCCAATGTTTCCTAACCTCGGCAATTTGTAGAACTCTACGCCACGAATGTAAACCATCAGCAGACTTAATCGGATTAGCAACGATAATTAAATCGGTCGCCTTGAATGAAGTTACAGGAACCCCTAAATCATTAACAACCCTATCAAAAACAGAATAAGGTGAGCCACCATGAATTGTACCTGCCACCACATTTGCCAACGCCCCAATCCTCATAGCTTCGTATAATGCTTTCGCTTCAGCCGAACGAATTTCTCCAACTATCAAAGAAGAATCTCCCAAACGCAACGAAGCCCTGATACCTTCCTCCGCAGAAATCTCAGTTGACTCTCCAGCCAAAGCCGAACGAACCTTCATAGATAAAATATCATAACTCAAATTTCTCATAGCAGCGACGGGAATTTCTAAAGTATCCTCCACAGTTATAATCCTGTGATTCGGCATTATCTCTAAAAGCAACGAGCTCAACAAACTAGTTTTACCAGAAGACCGAGTTCCCGCAACCAACATCGTCCTAGCCCCATCTACCATAAAACTCAAAAGTCCCGCCCCCAAACTATCAATCATTCTATTTTTAATAAATAAAGGCAACGTCCACGGCTTACTTCTATGCCTCCTTAAAGTATAAGCCAACCCTCCAGCAGAAAGGGGATTCTGAATAATCGCAACCCTAGCGCTAATATCATTCAACTCCAAATTAGTATCTAATATAGGGTTAGCTTCATCCAACGCTCTCCCTGACATCATTCTAAACTTGGCCGCCCAGGAATCCGCGTCCTCTTGAGATGGAATCAAATTAGAAACACATTCTCCAAAATCATTATGCCTAACAAAAATCGGAGACAAAGAAATAGGAGCATTCGCCATTATATCTTGCAAATTAGGATCCTGCAACAAAACCTCCAATATTCCAAACCCAATTGTATGCCTCACTAAAATATTCGCAAGTTTTGTCAACTCTTTATAATTCAAATTCACTTTTTTATTCCCAGCTAAATCAGAAAGCAAATCTCTAGCCACATTAAAAAAAATCTGTCGCGTTCTTTCTGGATCATTAAATTCTTCCGTGCTAGGTCTGTGTTCAATCAGAACGTTTCGTGCCAAATTCAAGAGCATGTGATGATTTTCTTCTAACAGATATTCAGGAGGAGATAAATGATAAATCAGCTTAATTTTATTCTTACGTTTAAAAATAGTAACCAAACTCTCATCACTACCCTTCGCAATCGTATATTGTTTTATAATTTCAGAATCTTCAGGAACACGTGCAATCATTCTAGTAAAAGTAAAATTAGGCATAATATCAGAACGGAAAACCTCAGAATAAATATTTCTATCATTAATCCCATAGGAATCAAAAAACGTTTTTAATTTTTTAATAACTTCAAGATCATCAAATGATTTAACAACTCTTTCCAACAAACGAATATAATTCTCAATGTCTCTATTTACCTTTCCTTTTAACTCCAATTCTGCCTTCTTACCAAACAAAACCCCTTTTAGCTCACGATAAGATTTAACCGGGTCTGTAGGAAGAAGCTCGACAATAATACGCGTCAAAAAAGCATGCGCTTCGTGACTAAGATATCCTAAATGAGAAAGCTTCTCTATAGAAATAAGTTTTTCCTGCTTAATAAAAAAATCTGAAAGGCTCGCAATCCCAACCAACATCTTAGCTTGCGAGAAGTCGTGAGAATAATTCCTCTGCTGAACAAAAACAATTCTCGCAATATTAGGATCTTCTTTTAAATTATCAATAGTTCTTCCCATAACTTCTGCAGAATCAATCAACGACGGAACAAAGCTCGCGCCAAGATAATTAATATACATAACATTTTCCCCACTCTCACGAATAACCTCGTAAGAATAAAGTGGGGTATCAGCCTTAAACATCATTTTTTTTCATCTCCTTTAGAATATAAGAAAATTCCAATATTAAAATATATGTGTGACAACCTTTAATTCTCTTAAATAGAAAAGTTTAGTGTAAACAATTATAAACTTCTCTATCTTCCAAACAGATATGGCAGAACAACAGGAAACCACCAATCAATCTCAGTTTCTTCTAGCTGATTTTAACACAAAACTAAAAGATATCGATGAACGAAACCGATTAATAAGAGAGAGAGTTTTACTTTTAGGGAAAAATTTAATTTCTTCAAAACAAGATACAGAAGAAGAGCTTAAAGAAATAAAGAAAGATAATCAAGAAATAAAAAACGATTTAAGTAAAATAAAAAAAGTTTCCAATAGTCTACTTTCTGAATTTAACAAATTTGTAAAAAGAGAAGAGATGACTCTTATTGAGAGGATGCTTAAAGATTTCCAACCTCTTGAATTTATGAGAAGGAAAGATGTTGAAGAATTAATTGAATCAAAGTTAAGTACAAAAAACATAGGTAGCACTCAAATACAAAAAGAAGTTCCTAGAAAATTAGGCAAATAAATAAAAACCATAAAAACCATAAAATAATACAATAAAAGATGGCAACTTTAGATAAAATAATAGAATTACAAAAAACTGGTATGTCTGATACAGATATTTCTACTCAATTACAAAATGAAGGTGTCTCTCCAACTGAAATAAATGATTCTTTAAATCAAGCAAAAATTAAAAATGCAGTAGCGCCTTCAGGAGAAGAAGATGAACAAATGTATAATCAAGGAATGACCTCTTCAATCATGGAACAACCAGCACAACCTGTAGCAGAGGCACCAGTACCAGCTCCACAAGAATACGCTCCTCAGGCACCAGAGGCTAACTATCAACAACCGACAGAAGGGGCACAACCTCAAGATGATTATTACCAACAAACCCCACAAGCATATCCTCAACAAGATTATTATGCCCCTCAATCTGGAGCAAATACCGAAACAATTTTTGAAATAGCTGAACAAGTTGTAACGGAAAAATTAGATATCTACAAAAAGAAAATTGGTGATGTTGTTTCTTTTGAAAATACAATACAAGATAAAGTGAACGATATAGATGATAGATTAAAAAGAATTGAAGATACAATAGGAAAATTACAACAAGCAATTATCGGGAAAATCGGAGAATTTGGAGAAAGCAGCGCAATGATACACAAGGACCTAGATAATCTTCACGGAACAGTTTCAAAATTAATGAACCCATTAATGGATAATTACAACGAACTAAAAAAACTAGCTAAATAAATCATTTCTTAAGTCTCCAATTAACAACAGTCAAAATAATTAGAAGTGAAATTATTCCAAACCATCTACTGCTAATCCAGCTATTAATAACTCCCCAGCTAACCACCCAATTAAAAACATACGCCGAAGACGCTACAAGAAAAATAACAGCTAAAGAAATAAATATCCAAGAGAATGCATTTTTCTTTCCAAAAAAATTCCATGGTTTTTTATATGGGATGAAAATCAAAATAAGTGACAATAAAAAAAGACCAACAACCCCTCTGCTAAACCAGTCAGAACTGAATTTAGAGAAATTAATTAGAATAGCTCCTATAACAAAAAGAATTGATAAAAAAAGAGAAAGAATAAACATAATCGGCTCACCATCTCCAAGAATAGAAGTTTTCTTGAAAAATGTATAGCTCACAACAAATACTAACAAGAATGCAAAGATAGGCATAAAATATCCAAGTGCAGAGATAGTTCCTACTGCCATCTTATGATTTTGATGCAGGAATAGTAGTACCGCCCTTAGGCTTCTTTGTTATGATTGCGATAATCGCTATAATAATTCCTAATACAACCAATGCCCAAATATTCTCGGTAAACCATCCACCGAATCCACCATAATTAGTCCATTCTTTCCACGAACTCAATGACCAAATCACAACACCAACGCCAAGAACTATACCAATCCATTGACCTTTTTTCCCGTCTTGGTCTTTAGGGAAAAAGAACCCTATCATAATTAATAATACTAAAAATAACGATAATCCAATTCCAAATCTTGGAAATATTAAAGCAAAAAATTCAGAAACAAAATCAAATTGTAAAGATAATAACCCCACAGACACAGAAATAATAGCTAAGATACCTCTATTCTCACCTCCCAAAATTTTTGTTTTATCAAGAATAGCGTATACAATAGCGAATATTAATAAGAAAGGAATAACATAAGAAAATATTCCTATCTCGTTCCAAGTATTCAAGACACTTGTAATAGTAGTAACCATAGTTAGCTAAGAAAAAACTTATTTATATATCTTTCTTTAATTTTATTAAGAACAATTAATCTTTTTTCTTTTTTCCACCCAAGACAGCAACCGCAACAGCTCCTCCTATAATGGCAGTCACTAAGACATTCATAAAAATATCAGTTCCGTTACCACCAGAAAACCAACTAGATATAGTATTTCCAAAACCTGTAACATAAAGAACAACTCCAATAGTAAATAGAGCAGCTAAAACACCAAAAATAGCTTTCATCCAATTCGGAGATTTTGATAAATCACCTGCAACAAATCCGTATAAAATAAAAAAAACCAAAATAACCGCAACCCCCACTGTCATCCACGGCATTATTCCAATAATAATATTTCTAGGCCCAGGAACGGCAACCAAAAGCAATCCAGCAACAAAAGCAACAATCGCATCAATCTGAGATTTACCTTCCCCTAAAATTTTGGACTTTTGCAGAATAGCAAACACTACAACGAACACCAAGAAAAGCGGTGCAAGTATTCCCGTAATAAATTGAAGTATTAACGACATAAGTTCTATAAATTAAAACCATATATAAATTTATCTAAAATTAAATCAATTCTTCTTCTAACGGCATCTCTTCTTCTTCAGCTCTAAGAGGAACTGCATTTCTATTAATTATAACAATATCCCCAATAGCCTTGATAAATTGGTGTGGAACAATAATTCCTCTAGCTCCTCCAAGAACTTGAACCATTCCAGATTCACGAGACACAACAATTCTCCATCCATCTATCTTATTATCAATTAAATTAACCTCTTCAATCATTCCAAATAGGTCTCCAGAATCTGTGTAAACTCTTTTGCCAACAACTTCGCTCATTCTTTTTACTCTTAACATAAACCAATCAAAAGTCTTTCATTTAAATATATTTCTATGATGGAAAATGTATCATACGAAGCAACTTAACCCCCTTTATTCACAATCTCTCAACCCAATAGTTTATAAAAAATACAAACCTCTCCAAAACATGAGCATGAAAGAGACTATTAAAGAAATTATTACAATAATTTTGGCCGCTACAGTCTTGGCTCTGGCAGCAGGATACAAAAATCCATCAATAAGATATGCAGCTTTAGCAAGTTTCATAATTATTTTAGGTGTTAACATTTTGACAAAGAAAGCAGTTGGATATCATTTTGAAACAGCCGTTAAAACGAAATTTTGGTCATGGTATCAATATTGGTTTAGGACAGACACCCATTTCAAAAAGCCACTTCCTATGGCATGGCTACCATTAGTATTGGCGTTCGTTACAAAAGGATTTTTCCTGTGGTTAGGAATTTTAGAATTTGATGTGGTTGCAAAAACCGAAAGGGTAGCAAAGAGACATGAGCTTTACCGATTTACCGAAGTAACAGAATGGCATATGGGATGGATTGCTCTATGGGCTATAATAGCAAACCTTGTATTTGCAATAGCGGGCTATATTTTAGGATTTGAAACTTTCGCAAGACTAAGTATAATATTTATATTCTGGTCGACGATTCCTTTATCTGGATTAGACGGTTCCAAAATATTATATGCAAGCAGAAAATTATGGACAGTTACATTTGTAATAGCTACAATATTATTAATCTGGTCTCGTATTCTTATTTAGAAGATTTTTTCCTTACTACCTTTTTGACAGATACCTTCTTAATCTTCTTATAAGGGACCATATTTTGGAAGAAAAGTAAATATAATATTGGCAAAATTCCTAATGTATTGAAGATAAAGAATGCAACAAACCAGATTACATGATCTTTTTTTGCTGCCTTCCACGCACCGATAGCTTTCCATACAAGTGTCCAAGCTAAAACAGGATAAAGCCAAAGAGGAATTGTAATGTCTACCATAACCTATCCAACTAGGTTCAAAACTTATAAACTTACCTTTTTTATCAATATCATGGAAGAGTTAAAATTAGAACCAAGAGAATACCAAAAAACTATTTTTGAAACATGTACAAAAAAAGATTGTCTTGTTGTTTTACCAACAGGAACAGGAAAAACACTTATAGCTCTAATGTTGGCAATTGAAAGATTTAAGAAATTTCCACTAGAAAAAATTTTAATCCTAGCACCAACACGTCCACTAATAGAGCAACATTTTGAATCATTCAAAAAAAATCTACCAGAGGATTGGGCTGACATGCAGTTATTTACTGGGAAGACTCCAGCAAACAAAAGAAAGGACATATGGAAAACTGCAGAATTTATTTTCTCAACCCCACAATGTATCGCAAATGATTTAGACAAAGCACTATACAGACTAGACGAAGTAGCTCTATTGGTTGTGGATGAATGCCATAGGTGTCTCAAAAATTATGCATACAATAGAATTACTCAAAGATACAAAACGCAAGCAACCAATAGAAGAGTATTGGCTCTAACTGCATCTCCCGGAGGAGATAAAGAAACAATCACACAGGTTTGTGAGAATCTTGGAATTAATGCAGTAGAAATAAGAACCGCAGAAAGTCCGGACGTTAAACCATATCTTCAAGAATTAGAATTCGAAAAAATCGAAGTTGATTTTCCTCCTGAATTTCTAGAAATAAAAATTCTCCTAGAAGAAATTTATAACAGGAAAGTAAGTGAATTAAAACATCGAAAAGTTTTATTTGGTTATGCATCAAAAACCATGTTACTTAAAGCTCAGGCAAAATTAATGCAAGAAATTCGAAGAAGAAAGGATATGAATAAAATGCTAGCTGTTTCAGCTTGCGCAACTGCACTAAAAATATCACACGCTCTAACATTGCTAGAAACACAAACAGTATCTTCTTTTATTGCATATATGAAAGATTTGTTTAAACAAGCTTCCGAGGGAAAATCCAAGGGAGTTCAAAAGTTAGTCAAAGACCCAAATTTTGCAAAAGCGTATACACTAGCTACAACACTAGGGAAAGAACATCCAAAACTCCAAACACTAAAAGAGATAACCGAGAAACAATTTTCTAATAATCCTCAATCAAAGATAATCGTATTTGCTCAATTCAGAGATACAGTTTTAACAATTTCCGAGGAACTAAATAAAATCCCAGGAATTAAAGCAGAAAATTTTGTAGGGCAAGCAGTTAAAGATCATGGGAAAGGAAGAACTACCGGGCTTAAACAGAAAGAACAAAAGGCAATAATAGAGAAATTCACATCAGGAGAGATAAATGTTTTAGTAGCCACTTCAATAGCAGAAGAAGGACTTGACATCCCAGAAGTAAATGAAGTAATATTTTATGAACCAATTCCTTCCGCAATTAGAACAATACAAAGAACAGGAAGAACTGCAAGGCTTTCTAAAGGCTCTCTTAAGATATTATTGACTAAGAAAACCTTGGATGAAGTTTTTCATTATAGTGCTTATCATAAAGAAAAAAGAATGTATAAAGCGATTGACGAAATAAAAAAAGATTTTAATTCTAAAGACGGGCAACGAACATTATGAAAAGAAATATTGAAAATATTTTTTCAAAATCTAAAATAGAAAAACAAATACAATGTCCAAATCCCAACATTCCAATAATAGTGGACACGAGAGAAAAACAATCTTTAATCGCAGCTAGCTTATCAGAGAAAAAAGCTAATATTAAATTTGAGAAACTGGATATCGGAGACTATTTAATCGACGACACAATTATTGAAAGAAAAACATTTTCCGATTTTGTGAATTCTATGTTAAATAAAAGACTCACGGAGCAATTACATAATCTAAAAAAATACCCAAGATACTTTTTAATTATTGAAGGATTCTACTACCACTACAATGATTTCAATATCCATGAGAATGCAGTAAAGGGAATGTTATTGTCGATAGCAACCGATTTTAAAATACCTATAATTTATACCGAAGACACAAAAGACACTGCGAGCTTTTTAATTTTATTGGCCAAAAGAATTGAGAAACCAAAAACACAATATTCAGCTCGTCAAACAAAAACTCTTAAAACATTAGAGGAGCAAAAACAATTTATTTTGGAGGGTTTCCCTGGAATCGGACCAATAGCTTCAAAAAATCTTTTCGATAAATTTGGAAGTTTAAAAAATATATTTAATATCTCAAGAGAAGAAATAGAAAAACTAAAAATTCTTGATGATAATAAAGTAGAAAAATTCTTTTCTCTGCTCAGCGATTAAGGCTAACGAATTCTTCAATAATTTTGGCACAAATTTTAACAGTTCTATAATCATACTTTTTATCTTTCTCCGGAACAGCCTCTACAATATCTAATGTCTTCAAGCTTTTGATATGAAAGATTCTTTTCAAAAGATAAAATAATTCTTTCGAAGACAATCCATTAGGTTCTGGATAATTGACCGCTGGAGCAAACGCAGGGTCGAGTACATCAATATCTACCGAAACATAAACATCTTTTCCATTCGCTTTTTCGGTTATATAATCCGCAACCGCTTCTACATTAAAAATATCTTCAAAAACCTTTATCCCTTTTTCTTCTAAAAATTCTTTCTCAATATCCCACATTTTCCTAATTCCTACAAGAATAACGTTCTCAGGTTTAACGAGTTTTTCTTCGAGAATGGCTCTCAAAAATTCTTCATGTGTCGGCTCCTTTGCAGGATAATCACAATCTGCATGTGCATCAAACACAATTAAGAAAGAATTTTCATTCGACTCACTAAATGCCTTAAAAATCGGATAGGTTATAGAATGGTCACCTCCAATAAAAATAGATTTACTATCTTCTTTGAAAACTTTTTTAACTTCATTATAAATTATTTTTTCAGCTTCCTCTATATTCATATTGTCGACTTTAATCTCTTCAGATTCAACATCCAACTCAGCCAAAACTTTCTCTCCCATTTCTTCAGGACCCTTCAGCCCCAGTGCATTAATTCTCGGTACACTAATAATTCTCATAGAAATAAAAAACTAAACTATATTTTAAAATTAACTGTTAGAATAATAAATTAGATTACCAAAGAAAGCGACATTCACTCGTATCAAACAGGCAGGTATTATCATTAGAACAGGAGAGAGTTCCTGTCCATAAATTTCCTTTAACAGATCTACAGGTTGCATCGCCTAAGTCTCCTAAATCACATTCTTCAGGGTCTTCTTGTATACCATTTCCACAAGTTGCACACCCACTCATATTAAATAGACAGCTACCATCAGTAGAACAGGAGAGAGTTCCACTATCAAAAGGTGAGAAATCTCGGCATCTCTTTCCACCAAGGTCTAAGTTATCACATTCTTCAACCCCATTTTTTATTTCATCTCCACAATAGGCTGGAGCCATACATCCGCTTGTATCAATCGCACAACTAATACAAGAAAGGGTTCCACTGACAAGACCATGCGTTTCACATGTATCTACACCAAAGTTTGTTCCATCACATTCTTCACCTGCATCTATATCACCATTTCCACATAAAATTGGAGTACTTGGAAAATCAGTAGGATCTACGGGATCTGTTCCTTCTGCTACTTCTGTGCCATCATCAAAACCGTCACCATCTGTGTCTGGTAAAGTTGAATCAGTACCGAGTGCAGCTTCTTCCTCATCTGTTAAACCATCACCATCTGTATCAACCGGGACAATAACTTCAGGCTCAGTATATTCCTCACCTAATTCATCATAATCAACATCTGCGCCAGTAAAACTTCCATCTGAAATTATAGCTTCTGGACCAACGTCCCCTTCTTTTTCTTCAAGCCCAACCTTAAATATCGGGGCGACACTCACTCCATCAGGTTTACCATGTCCTGTTAAATTAAAAGAATAAGTTTTTGTCTTACCAGATTCAGGAGCAATAACGGAAGTCCCTACACTATCTCCATCAAAATAAAACACAACCTTAATGTTCTCCATTGATCCTTCATCAACCTCTCGCTTAATTTGAACAGTAGCTACCTCTTTATTCTCATCATAGGTTGTATAACCTCCTGAAGTTAAAATACTAACTCTTCCCTCTAACTCAGAAAATTCTAAATTATCTCTTATCATTGGAATAACTGCAGTCCAAAGAATAGTTACAGCTGCAACAGTAATCAAAATAATTAGAACTGTGGCGACAATTGCAGAAATACCATTCTTCCCTCTCATAAAAGATATTAACAAATTAACTATTTAAAACTTTAGAATCTAAAAAAATAATCTAAAAATAATTGCACCGCTAAAAATAATATCTCCCAACAATAACAAAACAAAGATAATGTCTTCAACAATACCACCACTTTTAACAAATCCTTTAATCTTATAATTAAAGGGCCAAAATAATTTTATCCCAGACTTCGTCCAACAATCAAGAAACAAATGAGAAACATACCCAACGAAAAATCCAAATCCTGCCCACAAATTAATACCTCCAACAATCAAACTCAAGAATAATGCAAAAAACAAACTATGCAAAGACCCCCTATGTTTCGTTATCCACTGCAACGGACGAAAATACCATCTGTTCCCAAATTTACTATTTTTAATATCGATATCAACAAATGCTGTGGAAAATAAAATAAAGCCCAAAACAAACACAGGCATATTCAAAAAATGGTTCAGTAAAAAATATACAGCCAATGAAAAAACAATGTGAGTTCTGAATAACATAGATAATAAAATAAAATAAAACTTTTAACTTTAACTGTCAAGCTCTTTAATCAATTTTTCTGCATCTACTTTTTCAACATTAGATGCAATAATCTCCAAATTATTAAATAACTGATTTCGTTTCACATTACCTGACAAATAAATTTCTGTTCCTATAAAATCACTTCTAAACGCACCAGATTTTTCTTCGTCCTTTAAGTCTTCTTCCGGGATTAACATATTAACTTGATCGCTAAACATAACTACCCGAATAGTTTCAGTTCCGTCATCTAAAACAAAATTTAAAATTGCCCTATCCTTTGCAGTAACTTCTCCGTGTTCAGCACATCTAGTAGATTCACCTTCCTTAATCACTTTCTTATTACACTCAGGACACACAGAATAAAATCTTGGTTGGAAAACTTGAACAACTACTCCTCTAACTCTAACACTCTGACCTTGTCTAACTTCTTCCAGAGTTACTTCACTAACACTTGGAGCTTCTTTTACTTCTGTCATAACATTTCCACTCTTCTTTATCTCCCCAAATCCAGATAAATGAATTTCTCCTTCTCTAGTCGACCCATTCTGTATTTCTACCGTATCGCCTTGCTTAATTGTCTCATTCTCAATTAAAACGATGTGGTTCGCATCCCAAAGAACAAGCCGCGTACTTCCAGTTTCGTCCGCTAAAACAAGGTTTGCAACCTTTCCCTTGTTCCCATTCTTCTCAAATTCTCTAACTGGAAACATATTGATAATCTTCCCAATAATATTCACCCTTCTCATCCCAGGAATTAACTCGCTAACTTTTATATCTTGATCATCAAAATTTATTCCCAATTCTGCAGCAATTATTTGTGCAGCACCCTCCTTAGAAATTAATCCAGACAACTTTGCTTTCTTAGCCTCAACTCTTTGCTCAATTTCCTCTTTTCCAAGACCAGATGCCTTTGTAATTCTTTCTATAAGTAAATCGTAGTTTTGCATAACTAAAAAACATTCTGACACTATTTAAGTATTATTGAGATATACTACACAACAGCTATTAGAACAAAAAACAGCTGCTGAACAATAGTTTTTATAAACAATATATTGATTGATAATATTATTATGAAAGATTATATTCGCTCATTAAAGCATGAACAGGTAAAAAGAGCTTTCTCTGAAAGAGTTGAAACTCTACATTCCTCTCAAAAAAACAAAAGAAAGTTATTTGAAGATGTTATAGGAAGTTATATCTCCTATTTAAACAAAGGAGAGCTTGTTTCTCATTCTTTTTTTAGAGGAAATGGATATTCATTAGATCATTACATTCAAAGAACATCAGAATTTTTAGGAAGATCTATTCAGGCATCCGAAAGAATAATCGAATATATCCAAACACATGGATTCGATTTTACAGATGAAAAAAGAGAACCTGGAACGTTAAAAAGATTAGAACTGCAAAAATACAACGAAAGAAAACCGGAATTAGGTCTTAGAATTGGACTAATCGAAGATGAATGGGTTGTCTTCTAAAGAATTGTTTCATCTTCCAAAAAAATGATAATGGCATCGGATTTTTTTTAGTCTCAAAATCACATCCAAAACCTATTTAAACCAAAAATCAGACAGCTATTTATGAAATGTATAAGTTGTAACAAAAAAACCATAAAGGGAGTAGGTTTTCCTTGTCCTAAATGCAGTTCAAAGCTTTTTAGATGTGATAAATGCAGAAATCTTTCAGTAGAATATAAATGTCCTAAATGCGAGCACGTAGAACCATAGAAATTAAAATGGATATAAAATTACGATAAAATGGCTACAGCAGGAATTCAGTTCAAAGTTATGCCAAAAGGATTAGATGTAGATTTAGAAGAGTTAAAGTCAAAAATTAAAGCAGTTGTGGAAACTTTTGAATCTGGAGTATTCAGTGAAGCCAAAGAGGAACCAATTGCTTTTGGGCTTAAAGCACTTATTGTAACAATCGCACTTTCTGAAGACGAAGAATCTGACAAAGTAGAAAATGCAATTTCGGACGTAGAGGGAGTTTCTTCTATTGAATTGATAGATTACAGAAGAGTAGTAGGATAGGAAAACTTATAATTAAGAAAACTATGTTTCTAATATGGTAATTACAGAAGAAGAATCTAAAAAAATTAAAGAGCATCTTTTAAGTCAGTTAGAAAATTTTCCAGAAGATAAAAGAAACCAAATAGAAAATCAAGTTAAATCTATGTCAGACGAAGATATTGAAACCTTTGTAGAACAAAACAAGTTAACTCATCTAGGAGGACAGTGTATTTTTTGCTCTATTATAGCAGACAAAACTCCCTCTTTCAAAATAGCTAGCAATGATAAAGACGTTGCAATTCTAGAACTTAATCCTTCAAGTAAGGGGCATACATTAGTTTTCCCAAAAGAACATTTAGAAAAAATACCAGACTCCACAAAAGTTTTTGCAAAAGAAATTTCTAATAGGCTTCAGGCGAAGTTAAGCCCCGACAGAATTGAAATTAATGAGACAAATATAATGAATCATGCCATTTTAGAAGTCATTCCTATATTCGGAGAGAAGACAGAAAAAAGAAAAGCCACAGAAGAAGAGCTTAAAGAGCTACAAGAAGAAATATTAAAACCAAAAGAAGCTAATATACAAAAAGAAGAAATTAGAAAAGAAGAAATTCCTATACTCGCGCCTAAAATACCTTAAATTTGTAAATTCTATGGACCCAAGCTAAAACTAGAATAATCAGAAATATTCGCTAATTCTTTAATATCTTCCAAAGTTACTGAATTAATTTTTTTCTCGTATTCATAATAGTCTTCAGAATTAGACCTAATTTCTTCCATAATCAAGTTAACTGCTGTTTCACTTGACCCTTCTGATTCAACATCCCTACATCCAATAACTTGCAATTTAGCATTTTTCAGCTCTTCCTCTGTAATGTCTTTCATTTTCTCAAATTCTTTTAAGCAAATATCAATTACCTCTTTTTCTTTTTCTGGATCTGTTCCTGCCCAAATAATCATATAACCATAATTCCCACCTAAGTCTAAATCCGTCTTAACTCCATAGACTAATCCTCTTTTTTCTCGGACCTCCGTAAATAGTTTGGAAGACATCCCATGTCCTAAAATCATAGAAAATAATTCCGCTGCATAACGACTATTCCCACCAGAATGAGGAAAATGAAAACCAAGAGCAAGATTCATTTGTTCAATACCAGCTCTTTTTTCAGAAGTTCTAGAGTTTTTCTTTACTATCTCAGGAAGAATAATCTCTTTAACTTCATCTTTCTCAAACGCTCCAATTAATTTTTCAACAATAGAAATTATATCCTCAAGGTTGTTGTTTCCAACTACACAAAGTATAGAATTTTTAGGAACATAAATTTCATAATGTTTATTGAATAATTTTTCTCTAGTCATCCCTCTAACATTTTCTTGAGACCCGCCAATAAAATCACCGAAAGGTTTCTCATATAAATTTTCTTTAACTTTGTCTAGGGTATGTGCTCTCGGATTGTCTTTATACATTTTAATTTCTTCACAAATGACGTTAGCTTCTTTAACAACTTCTTCTTCTGGGAAATTTGCATTAAAGAAAATATCAAAAATCACATCCATCGCAATATCTAAATGATTAGACGGCAACTTAACATGATAAGCAGTAATTTCTTCATGTGTAAATGCGTTTAAATCACCACCAACACTTTCAACAGCCTCAGCAATTTGTTTTGCATTTCTTTTATCTGTACCCTTAAAACATAAATGCTCCATAAAATGAGCCATGCCTTTTTCTTTGTTAGATTCATGAGCTGCTCCATATCTAACAGCTAACATAACCGTAGAAACAGGGACATCTCTCTGTTCAAACAAAACAGTTAATCCATTATCTAAAATCTTCTTTTGAAATTTCATAAACCGACATATCTATCATCCTTTTTAATTATTGTGGCATTCTTATAATTATTATTGCTCCACACTTATCACAAATATTCTCTCTCCGTCAACACTAAAATCTTTTTCAATCTTAAAATTTTCTTTCAAAAAATCAGTAAACCATTTCCTCTGAACAACAAAACCTTTTTTCCCCCCTAGGCTTTCAGTAGGTAAGCTCACAACTATTTTCTCACATTCTTTAGATATATCTAAAATAAATTTCTTTGAAAAATTCTTTTCTAGATTCTCTAGAGCGTCTACCACCTGAAACAAAAATACAACTCTATTTTTTTTCTGTCTTTTAAGAATATCTAGGATAAAATCAATATCAAATAAATCTCTTTTAATTATCTCAGCAAAAAACCCTTCTTTTCCAAAATATTTATTCATATGTTCTACCAATTGTCCAGCTGCTTCAATACCTAAGTAATCTACAGAACCTAAAATATTTTTTAAATAGCTATAAGAAAAACCATTTGCTCCACATCCCAAGTCAATAATACTTTCTACTCCTTTAATATCAGAAAAAATACTTTTATAAAATTCGGGATAATTTCTTTTCTTAGATGAAAGATGGGATTTTAGCATTCCATCAGCCGATAATTTTCCTTTAAAAATTTTATTTGTTAAAAATACTCCAAAATATTTTCTCAGCAAAGATCTAGATTCTTTGACATCATTTTTAGATAATTGTGCGGCACGTTCAACAATAGATTCAGGAAGTTTAGAAAATTCTTTTTTTTGTTTTATATCTTCTATAATATTCATATTATTTTTATATCTTTCATTAAATGACGATATTCATCTTCACTTTCTGTTTCAAAATCAATTTTTATACCTTCGGAATATTCTGGCATATTCAAAACTGCCGTCTCTGCCTCACCACCCTCGAAGTCTAATCTGAATTTATATTTTTCCGACAAGGCCTTTAGCTCTTCAAAATTTTCCTTATTTATAGCCTTACCAAGCCATTCTTTTTCGAGTCCATCACATGCAATCTTAATCATAATAACTTCAAATCCATCATTCAATAATTCCGCCCAAAGTTTTTCTGGGTCATAATCCCAAAGAGGTGCAACAAATTTTAATCCAAATTCTTCACAGGTTTTACCTATTCTTTTGCCTTGATACGAAGAAGCGATTCCTCCTGCTACTATTCCATCAACATTGTCCTTGACTTTTTCAAGTAAATCTTTCAAATCTTTCAGTTCTTCTTCCTCAACTCCATCACTATCACAGGAAATAGTTTCTATTCCTAATTTAGATACTTGAGCATTCAATAAATCCTGATCTTGTTTATGAAACATAAAACTATCTTTATTTTTAGGTGAAACATTTAATAAATATTTTACATCGTGCCCTTCTTGTAAAACTTTATGCAAAGCTAAACAAGAATCTTTGCCACCTGAAAATAAAACTCCTAATTTCATAAAAAATAAGAGAAAAATCGGTTTAACAATCTTACTATTTTTTAAATTTCTTTTTTTTTGTATGTTTTTTCTTTATCCCTTTCTTGCCCCATTTGTTTTTAGGGATTTTAATAAAAAAGTATGCAAATATGGAAATAATAAGAACACCAATTACTCCAACTCCTAACGCTATATAAAAATCACGAGTATATTTATTATTAGATATAATTTCTGCAAAACCATCATTAGGAATTTCGTTAGAAACCGATTCGTCATCTTCATTAGCCGCCTCTGGTATGTCTACTGGGATAGAATCCAAATCTTCATCACCACTACCTATATCCCCCCATCCGCCAGCAGAACTAACTATACTAAAAGACAAGAGAAAAATAAAGAGCAAGAATATTTTATCCATAACTTTCTTAAAGTAATCTCATTTAATAATCTTATGGCGTCAACAAATCAATCTCCATTTTATCAAAAAGCCGAAGAAGAATTTCATGAAGCAACAACGGATGAAGAACGTATAGCTTGCTTAGAAATAATGATGAAAGAATGCCCAAAACATAAATCATCAGAGAACATGCGTAAAAATTTAACCACTCGTTATAAAAAATTAAAAGAGAATGTAAATAAACAAAAAAAATCCGGAAAAGGCGGACAGGCAGGAATAAAAAAATCTGATATGCAGTGTGTTTTGGTAGGATTTCCGAATACAGGAAAATCTTCAATTTTTAAAACATTAACAAAACAAAAGGTCAAAATATCTCCACATTCATTTACAACACACTCCCCTCAACTCGGAACATTTTATTTTGAAGATGCTCCCATTCAAATAATAGATATACAACCCTTCCCAGGGCATGATAAGTCCCTGCTTAATTCAACAGATACATTGCTATTCGTCATAGATAATTTAGATCATATAAAAAAAGCTGAGAAGTTTTTATATAGAACCTCTGCAAAAATAATTTTGATATACAATAAGGAAGATATTCTTTCAGAAAGTGAAAAAAGAAAAATAGATGCCAATTTAAAATCAAAATATAAAAAATTTGATTATATCTTTTTTTCAAATAAGCCTAGTAAAACAAAAATTAATGAACTCACAAAAAAAATATTCAAAACATTCCCCATAATTAGAATTTATACAAAAGAACCAAAGAAAGCAGCTAGTAAAGAACCTATGATACTAAAAGAAAATTCGACATTCAAAGATGCTGTAGATAAAATAATAAAGGGTATGTCAGGCAATATTAAACGTGCAAGAATCTGGGGACCATCTTCAAAGTTTGGAGGACAAGTAATTGGTGTTGAACATATCTTAAAAGATAAAGATGTTATAGAATTTCAGACTAAATAATTAAAATGGAGCCAAGAAAAATTTTATTCCTATCTTCTTTATTTGGAATTCTAGTTTTAATTATTTTAACACAAACTCTTAATCAGTATCAAACCGGAGAAATAGAATCAATAAAGATTTCTAATAATAAAGTAACTATAGATATAAAAAATCTTGAATCGGAACTTATTCTCTTTGGGCCTTCTACTATAAAACCTAAAGAAGGTAATATAATAAAATTCAAAGGAAAAGAAGGAATTTATCAAAATCAATCACAAATTATTGTAGACAAATTATTTCTTTTAAATAACAACAATTCTTAATAACAAAGTTACATATATTTTTGAATGCTTCAATTAATAATATCACTTGTCTTAGGTATCCTATCTGGAATCATCACCGGCCTTACCCCTGGGATTCACATAAATCTCATAACCGCTTTAATTCTTTCTATAGCCTTCTTTTCTCAACTACCAATAACAACTCTCTTGATATTCATAGTAGCTATGGCAATCACTCACACTTTCTTAGATTTTATTCCTGCAATATTCCTGGGAGCTCCCGATGAAGACACCGGACTTGGAGTACTCCCTGGACATGAGTTCCTCCTTAAAGGCGAAGGTCATCACGCCCTAAAACTTACTTTAATAGGTTCGATCATAGCAATAATTTCTTTAATGTTTATTATTCCAATCTTTATTTTTATAACCCCAAATATTTACCCATTTCTACAAAGGATGATGGCATTTTTTTTAATTTGGACAGTTATCTTTCTTATATATAATGAAAAATCTTCAAAAATAAAAGCTGTTATTATTTTCGTGTTAGCAGGGTTTCTGGGCTTATCTACTTTTAATCTTAACACAAACCAACCACTTCTTCCTTTACTTACAGGACTTTTTGGAACGTCTACTATTATTTTTTCAATAAAATCCAAAACTACAATTCCAAAACAAAAAATAGAAAAAACCAAAATTGATAAAAGAAAATTAATTAAACCAACTCTGGCAACGATATTTGTATCTCCTATTTGTTCACTTCTCCCAGGGCTTGGGGCAAATCAAGCAACAATAATAGGTTCAGAAATAACAGGTAAATTGGATCGCGAACAATTTTTGATACTTTTAGGTTCAGTGAATACATTAGTTATGGCCATCTCATTTGTAACACTTTTTCTATTTCAAAAATCTAGAACTGGAGCAGCATTTGCAATATCACAAATTACTCAATTAAGTACAACAAATCTTATAACAATTTTAGCAATAATATTAATAACTTCAGCTATAATTATCCCAATTGCTTTACTCTTGTCAAAAGCTACCGCTAAGCACATTCATAGAATTAATTATTTAAAAGTATCTTCTCTTCTTCTAATATTCCTTGCAATAATCACAATTTATTTTACTGGGATACTTGGATTAATTGTATTAGTGGTCTCCACGATTCTTGGACTTACATGTATAGAGTCTCAAATTAGAAGGGGCTTCCTTATGGGGGCAATTCTAATTCCAACAATAATTTACTATTTACCTTTTTAAAAATTAATTAAACCAAGAAGCAACTTTTAAGCCCAAATTAATAAAACCCATTTTTACCTTTCTAACAAAACCAATAGCTTCAATATTCAAATCTTCACTCTTCCTGTTCTGATTATAATAATCTACCATATCAATATCGGGAAATCCTTTAACAGCATTAACTATAAAGTTTCTAGTAATATAAATATTGTAAGTTGGACTTTCAGATTTGTCACATAAAACATCTCCAATATTTTTTTCTATTAAACCCATAGAAAGAAAAAATTCTCCATCAATATAAATATTAAAAACCTCATTTTTAAAAGGAATATTTTCTGGAATACTATAATTAGCATAGCTGCTATCAAAAACAACCTTAGCTTGCTCACAAGAAATATTTTCTAAAACTTCTTTGTTAAAATAATCTTTTTCATCATTAGATAATTCAGAAGAAACAAAATTGATACATAGTCCAAATATGATTAAAATAATATAAATATTTTTAGGCCTCATAAGTTAAATTAATTATATATCTTATTTAAATCTTCTCTAGGGGATAAAAATTATCTCCCAGCTTCACAAACTAAAATACTCTTTGCTATAAAAGCGTCTCCGAAGTCCTTGCTTTCCTTAAATCTTCCATTAATTCTAACACCATCTCCCTCTTTAATTTTATTCTCACCAACACACTCATTAAAATTTCTTGGGAATATTGTAATTTTTAATTCTCCAGATTTAGACGCGATATCCATAAAGGCCATATCATCTCCATTTTTTGTAACTATTTTTGTAAATCTTTTAACCAATCCAAATACATCAGTTTCCATTTCATCTTTTAAATTACAAAATGGGGTGTAACCACCATTTTTAGATTCTGCAAAAGCATCTGTTGCATGTCCAGAAACACAAACCCCTAAAAGCTCCTCCTCTAAGTCTAATTTCTCCTTTAATCTCATGGGAGGCAAGTCTGGACACCTAACAATATCCGCAACCCCACCAAGCAGGGTCATTTGCTTTTCCGCACAATTAACTTTCTTCTTAACATTATCATAAACTTCCAACAAACTTGCCCTATTAATTTTCAACTTATCAAAACATCCCACAGAAATGAGATTGTGACAAACCCTTTTATTTACTTTAGATAAATCCACTCTGTCCACAAAATCTTGATATGATTTATATGGTCTCATTTCCATAATACTCTTCAAAGCTTCACTTCCAACATTTTTAATTCCATTTATTCCCACACGAATCACTTTTTCTCCATCTATTTCCTCGATACTAAAACTTTCTTTTGATGTATTTATATCCGGATGTAATATATTAATTCCTTCTTGTCTAGCAGATTCTAAATAGAAAGTTAATTTTTCAGGATTCCTAATAGAAGAGGAAATAGTAGATGCATAAAACTCCACGGGATAATGTTTCTTTAAATAAGCAGTCCTATAAGAAATTAAGGCATAAGCAGCCGCATGGGATTTATTAAAAGAATATGCAGCAAATTTAACAATGTCATCCCATAAAACATTCACTTTATCTTTATCCATTCCAGAAAATTCTATACATCCTTTTTTAAACTGCTTTTCCATTTTTTCCATCAGATCCATTTTCTTTTTTCCAATTGCTTTTCGAAGAACATCACTATCTCCAGCGCTAAAATTTGCTAATGCTCTACTTAGCTGCATTACTTGCTCCTGATAAATCATAATCCCATAAGTTGGAGCCAATATTTTTTCCGCATTTATATGAGGATATGAAGCAACATCTTTTCCATGTTTTCTATTTGCATAAAGTTCCAAATATTGCATAGGACCTGGTCGATATAATGAAACAATAGCAATAATATCGTCAAAACAAGTGGGTTGCACTAATCTCAATGTCTTTCTCATTCCCTCACTTTCAATTTGAAAAACCCCTACGCTTTTTGCTTCTCTCAACATTTCATAAACATTGTCATCATCCATTGGAATTTCTTCAAGCCACTTTCCATCTTTACCAATCATATCTAAAGTATTTTTAATAACATTCAGGGTCTCAAGTCCCAAAAAATCAAATTTAACTAAACCATAAGTTTCAATATCAGGCCCTTCTACTTGAGTAATCATATCTCCATTTTTTTCATAAGTCGGAACATAATCTATAATCCCTTTCTTTCCCCATACCACTCCACATGCATGAACACCCTTATGTCTTACACATCCTTCAAGTTTTAAAGCAACTTCAAAAATCTTTTCATATTTTGTTTTAAATTCTCTAAGTTGAGTAGCCTCAATAGTAAGTCTTCCATCTCTTTCATAATCTAAACTTTTCTGAATTGTTTTCTCCTCAACTAACTTTGTAATTGCATTAGCTTCGTTAAATGGAACCCTGAAAACCCTCATTACATCCTTCAAAACAGCTTTTGCAGACATTGTACCAAAAGTTCCAATCAAAGAAACTTTGTCTTTCCCATATTTTTTCTTGACATATTCGAGAACAATATCTTTATCTCCAAAATCAATATCAAAATCAGGCAAAGAAATTCTATCTGGATTCAAAAACCTCTCAAACAATAATCCCAACTCTAAAGGGTCTAACTGAGTAATTCCTAAAGAATATGCTACGATAGAACCTGCTCCACTTCCCCTACCAGGACCTACTTGACAAAACTTTTTTGCTTCTCTAATAAAGTCTGCGACAATCAAAAAATACGCTTCAAAGCCCATTTTCCCAATAACTGACAATTCAAAATTCATTCTTTCTAAGGCTTCTTTATAATTTTCTTTATCTCCATAAATATCATCAATTCCTTCTTTGCATAATTTATACAAATAATCTTTATGACTCATTCCTTCAGGAGATTCAAACTCAGGAAAAATAGGTTCACCCATTTTTAGTTCGACATTACATCTCTCTGCAATCTCAGTAGAAATATCAATATATTCGGGATTATCTGGAAATAATTGTTTTATCTCTTTTTCATTATGAACCCAATAGCCAGAACCACTAAATTTAAATCTTTTTTCATTATTCATATCGCCATTAGTACCAATAGCCAACATAACTTCATGAGCATAGCTATCCTCTTTTTTTAAAAAATGGGAATCACAGGTTGCAACAATTTTTAGATCAAACTCTTTAGAAATTTCCTTATAAAAATTAACGACTTTTATTTCTTCAGGAATACCATGATTCTGGACTTCTAGATAAAAATTCTCCTTTCCAAAGATATCTATATAGTCCTTAATTAGCTCTCTAGCACCGTTTAAATCCTCTTTAACAACAGCTCTGGCAATATCATTGGCAATACATGCACTCATACAAATTATACCTTTAGAATATTTTTTTAGAAGTTCTTTGTCTACTCTTGGTCTATAATAAAATCCGGCTCCATTAGCTATAGAGACCAATTTAATCAAGTTTTGATAACCTTCCAAATCTTTCGCCAAGAGAATAAGATGATGATTTTTCTCATCCTTATCTTTAACTTTAATGTCATTACAAACATATGCTTCAAAACCAAATATTAATTTTATTCCCGCTTTTTTAGCTAATTCATACTTTTTAATAATCGCTCCCATGTTCCCATGTTCTGTAATTGCGACCGAATCTTGACCTATCTCCTTAACTCTTTCAAACAACTCAGATATCTTAGTAGCTCCATCTAAAAGTGAATATTCAGTGTGTAAGTGCAAATGAACAAATCCCATGTCATAAAAAAATTAAAATAGTTTAAATGGTTTGTTGTACTATTGTCCAGTTGCGCTCAAAACAACTATAAAGAATAAATTCTTAATTCGGCAATGAGAGAGAGAACCTTTAAGAAAAAAATAACCAAATCCAAATATCAAGTATATCTTTTCAAATCGAAGTTACCAAACCCATTGAATTTTGCTAAGCATACATGGTTTGTTTTAGTTAAAAATAATAAAATCTGCAGATGGGAGGTTTATGGACAAGACAAAAAATGTAAAGAAAAATGGGGACATGTTTACAAAAATTTATTCAAACCTACTCTAGGATTTAAAAAGAAATTTTTATCTTCAAAATATGGCAACGGATACTTAGTGGGAAAAATAAAGGGAGATGAAAACTCACTGGCAAAAAAAATAATTAATTTTATAGAAACACAATCTCCAAAATATACCTATAGTAATAAATATCATTATGTTCCCGGCCCAAACTGTAATACATACACTCAATGGATACTAAATAATTTTCCAGAATGGAAAATAAAATTACCAAGAAAAGCGATAGGGAAAAATTTTAAATAAAACAACATCAAATTTGAAATTTATCTAAACTAGTGTCTATTTCTTCTTTCCCAAAAATAGATTCAATATAATCTTGTGTTAATTCCATAACTTCTTTTGTATATTCTGATATATTATAGTCTTCCACTAGTTTCTTAGCGGGCTCTAAATATTTTTTAATAGAACCTTCACTTACTGTAAAAATAATCTTTCCTCCACATTTTGTGCAAGTTCCGGATAAAGGGGTCCTTCTAAATTTTTCTCCACATTTTGTGCATCTAAATTGCTGTTTAGCAAACTTTCTTAAATTCCCACGGATATCTCTAATAAAATGTCTCTCTAGAATTAATCGTGCAATATCATTGCTGTCTACCGCCCGAATTTTTTTAACTAACTCCATTTGTGCATCAACCTTTTCTTTCATAGTAGGTAAAATTTTATACGCTCCATTAGTGTTCCCTAAATTAAAATCGCCTGTGTCATGTGTCCATCCTATATCAGAGAAGGTATTTTTGCCTAATTTCAATCTCTCCCAGATATTGTCAATATCTATTTCACTGGAATGAGCCCCTTTCTCTGATAACTCATATAAATCTAAAGGATATTCTGAACAGCATTCAAAACTTAAAATCTGATCATCAACTTCCCCCGCCCTAATTCTCGCGTTTAAAACTAATGGAGCATCTTGAGAACCACCACGATGACTTGGCAAAAATTTCCGAGAAAAATTCAATAATACATCCATTAACAACATTACCGTCATCTCATCTCCATCACAATCTCTACGCATAGCCGCATGAATATAAGGAGAAGCCAATATACCCTGCATTTTACTAAATCCTATAATTCTTCCAACAACCCCTGCACAATTATGAGGAGCCATACAAACAACTAATTTGCCAATTAAATCTTCTTTTTCTTTAATATTATAATATTTAGACAACTTATAAAATCGCGATAATTCTTCATCTACAAAATTTGCTATATTTAAAAAAACATCATCCGCCTTTTCATCTTTTCCATCCGGACAACTAGATAAGACAATATCATGTGGTTTCAATTCTAAAATTTGGTCATCATTAATTAATTCTGCTCCATTAATGTCTATATCATATCCTATCTCTCTCAATTTTTCCACGCTTGTTCGAATTTCAAACGGTTTAAAATGAGTTAATGGTATTTCTGTACCATCATATCTTACAGTTCCATCTTTATTCACAGATAAATTAAATTTAGCTCTCAAAATACCTTTTGCTAAATCTTCAACTTCTTTGTTCTCGCTGTTTATTTTTTCAACACCTTTAATTAATGGAGGAATTTCATAATTCTCATATCCTAATTTAGAAATAGATTTTTCAAAAAGATATTTTATATCTACCTTCCGATTATAATAATTAAAACAATTTTTATGTAAACTACAAGGTTTCTCTTTTATTTCATTACACTCTCTACAAAAATAAGATTTATCATTACTTTTTCCGCATTTTTCACAAACAGGATAAATACTTTCATTTCCACAATCACATCTATAAACAGGAAAATTACTTTTTACAAAACCCAATTCAACTGCATCTTGAATACTATGCAAATTACCTCCTTGCTCAGAAACAGGAAATAATACATTCGGACTTCCCATTATTTTTCTTAATTTTGCTTTCTCAGGACGACCCATTCTCGCACCAATAAAACTTCCAGCCTTGTCTTTTATTTTAAATTCACATCTCTCATTAATAATGCCCAAGACATCTAACTGATTTAACTCATCTATTTTTAGTTCTAAAACTTCCCCATTATACATTTCGTTAATTCCCAAATTTAATAACAGGGCTCGAGCATCTTTCTCTATAACTACATTATCAACAACAATAGAATGTTCAACGCCTAAAATTTCTAAAGCTCTTTTAGCCTCATTAAATTTTTCACGAACAGATTTTTCCCAAGGTAAAACTAATTTTCCCATCCTCCAGACAGCCGTGTTTAACCATTGAGCCAAACTTAAAAAATTATTATTAGAAATCTGAGTCCAATAAAAAATAAATTGTGGATGTAATGAGACATTAAACTCTCTACTTAATTCAACTGCTCTATTTAACTCAATTTCTCCACTGAATAATCTACCCTTGTTTTTTAATTCTAATTCCCACCATTCTTCTACATAACCAGCTTTCAACAAATTTACATTTCTATCTTTTAAATCTCCAAGTGAAAATAAAATATCTCCTAAATAAATAATTTCTTCAATATCCTCATATAATTTCTTCGATTCTTCAAAATCATTTAATTTTCTAACAGAACCATCTTTTAATTTAACAATTGGCCCATCAATAGAATCACAAGAAGTAATTATACAACCTTTAATGGGTCTCTCAATTTTTAATTGGGTTCCATGAGATAAAAAACCGTTTGAAATTCCCATAGTCGCAGGGTGAATAGATGCAGCACTAAACCCGGAAGTTCGTCCTTTTCCATATCTAAACCTGAACCCACCACTTCTAGAAGGATGCCCATAAACAGGACGACCGGCTACTAAATCTTTAATATAAGTTGCAACAACTTCCTCATTACCTCCTTCTCTTTTTTTATGTAAAGTAATATAATCTTCCAACCAATCAAAACCAGTACAAATCAATCCATTAATTTTACAAGATTTCAATCTACCCACCGCCTTCTCTGCCTTCTGAGCAAGTCCTTCAGAAAATATTAAACACATTCCTCCTCTGATAAAATTTGTTTCTACTCTTTCTAAATCTTTATAATTTGAAACTTCTCTTTTGTCTGTAGGGTCTCCATCTATTTGTATAGGTAAACGGCTAGCTAAAAATTCCATTTCTTCTTCTGTTGGAAAATATTGTAGATTGGATATCTTCTCATGAAAGTCTGTATTTTCTGTAACATATCTCTTAACTTCTACTTTTGTCGGGTCATATTTATCATAACAAAAATGTTCTCTTAAATAATCAATAAGCATTAAAATTAAACAAGTTGTTGTAGTTCCCGCAGAACGAATAGGCCCACTAAAACTTACAATAAAATATTCTTTATTTTCTTTTGTCTTACCTAATTTTAATCCAGTATATCCCTCAATTGGAGAAGCTACAACTCCTAGTGTTAAATAAGCGAATCCAACTCTAATCCCAATATCTATTGCCTCTAATCTGTCTTTAAATTTACAAAACTCTTCCTCTGCAATTTCTCGTGCAATTACAAAACTTACAGTAGTATCTAATTGTCCATATTCCTTTTCTAATTCTAATATTCTTTCTGTTATTTTTTTAATCGGCAATTCTGGATAAATAGTGGAAATAAGGTCAACAGATTTCTCCGCCAAACTCATTGCTAACGGAATTTCTACTTTACTAACAGGATCCAACCCTATAGAACGAGCCTGATTAGCAATAATATATTCTTCATCAACTTTCTTTTTTAATTCTAAAAAATCATCCATTTTTATTCTCCAATTTACAAGTTAAATTTTCACTTTCATCCCATTTAATCTCATTATTTTCACCACCACTAAAATCAATTATTTTGATTTCTCTTGTCTTTAGATTAAATAATGGAACTCTACATGGCTCCGGAACATTTCCTATCTTTTCTTCAAACGGAGTAATAGATTGCCAACACGAACTAGAAATCATTAAAATATTATTATAACAATCAATTTCTGCTCTATGTTGATTAGCTGTAGCAATAATATCTGGCACAACATCAATAACTAAAGAATCTTTATCTTTACACGGAACATAATCAACTAAACCATGAGTCGGAGAAAAATGTCTTCGCTTTAATATTTCTTTTATTACTTTTGTAGGATGTTTATGCCCATAATTAGTCCTTATCTCAAAATTATTATCAATAAACTGGTTTATACTTGTTCCGTGATACATTAAAATTTTAAATCCTCCATCTATCTCAACCAATGAAGGATTTGGAACCAAAGATAAATTTTCTATCTCAGATAAGCCAGACATCCATTTTCCAGAAGGAATTGGTTGAGGTTCTCCAATCCAGACTGCATCATGCTGACCTGGACATACAATAATTTGAATATCTTTACGAATCTTTTCTAGAAGTTCTTTAAATTTTTTATACTGTTCTCTGCAATTTTTAATCTCTAAAAAATTCTCCTGTCCAGGATATTGTCCAACTCCTTCAATATTATCTCCAAGTAAAAATAAATATCTAATTTTTAACGCAATTTCCTTCTGTCTTTCATCTCCAATATTTCCATTTAACCAATTAATAAATTTCAAAACATTTTTTTCTAAAAACATCTTAGATCCTACATGAAAATCTCCTGAAAATGCAACATATTCATCAAAATTACTATATTTTTCTTCTTTTAAATTTGAATCAGGATAAATGATATTGTTGGCAAATAATATTTTAATAGAACCTGAAACTTTGAAAGCAACAATATCATCCAACATTAAATTTCTAGCCTCCTTAAATAATTTAGAATTTTCTTTATTTACTAAAACTATTGATGTTCCGGTTAAATCTTCAACCTCAATCAGTAAATTTTTATTTTTAGTTATTCTTTTACTAGAAACCATTGCTACAATTGTCCAAACTCCATTCATACTACCAATTCTACGAATAGAACTTAAATTATCAAAATCTCTCATTTCTAATATTTTTTTAATTGATTCATATCTCGAACGAAAATATTTTACAAAATCATTTATTTCTATTTTTCCTGATAAAAAATTAGGTGATGACAAAATTTTAACAACGCTATTTTTATTTTCACTATATTCCTTATTTGGTTTAATATTTTTAAATTTCTTAGAATATTTTTCAAAAACATTTTTTGTAATTAATCTTTCTTTAATATCTAAATCAATAAATTCCTTAATTATTATTTGAGTATTTTCTATTCCTAATTCAGAAAAAAAATCCAATCTTTCCCTATCTAATAAAAAACCTTTATCGGTATATAATTTTAATATCTCAGAATTTTTATTCATTTTCCTCTCCCAATAAAAGCATAACTGCTTCAAATTTTGGCCTAATTAAATTTCTAGATTCTTCAAATTCAAGTTGATTCCATTTATTTTTTAATTTATTTCTAACAGAAATCTTTGCATCTTCTAGAGATTTTTTTTCATCAACTAATGTTATTACAAATTGCTTTGAGATATTATCAAAACAATCTAAAACATCTGATTCAGCGATTATTTTAGATTCAATTGAATTCCTTTCATTGATATCTTCTTTAGATCCTCTATGGTTTAAAATACATATTTTTACTTTTTCAATTTTATCTTCCGGATAATTTAATTTTTTTAGAAATTCTTCTGCAATTACTGCTCCAATAATATGATGATTTTCTCTGCCTTCAATAATCGAACCTATATCATGTAACCATGCAGCAATTTCAACTATTTCTATATCTGCTCCTAATCTTTCTGCGAGTTCTTTTGCTATCTTATGCATCGAAACAAAATGTAAATCGTATGCATCTTTATAATTACTATCCGGTTTTTTACATTCATCCTCAACAAACTGTCTAACTTTTTCAATTAATATTTCATTTACCATCTTAAATTTAAGGAAACTACAGACTCTTGGGTCTTGTCCTTAGTATTTTATTTTAATAATGTATTATTAAATACCTAACGAATCAATAAGAATCGCTTCAACTTTATCAAATAAATTAGATGGTATAGATAACCGGATTTCTCTTGTTCTGCCATGTCTTCCTTTTGAAATTACTTTTGCATTAATTAAACCCAACATATCAATCTCTGCCAAAATATCCGATATTCTTCTCTGTGTTAATACATCTGTTTTTACTCTTCCACAAATATCTTCATAATAATTATATACATCTCCAGTATAAAACCTGTTTGAATTATCTCCTTTGAATTTCTTAGTTAATTGTATAATTGAATATAAAACTAATTGAAATTGTTTAGGTTCTCCATCAACAATATCTAAAATTTTATCACGTTCCATTTTCATATTTGCCAAATCAATAAATTCTTCACTAATTTTAGTTTCACCCTCACGTTCAGATAATTCCCCCGCTATTCTTAGTAAGTCTAATGCTCTCCTTGCATCACCATGCTCTCTAGCGGCATAAGCAGCACATTTTGCTATAACTCCATCAGCAACAACTCCTTCTTTAAATGCCATCTCACATCTTCCTTTTAATATATCTTGTAACTGAATTGCATTATAAGGATGAAAAACAAATTCTTCCTCTCCTAAACTAGATCTAACCCTAGGGTCTATATTCTCTAAAAAAGTAACCTCATTTGAAATCCCAATTAAAGAAATTTGAGCTTTACTTAATTCTTGATTTAGTCTAGTAAATGAATACAAAAAAGTATCACTCATTTTTTTAATCATTTGATCTATTTCATCAAAAATAAAAATAACTAATTGTTTTTTAGAATCAACTAATTCAATAAATTTAGCCCAAACTTTATCTGTTGGTAAACCTGTTGAAGGAACACTTCCCCCTAATTGGTTAATTAAAGCAGCTAAAACCCTATATTCAGTATCTGCAACTTTTTTTAATTTACAATTTAAATATTCAAAACTAATCTCTACTTCTAATTCTTTAGCTTTTTTACAAATTTCACTCTGAACGTATTGTACAGACAAAGTTTTTCCTGTACCAGTCTTACCATAAACAAAAAGATTACTAGGTCTTTCTCCTCTTAAAGTAGAAGCAAGAATAGAGGCAATAGATTTAATTTGTTTATCTCTATGAGGAATTGATTCAGGAGTATAACGAACTTGAAGAACCCCTTTATTTTTAAAAAGACTATTATTTATGGCAGAATTAAAAATATCATCCAATTCAACACCCATTTTTATCACCAAATTTTATGTTTAAAAAATATATTGTTAAATTCCTATTTTTCATAAAATATTTTATTTTCTAAACTATATAAACTTTCATATATTTGAAACTATATTTCACCACCTATATTTCCTATGGAACTAATTTATTATGATTCTATTACTATTTCTAAAAATTTTAACAAATTATCCTCTATAAATTTAAAAAATGATAAATTACCCCTACCCCTTCATTTCCTCTCCAAAAGAAATCAAATTTTAAAATAATTCAAATAATTATTATAACTAGACTACAATATAATATAATAATAATATATAATATAATATATATAATATATATATATATATATTTATAAATAAAAATTAAAAAGAAAGAAATCAAAAACACTACAAAATCTTTATAAAACTTTCCATGAGAAACCATAGGGTCACACCCTTAATATAAAAAAGAAGTAATATATAATTAATAAAATAAAATAATAGAGTAAATTACTTACTACTTAATATTAGCAAA
>CAZAIT010000008.1:35823-39451 GCA_964485325.1 Candidatus Woesearchaeota archaeon | reverse complement strand
ATATAAAGAAAAAATTCCTTTTTTGAGCAAGGAGGTAAAAATGGAAATAGATTTAACAATTAAACACGACGATATGCGACATGATGGTTCAAGGGAAGCCGACGAGTTAAGAAGAGATATTTTTAGAAGATTCCCAGAAGCCATATGGGAAAGATGTGGCGAAGGTCACAGAATCATTATATAATTTTAAATTATTTTTTTATTTTATATTCAAGGTAGAAATATCTAGCTCTCACCTTTAAATTCCATCAACAATTCTGGCATTCTTCTTTTTAGCCAAACATAGAATTTAATATATTCTTCAGCTTCTTTTCTGATGTATCTCTCTATTTTATCATAAGCATCAAACGTCCACATTTCCAAAATATCACTCCCCTTTCCAATCTTCCCAGTCATTTCATCTAAACCGCTTCCTTTGAATTTCCCACTATTCATCATAATACCAATTGAATGCAAATCAACGTGAGGTCCTCCAAGCACATCAATCCTAGGTAATCCGTAGAAATTCGCCTTCTTCATCAGAAAATCATGCTCAAACTTCAAATTATAGCCGTGCGCAACAAAATTCCACTTAGACTCACAAATCCGACTCATCTTAATGAACTTCTCCAGAATATCACGCTCAGAACTCTCCCAAACCTTCAGAATGATCAACTCTCCCTTCGGCTCCCCAGTATAAGTATCAAGCTCCTGAAACTGAATCGTTATAATCTTACTCTTCTCCGGATCCAAACCCGTCGTCTCAATATCTAAGTAAAAATTCGCCATATTATGTAAAAGTAGGATGTGTTTTTAAGAATTATTGCGATTGGGTTTAAATTCGTCTTGGTAAACTAGGTTCTAAAAGTTCTTCATGTGGAATCAACACTTCATACTTTGAAATATTGCATATGCTGGCTTCTCCTCCTCCGTAAGGATATCCATCTGAGACTATCATACCATCATCCATTAACTTTGCTTTTTCAGTAAAATAAATTCTATCAAAATTAGAAGATATACCAACAACATTTGCATTTATTTGCCTCTTTTGAGATGGATAGGTAAAAGGAGATTCAACATAAGTAATCCTTGCAACTTCATATATAGGAATCATAGGTGTTCCATCATGGGGATAAGAATCAAAAATAGGTAATTCATTGGATGCTTGTAATTTTTTTCTTAAAGCGGATAGTCTCTCGGATTCTCGTAATTCGTCTTCTGCCATTCTATTTCTAGAATACTCTTCAACCTTTTAAATTTATATAGACTTAAATATCATATATCAAACCATTATCTTTCCACTCTGCCAATCTCTAAGAATATCTAAGTAAAAATTCGCCATATCATATAAAAGTGGAATGTGTTTTTAAGAATTATTGCGACTGGGTTAGTATTGATACTATTATAAATATTTAAAAATTAATTGAGGGATTGTCTCCGAATCTTGGTATAACTATTTTATTCCTCTCTGTACCTAAATCAGTAGTAATACTAAACTTAATAATACTAGTAGTATTTCTAAAATTTACTATGTCTGCTTTGAATTCTTTTATATTTGAAATCTTAATCGCCTTAGAAAATAACATTTTAAAAAATTCTGATACATCTAAAACTTCCATACTAACTAAATTACCACTAGTGTCTAAATCAAAAACAAAATTTCCTGCTTCTACTGCCCCACTTGATTTAGAATCTGAGGAATAAGCAAATAAGCTATCATTCTCCTCATCATAATCTATATCAAATTTTTTCATTTTAACATCCTTTGCCAATCTCTATTTATATTAATCACAGTAACTATAATAACCTTACTACTTAAAACTAAAACATATTTATGACAATGTACTTTAGATTTGGCAAAATAACAACCATATCTTCCTCTGTTCTCATCATCAATAACCTTGATTAGTTTTTCGGGATTTAAAATATTTTGTTTAACTTCATCTAAATTTATATCCCTATGTAACGCTCTTATTTCTGCATGAGAAGTAAAAACAATATCTTGTTCTTTGTATCTAGATAACTTTTCCTTAAATTTTTCTATTTCCATAATAAATAGACAACTTTAATATTTATAAAATCTTTCTATCACTTAACAACTATCTTCCCTTCCTGCCAATCCCTAAGAATAATCCGAGCTGTCCTATCAACATCAACCTTTCCACCTTTTCCTAAAAACCTTCTCTTCTCTCCAAGTTCTTCAATCAAATCATTCATATCTCCATCACTCTTAATATCATAGAATTTCCTAATAGATCTAGAATTTCTCTCCGCCTCATTAGCAAGCGTCTTTTCTTTCTCGGTCAAATTGTTCTCATCTTTAGGGTCAGGTGCAGACATCAAATAATACACAACATCTTCCGGATTCTTCACATTACTATAAGTCCTTCCTCCAACCTTAACATCTTTCGCGAAACTACTAGATTCACTAGAATACAAACTAGCCGGAATCACACCAGGCGTATCCAAAATAAGTATATCCTCAGACATCCTAATCTTCTGCATTCCTTTCGTCCAACCCGCCTGCTTAGAAGTTTTCGCAGCCCCACGATGACTAATAAAATTAATCACAGAACTTTTCCCTGTATTAGGATAACCAATCACACCAACATGAATTCTTTTCTTAGAGATAAGGTCAGCAATCAACATCTTTTCCTTACTTCCATTTGCCTGCTTTTCCTTAATTCTTTGCTCCACTGCATTCCTAGCTGACAAAATTCTCTTAGATTCCATCTTAATCCGCGACTTAATATCTTTCAAACCAAGCCTCTCAGTAGCAGAAACGAAAACATAGGGCTTCATCCATTTCGGCAAAGCCTTCTCAAGTTCTTTAACATCAACCAAATCAGATTTATTCAAAACATAAACAAGTTTCTTACCTTTTTCTAAAATATCTTTTTCAACTTCCAAATTTCGAGTTTCCTCAATAAACCTCGCATCCAAAATTTCCAAAACGATATCCGAAATACGTACAACTTCTTTCATCACATCCGGATATTTACCTCGCTGTTTCTTAATATTCGCAATTCTCCCGGTGTGTCTTGATCCAAAACTATATCTTACTCTTACCATGTTAATCTATATCTCCTAACGTTTTTAAACAATCCTAACGCTAATCAATCCAGTTAATTTATAATAAGCTACTATAAGACATAAAAACATTTAAAGACAATTCAACCAATGTTATAATGGACGACCTTGAAACATTAAATGAATTTTATAAGGGTGGCGGACGCCTAGAAGTACCCTATGGTTCAGAACTTTATAAAAAAGTTAACGACATGTCCGAAAGTGTCAATCCACTTGTCATAATAACAAATTTTGGACGTCCATTAGAGACCGAATCAATAATATATGGATTTGAATTAAATAATTCAGGAAAGGAAAGATTAATGATAGAAAAGGTTAGAAACAATAGAATATGCCAAGCAGTTAATGGGATAGAAAGACTTTTCGGGATAGCTCCTATTACAAATCTAGCTTATGATATTTATGCATCAAGGTTAGGATTAAATGTTGATGAAAGTAAAATTCCAAAGGGCTATGATGAATTCGGAAAGAGAATATAACTAATTTATCAACTCTTCATCCACTCATGCAAATATTTGAAATATTCCTCAGGATAAGTATTCGCCATTTTCTCAATAAT
>CAZAIT010000008.1:34476-35723 GCA_964485325.1 Candidatus Woesearchaeota archaeon | reverse complement strand
AAACCCAACTGGAATAAACTAATATTTTGCAAAATATGTTCCAGTAAAGTTGTCTTCCCTCCAGAATTAGCTCCAGTTAAAATTGAACAACGACTAAAATTATCAAGCTGAAAACTAATCGGCTGAGCATTATCCAAAAACATATTTGACGCGTCAATAACACGCAAGTCCTCAGAATAAACAGGATAAGCCATTCCCTCTTTAATCCACTGGCTAACTCCATCACAGAAATCTTCAACCAACAGCAACGCTGATAATTTCTCCAAAATACTAGGAATTTTTTTCAATTGTTCCGCATTTTGTTTTATTCTCTCCGCTAAATTTGTAAATTCCGCTGCACTCTGTCGCTTAATCTGCTCTTCTAATTCCTTACGATCAATAGTTACCGGAATCTGCAAATTAAAAATATGCTCCGAAACCCCAGAATTTTCAACCGCACCACGAACAATCTCCAAAATCTCAGCAGGCATTTTCCCCTCGTTCAACATTTTCATCAGCCCCTCCCCGGAAATTGTCATCTCTTTAATTTTAACTCCAATAGTTTCATTAATTCCCTCAAGAATTATTTCAACCTCAGTTTCAGTTATAATTTTCCCTTCCTTATTCTCCAACAAGCCAAACATCGGCTCCAGTTCTCCCAATAAATTTCTAACTTCTTCAGATATATCACTCTTGTGCAAAATTGCAAAATTCTCACGCCATCCAGACAAATCCTCAAGATATCTTTCCAAATAAACATCTTCAACCGAATCCACAAAAACACTTTGCGGCAATCTCTCCAGCAAAATACGAAAGTCATCACAATTAACAACCTGAACAATATCATACCTTTCCAATTCCATAACATCATTCTCAGAAACCAACAACTGCACACCACAATTTAATTTATTCAACGCAACAAAACTAGATTCGTCCTCGGTAACTACCACAACATCATACTTCGGATTCCAATTTGCCCTTGGTTTTCCAATCTCTTTTAAGAATTTTGAATCTCGAGTCGCCAACGTCTTAAAAAAATCCTGCCGCCTCCTAATCTCCGAAACGTTCTCCGTAAATCCGAAACAATTCCAAAGATTACTAGTTTCACTAAAAACAAACTTGGAAGAAATCTTCGCCAAAACTTTCGTGTGAATATCCTTCGCATCCCTCGTTTTATAGATAGAATTATTGGCCCGAATAGAAGTTTTCCCAAAACTAAACGGAGACAAACCATTCTCCAAAACAAATCGCATTAATTCCTCTTTCAT
>CAZAIT010000008.1:0-34376 GCA_964485325.1 Candidatus Woesearchaeota archaeon | reverse complement strand
TAGCCATATTTTTCCTTAATAGCAATTGAATACAAAGCGAGCTGTCTATCAGAATCTATTTTCTCTCTACTAGGCAAACTGTTTGCCGTCTTATAATCGTGAATTTCATATTGTCCGGTCTCACCGTTGTAAACCAACCTATCAATAAAACCCTGAAGCTTACTATTTTCATCCAACTCAATAATTATTTT
This sequence comes from Candidatus Woesearchaeota archaeon, assembly GCA_964485325.1. Classification (GTDB taxonomy): domain Archaea; phylum Nanobdellota; class Nanobdellia; order Pacearchaeales; family GW2011-AR1; genus JAGVXH01. Next base: position 34,185 of record CAZAIT010000008.1, on the reverse strand, counting down.
CTTCTCAACTTCCAGCGTACCATCTTTGAACGGAGAATGTTTCCCATAATAATCCAAAAGAAATTTAACTCCTTTGTTAAAATAATCTTTCGCAGTCAAATTTTTCCTAACAATTCTAATCTCCGGCGTGTACTCCTTTTGCCATTCCTCGGCATAATAAACAATCATGTCGTCGATACTATGAGGTTTCCCATCAATGGCTTCAATATAAATCCATTCCAGCACAGCATGAACAATACCCCCAAGAAAAGACTCTATCGTATTCTCTATCTCCGGAACAATCTTGTCAATATATCTAAGTTTAAATTTAAACGGGCACTGTTCAAAAGTACTCAGACGCGAATGAGAATATATCACCATTAAAAGTCAAAATTTTCTACACTTATAAATATTATTAGAATCAAACATACCCTACAAATTACCTTCTTTTTCTTCCACGAAAGCCGTCTTTGCTTCGGTTATTAGGTCCTCGCCCATCTTGTGTTCTACCACTAGGTCGTCCAGGACTTGATCTTGGCGGACCCCTTCTAAAACTATCATTAGTTCTCTGTCCACGAAAATTTCCTCCACTTTTTGGTTCGTCAAATTTAACAAAAACTCTTTCGAATCTAGGAGTCATAGCTCTTTCAATTACCAATCCTTCATTTCGTCTTTGAATATTAGAAAAACTATCATAATCTCTACTAGCTAAAATATTTATTGCGATACCTTCAGCTCCAGCCCGAGCAGTTCGACCAATTCTATGAATATAATCTTTTGCATCTTTAGGCAAATCGTAATTATAAATATGTGAAACATTTTGGATATCTAATCCTCTAGCTGCGACGTCAGTACAAACAATAACATTAGTTTTAGAATCACTAAACCCTTTCAAAACACGAATCCGTTTAGACTGGTCCATTCCTCCATGGATAGCTTGCGCCTTAACACCGTTTAACTGCAAATTATTCACAACAAAATCCACATTTCTACGAGTATTACAAAAAATCATAACCAAATCCGCCTTCTCATTTTTCAACAAGTAAACAAGTAAAGAAAACCTCTCATTATCACGAACATCATAATAAATTTGCTTTAACTTTGCAGGATCAACATAATTTTCGACAGAAATCTCAACAGGTGCTTTCATATATTTATCAGAAAAATCAACCAAATCTCCAGAAATAGTAGCAGAAAAAAGCAATGTCTGCCTGTCTTTTGGACACGCCTTAACAATTTTTCCGACATCTTCCTTGAATCCCATATCCCACATTCTATCCGCTTCATCCAAAACTAAAAAATCAATTTTAGATAAATCAATAGTATTATGTTGCATATGGTCAAGCAAACGTCCAGGTGTAGCTACAACAATATCCGCGTAAGCTAATTTTTTGACCTGCTGATTCATAGAAACACCTCCGTATACCGAAGTAACATCTAATTCTTTATAGTAAGCAAATTCTTCCAAAGTAGTAGCAACTTGTTCAGCCAACTCTCTAGTTGGAGTCAAAATCAAACCCTGGATACCTTTTCCTTTTACAGCATTCTTAATTATACCAGCACCAAAAGCCAAAGTCTTCCCAGAACCCGTCGCTGAGCCAGCTATAACATCCTTTCCTTCAAGAATTAACGGTATTGTTTTCTCTTGAATCTCTGAGGGTTTTGTAAACTTTTTATTTGAAATTACTTTCAGCACGTGTTCACAAAGACCCAATTTTCTAAATTGTTCCATGTTCTATAAATTCCCAAGAATGAAATCTTGACGATAAGCCCCATGACTTTCGCCTAGGACTCTAACTTATTTACATAATTAGACCCAGAATTTCCCTTATAAACCTTTTCATAAATAATTAACTTTATAAAACAAGATAATAATTATATATTATTAGCGGCCCCATAGGCTAATGGTAGACCACTTCGTTTACACCGAAAAGACCCAGGTCCGATTCCTGGTGGGGCCATATTGAACAAATAGAATTTATATTCCTAATTTATTTTTTACCGTTTGTCAAAAAATCTAAATCTTAACTCGTCTTAAAAGATTCGCATTTGTGACAACCGTAATACTCGACAATGCCATAGCCAACTCCGCAACCACTGGATTCAAAACTCCCGCAACAGCCAATGGTATTGCAACAACATTATAAAAAAATGCCCAAAACAAATTCTGTTTTATCTTCCCAAAGGTAGCATTCGACAAATTAATTGCCTCAACAACCCCTGTCAGATTCCCCTTAGCTAAAACAATATCCCCCGCCTCAATCGCAATATCTGTCCCCGTCCCCATGGCAATACCAACATTTGCAGTCTTCAAAGCCACCGCATCATTAACACCATCCCCGACAAAAGCAACAAATCCATTTTTCTGTAACCTAATAACTTCCTTCGCCTTATCTTCCGGCATAACCCCAGCAATAACCTCAGTAATACCAACTTGCCGAGCAATAGCCTTAGCTGTAACTTCATTATCCCCTGTAATCATAATAGTTCTAAATCCACCTTTATTCAAACGAGAAACAGCTTCCTTAGAATCTTCCTTAACAGCATCCGCAACACCAATTGCCCCTACTATTTTTTTACCCTCAACAACAATCATAACACTCTCTCCATTTTCAGCGAACTCCTTAACAATTCCAGAATAACTCCCAAGAGCAATCTTTTTATCCTTCATCAAAGCCTCATTACCAATAATATACTTCTTAGAGCCAATCGTCCCTTCAAGACCCTTTCCCCGAATAATCTTAAACCCCTTAACAGCCTTATATTTCTTTAAATCAGCTTTCTTAACAATCGCCCTAGCCAATGGATGCTCACTCAACTTCTCAAGCGACCCAGCAATCTCAAACAACTTCTTCTCGTCCTTAGTAGAAACCTCCACAACCTCAGGTTCACCTTTAGTAATCGTCCCAGTCTTATCAAAAACAACCATCTTAACTTCCTTCATAGTCTGAATCGCTTCACCCTTCCGAATAAGTATACCTCTCTTTGCCCCCATACCAGAACCAACCATTAAAGAGATAGGAACAGCTAACCCCAAAGAACACGGACACGCAATAACCAGAACCGCAATAGCATTACTCAAAGCAACACTCAAACCCACAGCACCAAAAAAATACCATCCCAAAAAAGTAGACAAAGACAACAAAAGAATCACCGGAACAAAAATACCAGTTACCTTATCCGCCAATTTCTGAATAGGCACCTTAGTCCCCTGAGCCTCCTCGACCAACTTAATAATATGCGACAAAAAAGTATCTCTCCCAATCTTAGTAGCCTTAATATACAAAACGCCGTCCTGATTAATAGTCGCTCCAATAACCAAACTCTTTTTCGTTTTCTCTACAGGCAAACTCTCACCAGTAATCATAGACTCATCAACCGCACTCTCACCCTTAACAACAACACCGTCAGTCGGAATCTTCTCACCAGGCTTAACAATCATAACATCCCCAATATTCACTTCACTAATATCAATTTCAATTTCCTCACCATCTCTCAAAATTCTAGCTTTCTTCGCACCAAGCTCCAACAACTTTCTGATCTCCGAAGTCGCCCGCCCCTTTGCTTTTGCTTCAATAAATTTCCCAGTAATAAAAATTGCCATAATCATACCAGAAATTCCAGCAAAACTAACAATATCCATAAAGTAACTTAATATTCCTGTAAGATATGCAACAACAGTTCCAAGAGCAATCAAAGAATCCATAGTAAATCTTAATCTAAAGAACCCAACAATTCCAGACTTAACAGTATGAAACCCAAAAATAAACATAATTGGAAAATTTAAAATTAATAATATTGGAGTCATAAATTTCATCGGAACAATAGAGGTTCCAAATATAAATTCTCCATACATAACAACGATAATCGCAATCATTAACATCCAAATTCCAAACAACTTCTTTTTCCAAACATTAATTTCGGTACCTTCTTTGGGTTTTTTAGCTCCAGATGAAGATGAAGATGCAGCGTCTTCAAAAGCGACACCTGTCGACTTAAACCCTGCATCCTTTACAGCTTTCCCAAGCTGTTCAATAGAAACATCATTGTCCACACTGGCAAAAGCTTTCCCGCTAACCGGGTTAACACTAATTTCCTTAGCGCCAATCTTCTCAAGCTCCGAAGTCAAAATCTTCGAACAACTCGCACAATGCATTCCTTCTATATCCAATTTTACTTTTTTCATTTTTTATTTCCTCGAGCCACCAGGGTCATCCCTTGGGGGCAATTTAATTAAACAAAACAACAATATAATCCTTCCGATTAAAATCTGTATCGTCCAGACTCTAATCCAACCTTAGTTATAATGAGATACTCTCCTTCAATGGTCGCAGGCAAATATCCAGGCCAACATCCGCCACCTTTCAAATTTGCAGTTCCAAGTCCTGAGATTCGATAATGATTTCCACAATTATTACAAATCATGTCGTCACCTTCTTGCCTATATCCTTTACGGGAATTATAACAAACGTCACAAGCATCAAACGCCGTCCTCACCGAACCATCATTCGCTCTTACAACGAAAAATTTAATTCCATTATAATCAAGAAACTGAGCAGTTTCATCAATTCCCGCCAAAGAAATCTTTATGACATCTTCATCCTCAATCATTTCAGCAGCGACAATATTCCCATTTATTCCACCGAAACTAACATACATAATTCCAATTAAAACCAAAACTCCAACGCCCATTAATATTTTTTTACCTCGGAGAGGTTCTTGTGACCTTTGGTTATTCATTTAAGTATTCCTCCTTTATTTCTGTTAATAGTATTATATTTCCTCATACAAATCTTACAACAAAACGAATCAGCACTATCTAAAACCATCCCACACATTCTACACCCCTTTCCCAAACTGGAAAAGACTTCTTTCTTACATATGGGGCAATTTAATACATTTTTCATTTTATCCTCCGCAGCCGCAGCCGCCACTTCCAGTTGTAGATCCACACGTCGGACTTCCACAAGAACCACCACCTGCGCCGCCTCCGCAACTTCCACTAGGAGCACTAGCCTTAACTTCTTGCACCTGAGCTTCATTAGCAACTCCATCATCAGTTATAATAAAAGCCCCAGGTATCATTCCCATCCAACAACTCCACCGGACAGTTCCAGTTTTCGTCGGCGTAAATTCAACAACATTCATTCCCCTCTTCAGTTTCACATCAATATCATAATCTCGAACAATAATCTCATTATTACAACCCGTCAATTCTTTCACGTCTATATTCCATTTAACCGGCACACCTTTCTTTAAAGTAAAAGTATCCGGCGTCCAACCATAACGAGTCACTTCCATATTAACAATCTGATAATCACCTTCAATCGCAACTCCCACAGAATTCGCACCAGCACCAGTCACGGTCGCAACAATTGCTTCAAAACTATAATTGCTACCGAGGACAACAAGCCCTCTATTCAACATTATTAATCCCAATATCAAAACAAGAACCGCAGCGATTTTCAAAATCCTCTTAGTAGCTTTCTTACTAATCACAGAAGTCAAACTACCAAATCCAATCAACATAGGCAAGGTCCCAAGACTAAACACCCCTAAAGATAAAAACCCATTCCAGAAACTTCCAGTTCCAGCCGCATACAAATACAACGCTTGTAAAGGTCCACAGGCAATAAATAATCCACCAAGTATTCCCGTCATAAACGGAGCTCTGTAAAAACCCTTAGCGCTATGTGTCGTCTTAGCTGCCCATTTCGTCAAAAACTTAGGATTAAATTGTAACCTCCTAAAAAACTTAACACCTAACATATTCAAAGCAAAACTAATCATAAACAATCCTGCGAAAATCGCAATCCCCGCTCTAAGTCCAATACTAAAAGAAAACACTCCGCCAATTAAACCAAAAATTCCCCCAATCACCGCATAAGAAATAACCTTCGCTCCCCCATAAACAAAATGTTGCTTAAACCCCTTATGTCCTCGCTCGGCATTCTTAGTCGTATATCCGACAACAAAAGCACCACACATCGAAATGCAATGGAACCCAGTCAAAAGTCCAACAAAAAATAATATAATAAGACTAGAACCTTCTCCAACACTTGGCACAGACAAATTAAAACTAGAAATCCATCGATAAATAAAATAAACCAAAACCAATAAAGAACCAATCATAAACCAAAACCCAATCTTGTCACCGACGCTTTTGGAACTTTCCTCATTATTTTCCCTAGTTTCTTCCTTTTTCTCATCCTTAACATCATATCCTTCTGCTTCAATCAAACTAATTATTTTACTGCGACTGATTTTATCATTATCATAAGTAACTTCAACTTTACCCTTCACAAAATTAGCTTTCACAGAATCAACCTCATCTTTTAGTGCCTTTTCAATATGATCCACACAATTGTTACAAGTCATTCCTTCAACATCAAATTTTTCCTTAATCATATAAATCTCATAAAAAACATTATTATATATTCTTTGGAGAAACTAGTTTCAATACAAAATGTATAAAATTGGTAATATTTTAATAAAGGGGTTTTACACTTTTATCTCAAGTCTCTTAAAATAAAAGGAAAAAGAGATATTTAAACTTTTGTATTCACATAAAGTTAGGGATCGTGAGATCAAAAAAATATAGGTCCTATCTATATTGTATATGTATAATTAGGACTAAAAGGTAAAAAAACAACATAAAGTTAGGGATCGTGAGATCAAAAAATACACTTATACGTATATATATTCACATAAAGTTAGGGATCGTGAGATCAAAAAAATATAGGTCCTATCTATATTGTATATGTATAATTAGGACTAAAAGGTAAAAAAACAACATAAAGTTAGGGATCGTGAGATCAAAAAGTATATAAACTTTCTTTTAATAATATTATTATGGCTTCAATAGATAAAGTTAAAATAAAGGGAAAAACTTATCTTAAATTTATAAAAAAATCTACTTTTATGGGTAAAAAGTTTGTCTTTAAAGAACATCTTGGAAAGAGTACCGCATCAATAACAAAAGAGAAATATTTACTTGAGAATTTAGATAAAATAACTAATGAAGAGCTTAAGTTTAAATTGGACTTCTTAAAAACCATTAGTAACAAACTTTCTCATTCGGATAGTTTGCCAGTTAAAATAGAAGAAAAGGCTATAAAAATAAATAATTTAAAGGAAATAAAGAAATACCCTAAAGCGATTGAAACTGATTTTGCTATAAAATTTATTTTTAATTCTAACAATATAGAGGGTTCTAAAATACCTGAAAACGTTGTTAAAAATATAATTGAAACTGGGAATTTGAGTTATAAAAATAAGAATGAGGCTCGAGAAGCTCTTAATTCTATTGATGCTTTTGAATATTTAAAGGATTTTAATTTTAATTTTGCCTCTATAAAAAGATTATATTATATTTTAACAAATAAGTTAATCATGGAAAACAGTAATCCATATCCAAAGGGATTTAAGAAAGTTGATTTAGTTGTAGGAAATTTTCCAACTAGTAATCCCAGTAGTGTAGAGAAAGAACTCGAAAATCTGATTAAATGGTATAAAAAAAATAAAGGGAAGATACATCCCTTAATATTGGCATTTGATTTTCATCTAGAATATGAGATAATACATCCGTTCAGGGACGCAAATGGAAGAACTGGAAGATTAATATTGAATAAAATACTTATGCAAAATGGTTATCCCCCAATAATAGTTTACGAAAAAAATAAAGAGGCTTATTTTAATGCTTTTGAAAAAGCAAGGGATGGACGAAAGAAAAAATATTACCAATTTATGTTAGAACAGACAGATAAGAGCTATAATTATTTATTGGAATTACTAAACAAATATTGAGTATGAATTTTATCTAAGATTTTTATAGTAAAGATTGACTCATGTAAACATAAAGAGAAACGGAATCTCAGACATCATTAATATTAAAACAACATTTAAAAACAACATTTACGACATCTCTTTATGACAGAACATAAGAAAACTTCTGAAGAAAAATCAGTCGAGCAAAATTTGTCGAAGGATTATGTTTCAAAATCAAAACTTGGAAATATATCGATGCCTAATCAGATTAATGACGCATTGAAGAAAAAAGCAGATAAAACACAGAAAGAAATTGAAAAATTTAAAACAGAACTTCTAAAAAAACATAAGTCAATAGAAGCTATTGGAATAGTTCCTGTACAAGCCTCAAAAAAAATAGAAGAGGAGTACGAAATATCAGAAGCAGATACAAAAAAAGAATTGATTCATATTTTAACAATTATCCCAGAAAAACAATTCAAAAATATTGCACAAATACGTCTTGACGCAATTGCAACGGCGAAAAAAATTAACGAAAAATTCTGGATTCACGTATTAACCCCAGTAGACTTTTGGAATCTAGGACTCGACTCAAAATTCGAAGTTATGGAAGCACTCGCAATGTCATATCCTATTTTAGATAAAGGATTTTTAAGTCATATCAGGGTCGCACAAATTCATAAATCTCTTGTATTAAAAAAGTTTGAAAAATATGTTACATCATACGTAATTTGCGGATCTATAGTTCGTGGAGAAACTAAATCCACATCAGATATAGATGTTTCAATTATTATCGACGATACAGACGTAAAAAGAATGCCAAGGTTGGAGCTAAAAGAAAAATTAAGAGGAATTATTTATGCATACATTAGAGAAGCCGAAGCAATTGCTGGAGTTAAAAACAAGTTATCTCCTCAAGTGTGGTTAATGACGGAATTTTGGGAAGGAGTAAAAGATGCACATCCAGTTTTCTTTACATTTATTAGAGACGGAATTCCACTTTACGATAGAGGTACTTTCTTACCATGGAAATCTCTTCTAAGAATGGGAAAAATAAAACCCTCTCCAGAAGCAATTGACATGTTCATGTCTTCAGGGAACAAACTTAAAGAAACCGTTCAAAAAAGAATTTTTGATGTAGCAACATTAGATTTATTCTGGGGAATCTCAACACCAACCCAAGGATTGCTAATGCTTTATGGGCTTGCCCCAACTAATGTATACGAAACTGTAAAACAATTTAGAAAAGTTTTTGTAGAAAAAGAAAAATTAATGGAAGAAAAATATGCGGATATATTAGAAGAAATAATGATAAAGGTTTGGAAGGCTTACGAACATGGAAAATTAAAACCAGGAGATATCGACGGAAAAGAGTTAGATAGGTTATCACAAAATGCATTGGATTACATTAAAAGATTAAACGAACTAAGGGAACAAATAGAAGAACGTATGCAAGAGAAATCAATTGAAAAAAATTACAATGATGTATTCGGAATGTTAGGAGCATTACTTAATAAAAAATCCGAAGCAGATATTCTAAAAGAATTTAATGAACAATTAGTAAAAAAAGGAAAGTTCCCACCAAGATTTTTAGAGAACCTTAAGTTAATTGCTAAAACAAAGAAAGATGTTGCAACTATAAAGAAAAAAAGTACTACTAAAAAAGATAATTTAACATCAAAGCAAAGCCGACATGTAGATAATGCGCGAAAATTATCCGTAGAAATTACAACCTCTCTAGTTGAATATTCACAAAGATGTGAACTAGCAACTTTAGAAAAATCAAGATTTATGATTAAAGGAAAAGATATGGATGCAGAATTATTCTTCCTAAAAAATACGTTTATAGTTCAAGAACAGAAGATACAAAAGATTTCAGGAGATAAATTAGTAGCTTCTAATCCAAAAGAACTCCAAGAACAAATCACAGAACAAAAGGATAAAAAAATAAAGATAAACACAAAATCTCTAGAAACTCTTAAAAAAATATTTGGCGAATTCAGTCTAGTTTGCTAAATACAAACTAAGGCTAGTCTCTTTATAAAAAATACAAAACCAAATCTTTATACTTCACTAGAAGTACCCACTGGGTAAACCAAAATTAGTCTGTTTATGAAGAATGTAAAAGACAATCTTTATAAACCAAATTTTCACTTATCTTAACATGACAAAGGCAAAAGTTATTCAATTTCGTAGAGGGAGAAAAACATTCAAACCTAGACACTTCCTTATTGAAATTCCAGAAATAGACACAAGAGAAAAAGCAATGGCATTCGTAGGTAAGACAACAGAATGGAAATCAACAGGGAAAGAACCAAAAATAATCACAGGTAAAATTTCTTCGGCACACGGAGGCAATGGCGTAGTTCGAGCAATCTTTGAAAGAGGCTTACCAGGTCAAGCAATCGGCACCGACGTGGAGATAAAATAAAATGACAGGAAGCAAACAAAGTCACACAAGATATACTATATCAGAAAAGTTAAATCAATTGGTCGGAGATGAAATTACTTTAGAAGATTGGAATCAAGAATACGTTATTGATAAAGGTGTTTTAGTTAGAAGAAACGATAAAGATCCAGGATTTTATATAAACGGAGAAAAAATACCCATCAGGTCTATCGATGGAATAACTCCTATAGATTTTGATTCTCACATAATCCATATTATTCCAAATTATTTAGCTAAACCAAATCATATAAACTACGATGTGGGAACATTAAAATAAAATGGCACTAAGAAAAGCTTCAGCATACACTAAACGTTACGCAAGACCATACACTCGTATTTCTAAGAAAAGATCAAAATCCTACATTAAAACAGTTCCAAATTCAAATATTGTTAAATTTAAGATGGGTGACCTAAAAGGATTTGTAGAAGAAAAATATCCAATCCAAATTCATATTTTATCTAAAGAAAATGTTCAAATCAGAGATAATTCCATTGAAGCAGTTAGACAGTTTCTTAATAGATTTCTTCAGATAAAAGTAGGAAAAGAATTCTATCTTGAAGCAAAGATTTACCCACATCACATTCAAAGAGAAAATAAAATGCTTACTGGTGCAGGAGCAGATCGTATGCAGACTGGTATGAGCCGAGCTTTCGGTAAGACAATGGGGCGAGCAGCACTTGTAAAACCAGGTCAAACATTATACATAGTTGCCGTAAAAACTCCAAAAGCAGAAATCGAAGCACGAAAACTGATTAGATCAGCAAAATCAAGATTAGCTTGTAAAGTTGCTACAAGAACAGTTAAACTTTAATAGAATAATTTTCTAAAAATAAAAAAATTTAAATTCCTCTCTCCCTAAGAGGAATTATATAAAATAAATTAATAAGCTTTTTCTGCTTCACCACTAGATACTGCCTTCTCAGCATTATCTTTCGACATGATAGCACACATTCCACATCCACAAACCGAACATTGTCCTTTAGCCATATACCCGCCTCGTGACGTCATATTCATCTTTGCGTCTTTCATTTCTTTTTTATCTTTACATCTCATACATCTTCCTTCAATTGCCATAATTTACCTCCATTCAATTTAGTTCTCAAATTTTATGTACCTCATATTTTTCTCCACAAGCAAGGCATTTTACAAACAACTTGCCACCTTCTTCAACTAATTCAGTATCAGGCTTATGACACTTTGGACATAATACAAATCTATCTACATACTTCTTAATCTTCTCATTTATATTTTTACTAGATAGTTTCCTTGAAAAAATAAGCCTGTCCCCTTTAACCTCTCCTGAGCTCGCCAATTCCTTAGTTAAAAATTTCAATAAGTGCGCTTGAGTACGTCTAACACATATAGCAATCTGTGGAAAGTTCACAATAACAGTTCGCGTTCCTTCATGATGACCCTTAACATCTAAAATTTCAAAACGCCCACACTCGCTGGTAGCTTTAACATTTTCGTACGCACTGTTCAATAACTCCTCATAATTCATAAAAATCACACATAAAACGCATTTATAAGGATTTACAAAGGCAAAACAATACCAAAAACCTTATAAATAAACTAAAATAACAATTAATATAAATTCTAGATTTATTCTAAGATATTAAAATGGATGCAGATTTAAAAAAAAGTGTTTTAACAACAGGTACAAGCTTAGTTGGAATTGTGTGTAAAGATGGTATAGTTATGGCTTCGGACAGAAAAGTCACGCTAGGAGGCCAAATCGTAGCTGACAAAGGCTTTCAGAAGACACATCAAATCAATAGATACCTAATTATGTCTATGGCGGGAATAGTTTCTGATGCACAGGTTAATCTTAAATTAATAGCTGCACAGCTTAAAATAAAAGAACTTAGAGACAAAAAAAGATTAACAGTTAGAGAATCCGCTAATTTTATAGCTACAATGAAATTTCAAAACATTCGTAAAGCAACAATGATCCCTTCAATAGTAGGAAATTTAATCGCTGGATTTGATGAAAATGGGGAAACTTCTCTTTACAATGTAACTCCAGATGGAGCAATTACAAAAGTACCAGAATACGACGCTTCAGGAAGTGGAATGCAATATATATGGGGATTATTAGAAAGACAGTATAAACCAAATATGCCAATCGAAGAAGGTGTAAAACTAGCAGTAGAATCAATAAAATCATCTTCCGAAAGAGATACTGCGTCAGGATGCGGAATTGATGTTTTCACAATAACAAGAGATGAAATAAAACATGTTTTAAAACAGAAAGTAGAAAAAACATACAAAGACAATTAATTTTCAATGGTAGACATTTTAGAAACAATAGGCTCTCAATTACCGAGAGGGGTAGTAGGCTCTACAATATTCGAAGGAGCAAACATAGTAGTTTATACTACGGATAGTGCATTCTTCAAAAACGGAGACGCTCAAATAAAAGAAGTAGTGAATAGCGTAAAAAAACGAATAGAACTAAGAGCAGATAAAAAACTTTTAATGCCCCAAGAAGAAGCCGAGGCAAAAATAAGACAAATAGTTCCAATTGATGCTGAAATAACACAAATTATCTTTGATCCACAAAGAAGCACTTTAATTGTAGAATCTAAAAAACCAGGATTAGCAATAGGTAAAGGCGGTTCAATTCTAAGAGAAATTAAAATAGCAACTATGTGGACACCACAAGTTCAACGTTCGGCAGCAATTAAGTCTAAAATTACAGATAAAATACGGGAAGTTCTTTACCAAGATAACTCTTATAGAAAGAAATTCTTAAATTCAGTCGGAGAACAAATATACAAAGGATGGAATCCAGACAAAATAGAGGAATGGATAAGAATTACTGCACTAGGTGGGGCAAGACAAGTAGGAAGAAGTTGCTTTCTTTTACAAACACCAATTTCAAAAATAATTATTGATTGTGGAGTAGACGTATCTTCTTCAGGGAAAGATAGATATCCATATTTAGAGGCACCAGAGCTAGATTTATCTTCAGTCGATGCCGTAATACTTTCACATGCACATTTAGATCATTCAGGCCTAATTCCGTACTTATACAAAATGGGATATAAAGGACCAGTTTACATGACCGCTCCTACACGAGATATATCTGCATTAATGGCCCTGGATTTTATAGGAGTGGCTTACAAGCAAGCATCGGCTCCACTATTCAAATCAACAGATATCAGAAACATGGTAAAACATTCTATAGCATTAAATTATCAAGAAGTAACCGATATAACTCCTGACATCCGAATAACATTATACAACGCGGGTCATACACTTGGTTCAGCAATGATACATTTCAATATCGGAAACGGATTACATAATTATGTTTATTCAGGAGATATAAAATTCGGAAAATCACGTTCTTTAGAAGCCGCAACATCTTACTTCCCAAGGCTAGAAACATTACAATTAGAAGCAACATACGGAGGAAAAGATAACAACTATCCTCCAAGAAAAGAGTCTGAAGAAGAATTATTGAAATTCGTAAACGATGTTATTTCAAATGGTGGAAAAGTTTTATTACCAGAATTAGGAACTGGCCACGCTCAGGAAAAAATGTTATTATTAGACGAAGCTATGAAAAACAGGCAAATACCTAAGGTCCCAATTTATATTGACGGAATGATATGGGATATCAACGCTGTTCACACTGCTTATCCAAACTTTTTGTCGAATTCTGTTAGAGCAAGTATATTTGCAGACAGAAATCCATTTACATCAGATGTGTTTAGTCAAGTTGGTTCATCTCACGAAAGAAAAAAAGTTATCGAAGGCGGTCCATGTATAATTTTAGCAACATCAGGAATGCTTGTTGGTGGAGCTTCAGTAGAATACCTAAGAGAATTTTCAGATAACCCCCATAATGGGCTATGTTTATCTTGTTATCAACCACCAGGAGGACTTGGAAGACAACTTAAAGATGGATTAAAGGAAGTAAAATTCAATATAAACGGAAAAGACGAAATAGTTCAAATAAAATTAAAGTTCTTAAATATAGACGGATTTTCAGGACACTCTTCAAGAAACGAATTAATGGCATTCATAAATAACATAAATCCAAAACCAAGAAAAGTAATAATTAATCACGGGGAACAATCTAAGTGTTTAGATTTGGCTTCAAGTATATACAAATCTCAAAGAATGGAAACTGTAGTCCCAAAAAATCTAGAAACAATTAGATTAAGATAATCTTAAATACTTATAAACTCAAGCTACTAAGTAAAGAGAGAATAAAATGGAAACAATATCATTAAAAGAAATTTCGACAGAATCCAAAATAGCATTATTAAAAGAATTAGATTTCGATTCAGACGGGGAATATGTTTTGAATTCAGAAGGGAATAAAATTCTGGATAGATATTTAGAGATTCCAATTAAAGTAAATAATATGGTTATCCTTCCTGGAAGCACAATTATTTTAGATGATAATATTTTATCCATATCGAAGTATATGGAGGAATTCCCAGATGTCCTCTAATGTTTCTGAAGGAATAACGACTGCTTTATTAAAATTCAGCGAAGAGAAAATAAAACAATTAGCAGAATATTTTAGAACAAATAAATTAAAATTTCTTGGTAATTCTGAAACAATTAAAATTGCAAAAGAAGTTCGAGACTCTGGAGAATTAATTTTTTATAAAGCTTATATCAAAGATAAGCCACTATTATTTAATATAAAACTAGGATTAATTTTAAGAAGAGTTGAAAATGATCCAGAAAAACTATCAGATTTACGAGAGAAAATAATAAGAAAATTCCAAATAAAAGGACTCCATATTGCCTATTTTGTTCAAAATGGAATATTGAATCGTTATGTTGGTATCTTATTAGACAATCTTGATTCTGCCGAAACATTAAATAAAATAATAGCAAATACTTTAGAGAATATAGAAAAACATGTGGTTTTTGTTAGTTGGAAGTATAAAAGTAGAGATATAATTCAAGAAACAATGACTCTTTCTGCACAAAAACCAAATATCTTAATTATTTCTGGAGCAGGAAATACAAGAAAAGAAATCTTAGATTCTGAATCTCAATTAAGTGCCATTCTGAAAAACTACGAACTCGAAAAAATGAGCACTGAAAAAAAAGAGATATTGTTTTTTAAAATAAATATGTTATTGGAAAAAAATAAACAAACCAAAATCTAGAGTTTTTTTTTATTCTTCAAAACGATTCTTATATAATAAATTCTAGTACATATCATATTTTTCCAACCCCAAAACCCTTAAATACCACTTTTCACTTATTCAACCAAGAGGTAAAAATGAAACATAAAATTTCAATTACATTAATTCTTTTAGGAATGTTTTTAGTGACCCAACTTATTGGAATGTTTGTAGTAAATACATACGCTCCAATTGAACAAACAATTATCAATCCAGCGACGGGAGAATCAGAAATTATTATGACAGAAAATGTTTTACCTTTCGGACTTCAAGTTTCTGAAGATGATCCGACCCCTAATTTTATTTCAATAGTCTTTTGTTTTGTTTTAGCATTTGCATTAATTTCTGTTTTAATGAAATATAAGTGGAAAATAGTAATTCGTCTATGGTTCTTCCTGGTTACAACACTTGCTTTAGCAATATCTATCAATGCTTTCCTAAGTTATTCATCACTTGCAAATATAATAGACATTTCCATAATTGCACTAATAATTTCTGCGCTACTTGCAGTTTTTAAAATATTCAAATCGAACAAATATATACATAATTTTACCGAACTTCTAATTTATCCAGGAATAGCTGCAATTTTTGTTTCAATTTTAACTCCAGTTTCCGTGATAGCTTTATTGGTTTTGATTTCCTTTTATGATATGTGGGCAGTTTGGAAATCAGGTATAATGCAAAAAATGGCAAAGTTTCAAATGGAAGAATTAAAAATATTTGGAGGATTTTTAATCCCATCCACTTCTAAAAAAGTTAAATCACAAATTGAAAAAATAAAACAAAAATACAAAGGTAAAAAAATACCAGCATCAATAAAAAAGAAAAAATTCAAAGTCAGCCTTGCAATACTTGGCGGTGGAGATATTATATTTCCAATAATAACTTCAGGTGTATTTATGAGAGCTTATGGAATAATACCAGCTCTATTAATTATGGCGGGTGCATTTGCAGGATTAGTATTTCTTTTTACAATAACGAAAAAAGGTAAATCTTATCCAGCTATGCCTTATATTAGCGTCGGTATATTTTTAGGGATGTTAATTTGGAGAGTTTTTATATTTTAATAAATTATTCCAACTGTTATATATTCAATATCTTCAAATCTAATTTTACCATCGCTCATTAGATTATTATCTCCTTGTACAATAAAATAAATTCCCTTGTTATCAACTCCCTTTTCTATAACACGATGTACAACTAACATTTTTCCAAATCTATAGCTCACTATATCCCCAACTTCTATTTCATCTTCACTATTAGGTACAATACGAATTCCATTAGCCCCCTTATCTAAAAAAGGACTCATACTACCACTATCAGCATAATTTGATAATGTTGCATTTGGGATTTCTAATACTACCATATTATCAAAAATTATAATATTATCTTCAGAAATTCTATCAGAAGGAGTCACAACATCATCTAATCCAATTAATCCAGTTCCAAATGGTATTTCTTTACTAAATTCCGTAATTTCCTCAGAAAAATATCCAAATAGAGAGAACAATCCAGCACAAGCTAGAAAACCAAACAAAAATACTGTTATATATTTTAATTTCATAAAACATATAATACACAATCCTACTTAAATCTTCCTATCTGTAACTCCTGTTAAAAGACAACACAATAGAAAGATTTATAAAAGAAATTCTTATTTAATAGTAGTAATAAAATGATAGTAAAACCAGAACTAGTAAAAAAATTGAAAGGATATTTTGATCTTAATATTTATGAGACAAAAGTTTGGCTAGCTTTGCTATCAAAAGGAATTTCTTCAGCTGGGGAAATCGCGGAAATATCTGAAGTTCCACGTTCTAGAACTTACGATGTGTTAGAATCTCTAGAAAAACGAGGATTTGTAATTCAAAAACTAGGAAAACCTGTGAAATATATTGCAGTAAAACCGGAAACAGTGATTGAAAAGCTAAAAAACAACACAGCTCAATACGCCGAAGAAAAAATCAAAACACTTTCTAATCTAAAAGATACAATAGAATACAAAGAACTTAAAAATTTACATCAAACAGGAATTGATCCAATAAAAAACCACGAACTTTCAACTTCTATTAAAGGACGAAGTAATCTTTATGTTCAAATGCGAGCACTTATGGAATCTTCAGAAAAAACAATCTATTTAGCTTCATCTGCTTACGAACTTTCAACAAAATTAAAAATGTTCAAAGATATTTTTGCTAAAGTGAAAAAAAGACAGGTCTCTATTAAAGTAATAATCAGTGAAGATGCAGAAGAGGCCAAAAAACTTTCTAAAAAATTAGATGTGGAAGTTCGTTCAAAACCAATAAATGCCAGATTCATAATGTCTGATAAATCAGAACTAATATTCACAATAAAACCAACAAATGTTCACGAAGATTTTGATTACGGAGTCTGGATAAATTCTCCATTCTTTACAAACTCTCTTGCATATATGTTTGATTTAGCTTGGAAGAACTAATTTTGTCTTTACACTCATCTCTCTCTCAACTTTCTCAATGGAACTGAAAATTTTTTCAATTCCACTTTTTTCTTTATACCAATAATAACCTTTTTTCTTAAAAATCTTTTTCCCCTTTGCTTTCTTGAATTTTTTAACAGCATCTTCTAACTTAACAGAAGGACCCCGTAAATCAATTTGAGTTTTTTCTTCCACAACTAAATAACCCTTTGCTTTCTGCCCAACACCATCATAATCAAATTCTTTTTGCAAAACTTTTTGCTGCTTCCGAATTAATTCTTTAACAAAAAAATCTAACATCTTTTTCATTTTTGTTCCGGCTATATCTCCTTCTTGCCTACTTGTTTCTAAATCAATTTCTAAAAACTTTGCTTTCTTATTTACAGCAAATTTCTTCATCTTTTCTAAATCAATTTCCTTCTTCTTAAAAAATTCCGTCGATGGTAACTTTAAGAAATTGTTTGAAATCTTAACGAACTTATCAAAGGTCTCAAATCCTAAGCCAGCAGTTATATTTCTATATTTATAAGTAGGATCAATCAAAACAATTGGACTATCTAATTTCGAAGAATTTAATTCATTCAAAATCTCACGTTCGCTTTTAAAATATTTTAATGGATCAATTGTTTTTTTCTTTTGAATACCTTTTAAGAATTTTATAAACCCGTCAAAATAGATCACTAAAACCTCTAAAGAATAACCACTAAATCCCTTTACATAACTCTCTGCGCCATAACATCTCTGAGCCTGGCAAAACACTTTAGCCAATTTAATTTCATTAGCTATCTCAGGATTTTTTTTAATTTCGCCTACAATATACTTAACATGACTGAGAGAAACATCTGTAACATTTTCCGCTAACTCTGGATTATTGTTTTTAACAACTGGAATAATCTCTAATAGAATATTGTCACAATCAATCTGAAAATAATCTCTAGAGCCATGTACTTTTTTTAATTTTCCGGGCAATTTAATACTCTTCAAAATACCTTCTAACTTAGAAATATCTTCATTTTTATTAAATACCACAAAAATATCAACATCCTGCTTACCTTGCTTTTGGACAACAGTGCCTTTTGCCAAACTACCACCAATATACACCTTGATTTTTTTAGTTTTTAGAATTTTAATAAAATCTTTAGCATTCTTCTCTAGTTGATTAAACTCATCCCTAGAAAGCGAAATTACCTCAATTTCTTTATCTAAAATATTTTTCATCACCATAATTTAACCAAACAATCATCTTATTTAAAATTAACTTTTGACCCTCCATTTATTTTTGCATTAAATATTCATGATAAACTAAATATAATAAAAAAATTCCAAGCTCATTGTCATCCCTCTTATTTGACAACTTAGTCAAAGACATGTATTTATCAAAAGAACCTTGCTTTAAAATAAGAATAGGTAAAGCAAGTTTTATCAACAACCAATTCACAATCAGTCTAGTAACTCTGCTGTTTCCATCACTAAACGGATGAATATGCTGTAATTCATTATGAACATACCCCAAATTCTTAACTGCATCTTCTCTTGACTTTATTGAATTAAAAATCTCACAAAAATTCATTAATTTTGGAATCACTTCCTTCGGATAAGCTGTTTTAAAATTAGGATTACCTTGGATTTTATTATGATTTTTTTTAAATTCCCCACCTCCTTTGTGCAGACTAAACAAGCATAATTTATTCAACTCTTTAATATGTTCTAACGTCAAATCTTCTTCCAAATGTTCCATAACATATGAAAAAGCAATATTAAGATTTTTTACCATTTGAATATCCTTTTGAGGCTTGTTAGGATAAATGTCTTTCATTAAAATATCGATAGTCTCTCCAATATTCACAGTACTCCCCTCAAGTTGTGCAGAACCTGTTAAAAACTCAAAAATTTTTATACTAAACGGATTTATTTCAATTTTTTTAGTTCCCAAAACCAATTTTTCGATTTTAACATATTCTAAAATATTTTCTCCAATTTCTAATTTAGACTCATTATATATCAATAAATAATCAAAAATTTTATTTTTTAATAGTGTCCCTTTCTTTGGCTTTTTTTGATAATTTAGAATAAATTGATTTTTAATTAAAAATTTTATTATCTCACTATTTTTTGAATTTCCTGAAAGCTCTTTTGGATTTAAATCCGGTTGCGTTTTCGATAAAATTTCTAAAATATTTGGGAAATTACTGCTGAACCAAATATTTAAATTAAAATTATTTTTTAAAGAATATTCTATTATTTTTTTTGCACTCCTTGTTTTTAAATTTACTACAGGCTTCAGAATACCTTCATCTGTTTTCTTAATCCAATTATTTTCAATCAAATTACTTAAATGTATATACACTGGAGTGTTAAAACTAAGATCTTTCGGTCTACATGGAGACTTTTCTATTACTTCCGCGAATACATCATATCTTGTTGGCATAATAAAAACAGGGAAGAATAGTTTATAAAATTAACTATTTTTATAAAATAACTATAAAAACTGTTAATTTAAGAGTATGTTAATCATCTAAACAAACAATCATCTTATTTAAAATTAACTTTTGAGGATATCTTTTTTATCCCCTTAAGACGTTATCAATAATCCAAAAAAATACTTCCTATATTTACTTATGTGGGCAAATATCTCCAATAATTTATTATGCTAAGATACTCTCTATTAATGTTAAAAATTCCTTAGCTCTTTCTAAAGACGTTTGAGCTTTTGATTTTTTAATGCTGTTCTATGTATTGCTTCAGCTAATAATTTAAGTTGTTTTTTTAAAACACCCTTCATCACCATAATTTAACCAAACAATCATTTTATTTAAAATTAACTTTTGGGAAATTAAATAACATATAAGATATTAAAACTATTTGAATAATGAAACTAAAAAATATTTAAGAAACCATATAATCAATACTCTTATTCACATTATAATCAGTACTCGCTAAATATAATTCTGAAGATATTGCTTTATTTATAGGATCTGAATAATGAGGTTTATTAAAATCATAGGGGGCTTCCATCTTCTGAGGTTCAATTACACGACTAGAATCATTTGTCTTGCATGCTGAAAAGGACAAAGTCATAAGCAAAGCTGCCATTAAACCTACAAGATTTTTTGCTCCATTATTTGCCATAATTATTAGAGAAAAACTAGGTATTTAAATCTTTCTATTTGTTACTCTTTTGTAGTTACGTTAATTTATAAGTAACGGTTCTTTAAAAAAATATTTACTTCTAACTTCCAGTGCCTGTTTCCTACCCTAAAACGTATAACTCTCAAGATATCCACCCTGCAACTTCAAATTTCCGCTATTATCAAAGAACGCAACCAAGTTATCACTAGAATTTCTAAATTCCATCTTTGTCCCGAAACCACTCAAATCTGAATTCACATCGACAGTTCCAGCTAACTTTAAATTACCACTATTATCAAAATAGCCAACCGTAACATCAGCATTATTTTTAATAACAAAAGAACCAACTGGCGGTGATAAAGAACCTTGGCTCACAGACACAGTTCCATTCAAATACATATCGCCCTTGTCATCGACAAACGCAATTTTAGCTCCAACGCTATTCTCAAGCTCAAATCTATAACTAGATGGGTCATCAATATCAACACAAATACCAGCACTACTACAATACCATCCACTTGAACAATCACTATTAACCGCACACTCAGCAATCCAAACATCTCTTTCAGTTTCAGCCGCACTATAATCGGCCTCATCATCAACATAAACATTATAAGAATATCCACCAAGAGTCAAATTAGTCTTATTAACCTCCAAAAATAAAGTATCCCTAGCAAGAAGACTATTGTTATACAAAGTTTCTACATCTGACGCAGAAAGACCTGTGCTAAAAATCTTAACCTCATCCATTCTACCACCAAAATGCTCAAGCCCATTCTCAACATCCCTACCAAAACTAATTCCTGCAGAACTATCGACATTACCACTAGCACTAGCAGAACTCTGAAACGTACCATCAAGATACAAATAAGCAACACCGCTCACCCTAGTCATTAAAGCATGATACCATCGACCTGCATCAAGACTATCAAGACTCTCAAAAGTAATATCCCCTGTGGGCGTCTTCATATAACCTCTAAGATAACCATTTGTTTGAATCTGCACTTCAAATGAATTTGCAGTGCTATTCCTTTTACACACTAATTGATCAATCTCAGATGTATCAAGACTATTAACATTAAACCAGAAAGACACCCCAAAATCTCCAGTTCCATAATTCCCAGCAGCCGCAGGGATAGAAATATAATCATCAGTCCCATCAAAACTCCTCCCACCATTAACAAACCCATTTTTATTCCATATTGTTCCATAATTCGTAGAAGTATAATCATTACTAGACAAATCATTAAAAGAATTTGGCTCGTTAAAATTAATATTATATTCTACAGTCCCTAAATCACCATCATCTGAATAATTATAATTATCAAATAAGTATGCAGAACCTTTATATAAATTAAATATCTCATCAGCAGACAAGGAACGATTATAAATACGAGCTTCATCCATCTCTCCATCAAAATATCCTACAAAATTTCTAGCATCTCCAATTATTAAATCCGTAGCATAGTAACTTATAGTACCAGTAAGAGCCCTAGACGCAACTTCTGCACCATCTTTATAGATTTTTTGCTCTCCACTTTTATGAGTTGCAACAATATGCATCCATTTATTTATAGGAAGTGGGCCAGTACCAGAAGTGATTCCACTACCAGCAGATCCATCATTCCAACCAAAATATATCCCATCATCATAAGTACGAAGATGATATGAATAATAAGGTTGCACGTGTGACGTATAATCCTTTGAAAAAAGAACATTATAAGCAGTATTTTGATTAATATTTATCCAGGCGGATAAGGTAAATTCAGCAGGTTCTAAAGAACTATCTCTTGAAACTGTTATATAATCATTACTCCCATCAAAACTTCTCGCACCCCCAACTCTCCCCTTAGCTTTCCAAGTAGAACCAGTATTTGTCCCATCATTTCCTTCACCGCTCCAATCAGAAAAATCACTAGAATCATCAAAACTTATCCCTAAAACTAAACCATTTGTATTCCCGACATCCTTAAAAGTATCATTACAAAATCCTTCCCTAAAACAATAATTAGTAGTAGTCGGCTCTCTTAATTTATTCTTATATAGAGCAGAAACCTCATCAGCATCTATAACCTTATTAAAAACACGAACCTCATCAATAGAACCATTAAAATACTCACTAACCGAACCGGCACCAATCTTCATTGTCTGACCACTTTGCATCAAAAGAGGAGTACCACTAGTAAAACTTTCCGAATTACAAAGATCATTATCAACATAAATAAAATAACCATCGCTATCAACAGTATAAACAATATGATGCCAATTAGTAGTATCCAAAATCAAAGAACAATCAGCAGTAGTGTCAATCCACGCGGTTCCATCACCAATATCCCCGTGAATATTTGTAGCTGTTGCCTTCATATCAAAAGTATACTCCCCTCCAAACCTTGTCCCAAAAATACCATGTTCTCCCGTAGGAACTGCATCTGCTTTCACCCAAGCAGAAACACTAAATTCATTAACATTAAGACTTGAATCATAAGAAATACTAATATTATCATTAATTCCACCAAACATCATAGCACCACCAATTTTCCCACTACTAGAATAAGTTGGGCAGGCATCTCCAGCACATGTTCCATCATTATCTTCGCCACTCCAATCTAAATAATCACTATCACTATCAAAATCCATAGCCAAAATTAAACCATCATCATTAGCCATATAAATCGTAGAATTCGTCCCATTCCAATCAATGATAATATTCTCTAAAGTACTATCCCAAATACTTGTATTAAAAAAGTACGAGGTCGTTAATTCTTTCCCTTCATCAGCTAAAGTTGGAGGGACAAAGGCAACCGTAGGATTTGTCGTATCAGATACACAATAACCATCTGAACAATATTTTCCTCTAGGACAATCAGAACTTTTAACACACAAATCAATAACACAATCACTCAATGAACAATAATAACTATTCGCTGTATTACAATGATTATCATTATAACAATCGATCCAAACACCCGAGCTGCAATAATCCAAATCACCATCATTATCAACATCTTCCGTAACGGCTCCATTAGCAACATATTCTCCCGTAACTATTGTTCCATCATAATTAGAATCGTATACACAACTACCTGTTGTAACACACATATCAGAATCCTGATTTCCATCACAAATTGCTCCACTACTAGTATCACACGCATTGGAATCAGCACTTGCTGCATTAACCTGGAAACAATCTCCACTCAAACAAACACCATCAACATCACAATCAGTATAACCATTATTAATTTGTACTAAACAATTAGCTCCAGAACAAGTACCAGTACACTTAGCATCAGTACAAGATTCAGCATTCTCAACAGTAGCACTAGAAGCCGCACTTTCACAACAAGTCGCATCACAAGTTGAATCTGCACAAACACTAGAACATTTTTCATCAGCTACAGTACTTTGGGCCCAACTAACAGTTTCAGTTGCAGTATCAGCACAAGCATTCCCAAGTCTTTCATCACAATTTGCCGTTCCAGAACCAGTAGAAATCTCACAATAACTTGTTTCTTGTCCATCAAAATATGTATTGTAGGGAGTAAAACACTTAAGATCATCCGCCAATCCAACTCCATCATTATCACAATATCCACTCGTGCAATCACTAGTCTCATCACAAGTATTACCATCAGCTAACTTAGCCTGGCAGGTACTATCACAACGACCACTAGTACATTCACTATCAAGATCACAAGCGCCACCATTAGCATCAGTATAACAAAGATTATCACCACTATAACAATGATAACTACTTATGCAATAAGCATCATTATTAGTAACACAATTAGTATCACAAGCACTTCCCGAAGAACCACCGCCATTGCAAGTATAAACACCACAACCACTAGAGGATTGAGAAGTGCAACTAGCACTGCTACAAGTTGAATCAGTTTTCTGAGTATAACTATCACCACTACCAGTACAAGAAGCATCAGCACAAGCAGTAAAACTATAGCCACTATCACAATCCCCCGAACTACATCTGTCACCAGCATAGTAACCATCACCAGAACAATAATCAGTAGTATCGCAATAACCAGAAGAAGTACAGCCATTGCCCGATGTACAATATTTACCCCATGCACAATTATAAGAAAGGCCAGCGCAAGCAAGACCAGTTCCCGTACATAATCCACTCCAATCCACAGAAGTACATTTATCAGCATAACACTGCCAATAGTCAGCACAGACATTATTGTGATCAGTAGTAGTCCAAGATTGCCCACAAGAACTAGGACTATACTGGCCCTTACAATTACTAACATCCCAACACAATCCATATGGCAATACACCACATTCATCAGAATTAACACAATATTTACTAGCTACACAATCACTATTATCTGTACACGCATCCACAACCCAATCATAAATAACAGTTCCCCCTACACTTCTCAAATCAAAGGTATCTTGTTTCCATTCATTACTCACGTTTTCGAACATAATTCTATTTCTTTCAAAATCAGTTATATTAGTAAATGTAAATAAAAGTTCATCTGAACCGACTTCATAAGCCTCAACAGTTACACCCTCGTCAGCATCAGCATAAATTGTAATATCATTACCATAGCTTAAATTAATTACAAAATAGACTCTTAAAAAATCACCTTCAGGAATCTCATAAGTAATATTATCTAATGTCTGTAATTCTTCATAAACATTTCCGAGTATCTCTCTATCTTCGTTTAAATGCTCAGCATCAACTATTTCAATAATAAGCTCATAACTCTGCTCAGATAAATGTGGTACTACCCATTCTACATAATCAATATACCCATCCCCATCAGTATCATTAGCAACAAAATCAACTAATTTTCCAACCGATTCCTTTCCAGTCGATTCTGTTTCACTTATATCTTTAGTAGCTATTGCAATATCTGTAAACAAACCAGCATCTAAAAAATTCTCTAATGAAAATTTAAACTCTTGTTCTCCCAATAAATCCATTTTATCAATTAAATTTTCATTTTCATGCCAAACTACCCTAATATTCCTAGCATTTTCTAAGCCTTCAATTTGGGTATCAAAAGTTGCAGAAGCCAAAACATCGGTATATTCTAATTCTTCAGCCGCAGAAATTACAACGACTTTTCCATCCTCTACATCTACCGCCTCGTATTCTGGAGCAGAAGTAACATAACTTACTGCAACAATCTCCTCCTCAATATCACCATCAAAATCCACAAAAACCTCATCATTCTTAACACTTAATTCCCCATCATCAATTGCCCTCTTTTCCCCAATAACATTCCCAGTTATACTGAAAGCAGATTGAATTCTCCCAATTATTCCTCCTCTAGATTCAACAACCGGCTCCCACTCTCCTCCCTCAAACAAATCTTCAAGACTCTCGTTTGTGACATTGGAATTTTTATCTTTAATTTTTTCAATCGCATCTTCTATTTCTTTGCTATCTTTCAATATAGTAATTCCTTTAGCTCCCTTAGGAATTTTCACTTCTAGATTGCTTAAACTATCCGTCTTATTCATAACCGCCACCCATCTTACAGGTTGTCCAGCAACTATCTGTCCTCTATAAACAGTATAACCTTCATTTTCAACTATATAATCTTCATCAACTACCTTCTCACCTTCCAAACTTGTAACAGCCCTACCAGTCATCCCCGGAACCAAAGAAATCTTAGATCTTTCTTTAATTTCCTGTTTATCCATTGTTGGAAGACTCGTTACTGTATTATCAGATATTTCCGGAGCCAAAGCATTCGCCGAAAACCCAAAAACTTCTTGTTCAACAATGTCACCACTAATTTCAGACTCATTAAACACGTGTAAACCAACCAAGGTTAAAACAGAAACAAATACAAACAAAAACAAGAAGTATTTTTTGCCAACAATATTTTTTTTATTATCCATTTTATCGTAAATACACGAACAAATTTTAATTTATAAAGATTTTCGTGTTCTCTATATTAACCTTATCCCAACCTAATGATAACACTTCCACCAGCCGACGTAATTGTCACGTCCCCTCTTCCATCTCTTAACTCTCAGTTCTCAGCCTTAAAGAGGTTCTCGCCACTTCTTAGGGTTCTTAGTTCTGTACCCTTCGTTGGCATATTCGTCCCACCATTCTCAATATTGCTCAAAATATTTCTTCAGAATATATTTAACAAATAGTTTTTCATCTTTTTCTATTTGGTAATAATCTAAAGCATTATAATAATTCTCTAAATCTTCTACAGGAATATCAATCAATGGGTAATCCTTTTTCCATAATATCCAATTCATAAGAAGTCTTGACAATCTAGAATTACCATCAGCAAAAATTTGCATAGAAATTAATTTTAAATGGACTAAAGAAGCAAGTTCTAACGAATGCAACTTCCTGCTATTCCCTTTATACCATAAAAAAAAGTTTTTCAATTCTTTCTCTAACTCGTCCCATTTAGGAGGAACATAAAATGTCCCAGCAATTTTAACATCCCTTTTAAGTTCACTCCTAAGCTTCCCAGCTATTTCATCATCAACACCATTCATCAAAATCTTATGAAGATTCTTAACAAATCTCAAGTCAAAAACCCCTTTATATTTTGTAATCATCAAAAAACCTTTCTCGTGATTTTCAAGCTCCTTGGTTATCTTTAAATTTTTAAATTCCTCCGGAATAATTCCCTCTTTTAATATTAAAAATGTCTGTCTTAATGTAACATCCACACCAGATAACTTACTACTGTCGTATGTATATCTTATTATAAATTCTTCTAATCTCTTTTTCCTTTCGAGATTAGTGAGCTTTTCTAGTTCTTTTTTTTGAAATTCTTTTTTTTCTTCAATTTTTTCTAATTCATTTTGTGAAAAATATTTTGTATGTTTTTTACTCATTCCCATCAGAAATTCTTCTTTAATTCTATCTAATTCATTTTTTGAAGGAATTTTGCTCCCTAAATATTTTGTTTTATGAACTATCTTCTCTCCTACTCTCACATTATAAACCAACCGATAATAGTCTCTACTTTTTGATTTGAACTTCTCAACATGTACCATTCAATAGTTGTGGGCTACATCTATTTAAATGTTTGGGTTATGGGCTACATTTCTGATAATCTCCACCCCAACCTAATGATAACACTTCCAACCGACGTAATCGTTCTTCGAAGTTGTATTAATTGTAGGCATTGTGTTCTCAACATCAAATCTTTTGTTCTAATTTGAGAATATTTTCTATTTGAATTTTTAACTTTGGAATATCATACTTAACAACATTCCATATTCTATTCAAATCCACTCCAAAATAATGATGAATTATTTTATCTCTCATCCCAGCTATCTTACTCCAAGAAACTTCTATGTATTTCTTTCTAAAATCTATTGGTAAATTTTTTACAGCCTCGCCAATAACTTCAACACTTCTAATAACCGCATTTTGTATTAATTTTTCATGTAAAAATCGCTTTTCAGAAACATTTTCAGTAAAAGATTCTACTTCATAAATACTATCTCTTATATGTTTAATAAAAACCAAAGAATCCTTTTTGTCCTCATTCATATTAACCTTACCTCTTCCTCTAAAATTCTATCTCTCAAATAAGGACTAATCCCTTTATATGTTAACAAGTCAATTTCTTTTTTAAGAATACTTTTAATTTCCATTTCCAAACCCACTAAGTCTAACAAGCTAAACTTTTTATCATTTATCTCAACCAAAATATCTATATCACTATTTTCCTTTTGTTCTCCCCTAGCATAACTCCCAAAAATCCCAGCCCTAACTACCTTATTCTTCTTCAAAATCTTCACAATTTTCTTTTTCATTTCTTCAAAATCTTCCATAACTCTATTAACAATCACTAATTTAAATAACTAACTGTTCTTAATTCTCAGCTCCCCGACGTCGTATTCTTTTATCTAAATTAACCTTAAAAATTGATCCCTAGAAATTTGTATATCTTTTTTTAAAATTTTATTTAATAATCCTCTATCAAGTTTCTCTCCGGGATGATTTGGAACCACAGTCGTCCTACCATTTTTGTCCCTTAAAAATACATGACTTCCAGATTATCTTATAATATTAAATCCCAATTTAAGTAAAATTTTGATAAGTTGGTTTGCAGTCAGCTGAGGTAATTTTGTCATATCAAACCTCTATTTTTTGTATCCCTAAAAAATTATCTTTAATACTCGCTCCCTCTACTTCCATATAAAGAGAAATAGCATCTTTCGTTCTTTCAAGAAGTTTATTCATATTCTCAGCTTGAGTTCGACATCCTGGCATTCCAATTACTTCAGATAATAAATATCCATCCTCCCCTTTTTCAATTATTATATTAAAATCCATAATCAAACTAAAACTTGCTTATTCAAATAATTAACTATTCCCGGCAACTTCAAACTTCTCTTTACTTTCTATAAAAAAACTTATTCGTAATTTTTTTATTAATTAAATGAATTTTATTTGCTTGATTTAATAAAACCTTTGAGGAACAATTCTTGAAATAACAAACCTCAACTTCTTTCTCTTTTTTCTTGACTCTTTTTAATAATTCTATAAAATCCCCATCACCAGACATCAAAATTAATTTATCAAATTTATCATTATAACAATCTTCAATCATATCTAAAGCTAAATAAATATCATCTCCCTTAATTGTATAATATTCCTTACCGAGAATATCCAACCGAGATTTTCTTGTACATAATTTAACCCAAAATTTATTTAGCTTGTGAAGTCTCTTAAAAAGTTTATTTTGTTTCTCCCAAATTTTTTCATTAATTTTCTTTTTAACTAATGCATTATAATAATATATTTGTACTAATTCATTATTCTTACATAAATATTTAATATAATTTTCAAAATCAAAATTTAAATCACTAAAATTTCTATTAAGTGAAGTCAAACCACCATAAAAATTAGCGCCATCAATATAAACACAAACTCTTTTAGACTTACTTTCTATCATAATAAAAATTCCCAGTGTTAAACACAGCTGGGATACATAGCGGGATATCCGAAGACTTAAGGCATTCCCTGATACCTTACAAAATAAAGACTGTATTACCTTATAAGCTTTTCTACCCACTAACCTCTAAAAAAACGAAGTTTTTTCTACTCCCCTCTAAAGATATCCTTTTCTTTTTCCATCTTTATCCCAACTTAATAATAGCATTACCAGCCGACGTAATCGTAACGTTCTTTCCTTCCTAGTTCTCAGTTCCATTAACTTCAAACCTTTTAGTTGGCGAAATTGTGCTAATAATTATTTTTCTATCCAATTCCATTTAATGACCCAACCAATTGCCAAGACAAATTCACAATTTTCTTTTTCATTTCTTCAAAATCTTCCATAACTGTATTAATAATCACCAATTTAAATAACTAACTGTTCTCCCAACCTAATAATCACACTTCCAGTCAATGTAATTGTCACGCTACGAATAGATATTTTTTCGATGACCGATATTCAGAACATAAACTATCAATTTTTCACCTTTTATTTGGTAAATAATCCTATACTTATCAAACCTCAACCTCCAAAGTCCTCGCAAATTTCCACTCAAAGGTTTTCCATGTTTTGGAAATTCTTTCAAAGTTTCTATTTTATCAAGAATTTTTTTCGCAATACTCTTGTTAATTTTTTTAAGAAATTTTTTAGCAGGATCTCTAAAAATAATAGAGTACATCTAATAAATCTCCAATTCTTTTCTTACATCCTCAATAGAAGTTCCCACAATACCCTTATCTTCCTCGCTCAAAGCTTCCTTAATCCCTTTCATTAATTCAGGATCAGACAAAACTTCAACAGTAGCAATCAAATTTTCCCTATCATTTTCATTTAAAAAACAATTATCTAAAATTCTCAACAATAAATCATTATAAGTCTCTCTATAGATTTTAAGAGAATCAAGCTGCATCTTTACATCATTATTAAGTTGTATCGTTGTTACCATAGACACCTATAGTAGACTATAGTTTTTAAATCTTTCTCTCATCTCTATAAATTTGATGTATATTAACAACTTTTACCATCCGAAGATTTTAATTTCAGCTGGTGACAAATTGTCACCATCTCACTCTCCTCATCCCAACTTAATAATAACATTACCAGCCAAACTAATCATTATTTTTTATTTCTTTTCCTTTAAATTCAAGATGCTCCTTTGAAAAATCAATAAGAGTATTTTTAGCATTTTTTGAACTAATAATACTCGCCCCCAACTCCTTTTCGGCTTTTTCCCTAGCAACACCGGCAACACCTCCACCTCTTTTCGCAACTCTTGAACTTTCGTCAAAACCCATCAGGATTCTTTTTTTTTTAATATCTTGCCGACCTTGTCCACATAGCGGATGCCATCTGGGCAGGAGGTAGAGCCTGCCCCAACCTATCCTGATTAGATATTTGTGAGGGTACACCCTTGGGTGCCATAAAAACTTCAACCAACATATTCAAAGCCAATTCCAAATTAGTCATATTATCTCTCAAATTCTCTCTCTTTAAGCTTTTAAAATCCTTATACTCTCTAATCGACTTCCCAGCCCAAGCCAAAGTAATTTCATTAGTTAAAATAGCAAATCCCTCTCCCTCTCCTACTCCCGACCTCTTCCATTCATCAGTGGGGCCAGCAGGGTCATGTCGTTTGAGACCAAGTCTTTACGAACTTCAATGGTTTTCAATCTCTGATTAATCCACTTTTCAGAATATCCCAAATCCGAATAATTCTTCATAGCTCCCTCCATCGCCAACTCCGGATTCTCAATCTCATCAATCCTCTCACCCCCAACTTTCGCCAACCATTGCTTAAACGGCTCCGCTTTCTTAGATGGAATTGACTGAATAATCCTAAAAAGACCTTGCTTATTTGCACAGTCTGTCTCTCTCATTTTTCCATCCAGAGCTTTTAATTTCAACTGTCGACAAATTGTCGATAGTTCAATCCCGTGTTCTAATTCTCTAATTTTAAGTTTATACCAATAGTCTTTAGCATCAATACTCTCTGTCAAAACCCCAACTACATCAACAACAGAGAACCACCAATCATCCTCGTGCCAGACTCGTCTAATCTTTTTATTTTCAAAAACAATCATTTTCTTTTTTTCACTCTCCATAACATTCCCAACCCCTCATTCTTTAAAAACTTTTATCAAAAGGAACTATCCCAATCTAATGATAACACTTCCGCCAGCCGACGTAATTGTTCCCAGATGTTGTATTAATTGTAGGCATTGTATTCTCAACATCAAACATCAAATCTTCTTCTGTTCTTCTCTAAAAACTTTTTCTATTTGTTTTTTCAATTTTGGAATGTCCTTTTTAACAATATCCCAAACAACCTCTAAATCAATTCCAAAATAATGATGAATCATCTTGTCTCTGGTACCAACTATTTCTTTCCAAGGAACGTCTACATATTTCTTTTTTAAAGAATCTGGAATATTTTTAACGGCTTCCCCAATAGTTTCTATTGATTTAATAATAGCATTTTGTCTTAATTTATCCCCAATAAATTCATTTTCAGAAAGCCCTTCAGAAAAATTTTCTATATTATTTATATTTTCTAAAATATGTTGAATAAAAATTAAAGGCTCCTTTTTCATATAATTTTAACCTCATCATTTAAAATTTGTTTTTTAAGCAAAGGATGAACCGCTTTGTAAGTCAATAAATCCACCTTTCTCTTTAATTCATCTTCAAGTTCAAATTGAATTCCCACAAATCCAAAACCAACCCCCCTTGGAAGCTCAACCAAAATATCTATATCACTATTCTTTCTCTGTTCTCCCCTCGCGTAACTCCCAAATATCCCAGCCCTAACTACCTTATTTTTTTTCAAAATCTTCACAATTTTCTTTTTCATTTCTTCAAAATCTTCCATAACTGTATTAATAATCACTAATTTAAATAACTAACTATTCCTATCCCAACCTAATGATAACACTTCCACCAGCCGATGTAATTGTAACGTTCCCAGACGTCGTATTAATTGTAGGCATCGCATCCTTAACATCAAACTCAAAAGTTATCTCCTATTTTTAACTCACTATCTCCATGAACAACCTGTGAATTATAATTATTCCAAAGATCAACTGCAATTTGCAAACTGAATACATTATCTTTTAAAACTCTATTGATGTTTTTTAAAATAGCCTTCTTACCTCTATCATCTGCCTCATAAGCCGACTGCCCCTTAATTATAGTCTTAGAAACAATATTGGATGGATTCAAAAACAATTTTGTAACCTCATCACCTAAAGGATTATTAATATTTTTTTCGGAAATATAAAATTTAAAAGGCTTATTATATCCAATAAATACCCCTCCATCTTTTACAATATCAACCCCCAATTTTTTTGCAGACCCACAAGATCTACAATAACAGATTCTTTTGCCAAATTCTAAAAAATTAATCTTATCTGACAATATTATCTCGCCTTTATTTCCTGCAACTACGCAACCGTTTCCATGTCCATTTAAAAAAACGAAAGAATAATCTAATTTTTCCAAAACCTTCTTAAAATTATCTTGATTAGCGTCCTGAATATTTAATTCTTTCAATGCTATCCCTTTTTGATGTGTCAACTGTTTTACTTCTTTAGAATATTCAAAAAATACCTTCGTAACATCATCATAATCTGGGCAGGTAATAATCATTCCTTTTCTCATTAAACACTATTAATTGCTTTAATGAAAGTTCCTTTAGCTACCGCTCTTAAAAAACTCATCTGAGACTCTACAATTGACCTCCCAATTTCATCTCCTAGAATAACATGTTCAATAAGTTCCTTCTTGGTAAAATTATTTCCATTACCAATAAATAATTTTAAATCACTCGGCAACTGGACATCAATTCTGCTAACAATTAAATCTCTAACATCTTTTGAATATTTTTTATCTCTCATATTAACCCTATCTCCTTTATCTTTTTTAAAAGTTCAGCTCCTAATTTAGTGTTTTCTTTTACTTCAAAATAAACCGAATTCCAGGAATAAGTCTTCTCATCCAATATAACAATAATATCATCTCTCAAACCATCAGGAACATTAGCATAAGACTTCATAAAAGTAGCTCTTTCTTTATCCATATATTATAATATTTCTTTAAGTATAAAAAGATATCTCTTTCTTTTTCCATCTTTATCCCAACCTAATGATAACACTTCCACCAGCCGAACTAATCGTCACATTTCCAGATGTTGTATTAATTGTAGGCATTGTAGTATCCACATCAATCGTCAACCCTCCAGCTGTTCCATTAACCTCAAACTTCTTAGAAGGACTAGTAGTTCCTATTCC
>CAZAIT010000007.1:26886-43512 GCA_964485325.1 Candidatus Woesearchaeota archaeon | reverse complement strand
CCCTTTCTAGAGGGTACACTATTATGTACTTTCATTTCAACAGCCCCCTTATCTTTCCAATTAAAACTTCAGATTTCATTATCTCCTCTTCAACAACCTTCTTATTAAAAACAACAAACACACTAATATTCCCATAATCTGCCTGCATCCTTAAATCATATAAATGTCTTAAATGATCATAGAATTCCTCACCCAAGAACTCAGCACAGAGCTCCCAAATCTTTTGATGATTTTTTGGAACCTTTTTCCCTTTAAACATCAAATAAGCAATAACAGCCCTTTCAAAAGAAAAATACAAACGATTAGCCGAAGTTCTCAAACTAAGACTAAGACTATTCTTTGCCACTTTCAAAAATTCATCTGCAACTTCTAACTCACCTAAATATTTCTTTACCAATCTCAACCCCCACTTTCTTTAAATCATTTAAATTCTTAACCTTATATCTCTTATTAAAAAAATCCAGAGCATCTGATTTTGTCTTTGGGAAGAAATTCTCAGAAAAACAATAAACATAAGACAAATTCACCAAAGCACTATCAAAAAATTCTTTATCTTTTCCAACTATCGCATCATATACAGAATCCAAAAATTCAAAATAATGTCTTTGAGTCTTAGTGTACTCCAGAACATAAGACGACTGATAAATCACCACCCCATTAAACAAATTATCAAAATTAAAATCATTCTTATGAAAATTCAAAATTACTCCAAAAAACCTCTCAACTTTGCTTTTTACATTGTCTAAAGATTTAAGGTCTTCAACCTTAAGATTATTACCAAGTAAAAGAACATCAATATCATTAAACCCTTTACTCTTCAAAACACTTCCAAAAAGCAAAGCAGCTTTTATTTTCTTCTTGTCAAATAAAGAAAAAATCAAAACATCAACCACAAGCTTTACAAAAGAATCCAAAGACTTAAACTCCATCGAATCAAGATAATACTTAAATTGCAAAACAGAATTATCCCTCACCAAACTAACAATTTTCTGATTCCCAAAATCTTTAATCCCAATAAGCCCTCTTTCTTCAAGAAATTTCAACGCCTCAAAGGAAGAATTCCTCCCAGTCTTAGCTTCACGAATAAGAAACTCCATATTTTTTTCTTCGCCACTAAGAAGAATCTTCTCCATCAATTTAAGCATACTCTTTTGATACTTCATTGTATTATTCTAATACTCCCCTGTATCATTTTAATATTATAAACCTTTCTATTACTCATATTCCACCCCCAACATAATCACTATACAAACTAAAATTTATACTATAAAAACCCGTCAAAACTCCAGCAGAATTACTCAATTTTCCACTTGTTTGCAGGTTTTCGTGCCTCTCAAGAGTATGAATATTAAAGGTCTGTGGAATCGCTGAAACAGTACAAATCATAGACAACATCATCACCAACAAAATTATAGCATGCCCCGCCCTATTTTGTTTTAATATTTGGTAGAGTACAGTGTGCCCCGCCATGTTACTCTTTTTAATCTGGTAGGGTACGGCGTGCCCCGCCCAATTATTTCTTTTAATTTGATAGGGTATTTTATTTTTCATCACTCTCATCCTCATTATTACTAATCTCTCTTCTTTAAAAGCTTTTTTGCCGTCCTCAAAACACCAAAAATAAACCTAAAAAATAAACCTAAATTTGAATAAAAAAAATAAAATTTATTTATCTAAATTTAACCCGAAATTTTATAAAGTCTTTTTACTTAAAATTTCAAGGTGACCAGATGTTCGAAAATATTATAAGTTTATTTACAGGTGAAATCAGTCTAACCATGACTCTTTTATTTTTTACGACCATAATCGTAATTTATTCTGTCTTTATATTTTATTTCTACAGGTTTCTAGCTAAAAAAAATCTCGTAGAATTTAACTTAAATAAATATAATCAATATGACAATCCCACGATAGTAAGAATGTTTGGAGCAATTTTTTATGTAATTGAATATATCATTTGGTTACCCATATTAACAATCTTTTGGTTTGCTTTTTTTTCAATTCTTATATTGGTTTTGTCGAAAAATCTTAGCATAAATACAATATTATTAATTTCTGCAGCACTTATAGCAGCAGTAAGAGCAACTTCTTATATCAACGAAGATCTATCAAGAGATCTCGCAAAAATGCTTCCATTTACTCTATTAGCAATAGCAATAACAACTTCCGGATTTTTTAACATAGACAATCTAATAACACAAATTTCTATAATTCCATCGCTACTATATAGCCTTCCTTATTATCTCGTATTTATAATGGTAGTAGAAGTTGTAATGAGAATTTTACATTTAGTACACTCCAAAGTTCATCTAGCAAAAGCCATAGAAGAAGAAACCGATGACATCAAAGAAGCTTAAATCAGCAGGTCACCTGCTCGCAGGTTCTTGCACCATATCCAACATGGTGCCTACTAGATAAAAATTTTAGATTACCAAATCACCTACTGGGTAGTTTCTAAATGAACCCCGAAGACTTAGATCACCAGATCACCTGCTCGCAGGTTCTTGCACCATATCCAACATGGTGCCTACTGGGTAAAAACTTTAGATTACCAAATCACCTACTGGGTAGTTTTTAAGTGAATCCCCGAACACTTAAAAACTCCCTTTCTCAAATATTAATATGACTGGAAAAATAGATATTTCGAAAATAGACACAATAAACGTAGGTATAATTGGGCATATAGATCATGGAAAAACAACACTCCTACAGCAGCTATCAGGTAAATGGGCAGACACACATTCTGAAGAATTAAAACGAGGAATTACAATCAAACTAGGATATGCAGACGCAATTATAAAAGAAGATAATGGAGTCCTAACTGTTAAGAAAGATTCAAAAGGAAAACCAGTAAGATACGTTACTTTTGTAGATGCTCCCGGACACGAGATGCTAATGGCCACAATGCTTTCTGGAGCAGCAATAATGGATGCAGCAATTTTAGTTATTGCAGCTAACGAAGGAATAAAGCCCCAAACCCAAGAACATTTAGTTGCTCTAAAGGCAAAAAAAATAAAAAAAATAATTATAGTTCAAAATAAAATAGATTTAGTTTCAAAAGAACAAGCTTTAGAAAGCTATAAAATTATTAAAAATTTCATAAAAGGAACTATAGCCGAAAATTCTCCAATTATTCCAGTATCTGCAATCCAAGGTATAAATTTAAACATAATTCTAGAAGAACTCTGTAAAATAGAAATTTCAAAACCAAATAAAGAAGAAACGCCAATTTTCCTAATAGCTAGAAGTTTTGATATAAACAAACCCGGAACAGAAATAGACAAACTACATGGAGGAATACTCGGGGGAGCTCTAAAATCAGGTACATTAAAAATCGGAGACACTATAGAAGTGAAACCTGGATACTCTTACAAAAAAGGAAACACATATCATTATGAAACCGTAAAATCAAAAATTGTTTCAATGCAAAAAGGAGAATACCAAGTTACAGAAGCAATCCCAGGAGGAAGCTTAGCAATAGAAACAGAATTAGATCCATCTCTAACAAAGGCTGACGCTCTTTCTGGAGGAATAGCATCAACCGAAGGAAAACTCCCAGAGATAACAGAAAATATTAAAATAAAATATACTTTATTTAAAGAGGTGTTCGGAACAGGAAAACACGAACCAGTCCAAGGATTCAAACCAAATGAAACGTTAATGCTTAGCCTAAACACTTCAATCACCGTTGGTCAAGTTGTAAAAACTGGGAAAGAAGAAATAGAATTGAGTCTAAAAATCCCCATCGTCCCACTTAAAGGAAATTCAATCGGAATAGCAAGAAACCTAAACGAACATTGGCGATTAATCGGATTCGGCGAAATTACAGGGTGCCCCAACCTAAAGTAACAATATATCTGTGAGGGTATTTAATTACAAAAATTAAACACAAATATTATAAACATAGTTAATCATTCTAAATTATGCCAAAACAAAAAGAAACAATTCAAGAACAAGCAACAAAAGAAAAACCAATAACAAAAGTAAAATATAATAATATCACAAAAAAATCTCCAATAGAAATTTTTAAAGAGAAATTTCCAACAAAATTAATTCCTACAAAACATTTCGGAAAAATTTTTATATTTATATTCGTAATAATTTTTGTAATAGCAGCACTAAATTTTCCACTTTCTTCTTTAATGTCTGGGAATATGGATGCTACTATAAGTGCCGGATACCCATTACCATTTTTAGAATTAAAACTATCAGGAAGCGAAGGCTCTCCATTTATATTGTCGAATTTTTTACTTGATTTAATTATATATTTGATTGTAACTTACGCCCTTAATGTTCTCCTAAACTTAATTTTAAAAAATAATATATTTAAAGGGAAAGAAAAATCAAAAGAAAATCCCACAATATTTAAAAATCAAGTCACTCAAAAAGAAGCACCACAAACAGTTCCTGCACCTCAATAAATAAAATTATTCTTCTATTATAATTCCTTCATTCGCTGGTATCCTAGTCAAATCACTTACTTTATCCTTATCTTTCAAATTAATTATACGAACACCCTGAGTTACTCTCCCCATAATTCTAATATTCTTTAACGGCATCCTAATAATAATCCCTTTTTCTGTAGTTATAATAACATTATCCAATTCCGCAACAGATTGAGAAGTTATAATGCTACCAGTTTTTTCCGTCACCTTCATATTAATAACACCTTTCCCAGCCCTTCCAGTTAAACGATAGCTATCAATCGAGCTCCTCTTCCCATAACCTTTTTCGGTAATGGTTAAAATTGAGAAATTATTCTTATTCCTTGTAGGCAATACCTCTAACGACACAACCTTATCGTTGGCACTCATCTTAACACCAGTAACTCCATATGAAGCACGGCCCATAGAACGAACATCTCCAGATTTAAACCTAATAGCCTGTCCTTTTTGTGTAACCAAAAGAACTTCTTGCCCATCTTTCATAGGTTTAACACTAATCAAAACATCTTCTGTCTCGGCTACTTTAATAGCCTTAATTCCACCCTTTCTAGGATTGGCAAATTGAGACAATTCAATTTTTTTAACAACTCCTTTTTCCGTAGCCATCATAAGATAATCTTCAAACTTCTTAACAGGCAAAACCGAAGTAACTTTCTCGTCTTTTAATTCAAGCAAATTAACTATGGCTTTACCTTTAGTAGATTTAGCAGAGGCCGGAATTTCGTAAGCTTTCAACCAATGCACTTTTCCTTTGTCTGTAAAAAATAACATATAATCATGAGTAGAACACATCAATAACTCTTTAACAAAATCTCCTTCAGTTAAATCGGAACCAATCACACCCTTTCCTCCTCGTCGCTGTTCTTTATACTGTTGCAAATCTAATCTTTTAATATATCCTTTATCTGTAATCGTAACAACAACATCTTTCTTATCAACTAAATCTTTCTCTTCAAAATCAGAAACAGATCCTATAATTTTTGTCTTTCTAGTATCTCCATAATTTTCCTTCAATTCAATTAACTCTCTCTTAATAATACTTAAAATTAATTTTTCATCTCCAAGAATTTTATTTAATTTTTCAATTAATTTGTTAAGATCTAATTCCTCTCCTCTTAGTTTGTCAAATTCTAAACTTGTAATCTGATGCAATTTCATTTCTAAAATAGCTTCAGTTTGTTTATCGCTTAATTCGTATTTAGATTTTAACTGAACAGATGCATCCACTTTAGTTTTTGATGCACGAATTAATCTTACAACTTCATCAATGTTAGACTGCGCAACTATTAATCCCTCTACTATATGTAATCTTTTTTTAGCTTTATCTATATCAAATTCCTTTGTTTTTCTAATTACTTTTTGCCTATGCCCAACATACACCTTAATGTATTCACGCAAAGTCAGAAGCTGAGGGACACGATTAACCAATGCCAACATATTTGCATTAAAACTAATTCTTAACTGCGTATATTTATACAATCTATTCAAAGTAAATTTCGCCTCACTTCCCCTTCTTAACTCAATAACAACACGAACTTTTCCTTTAGATGATTCATCTCGAATATCTGAAATATCAGGTAATTTTTTATCCCTAACTAAATTTGCAATCTGTTCAACAAGATTTGCCTTATTCACTTGATAAGGAATTTCGCTAATAATAATCTTAGTTTTACTTTTGGCTGATTTCGATTCCTCAATAACAGCTTTTCCATCAAGAATTAATCTGCCTTTTCCCTCGGTATAAATATTTTTAATTTCACCACTAACAGTGCCGCCCGTGGGAAAATCAGGAGCTTTAATTGCTGCAATTAATTCTTTATCCTCACACTCAGGGTTTTCTAAATAAACAGAAATAGCGTCACAAGTATTATTCAAATTATGTGGGGGTATGTTTGTAGCCATACCAACGGCAATACCAGATGCCCCATTTAAAAACAAAGTTGGAATCCTGCCCGGCATAACAACTGGTTCTTCCAAAGAGTTATCATAATTATTCATCATTTCGACAGTATTTTTTTCAACATCTTTCAAAAGTTCCATAGTAATCTTTTCCATCTTAGCCTCGGTATACCTAGACGCCGCTGCATTATCTCCGTCCATGGAATTATGAACAAATATTCCAGACGCTAAAGCAAAATTATGAGTCTTGTTAATAGTTAAATCATAAACATCTTCAAATTTCCGAATAAAATCTACACAAACAACCTTATGATTACCATTCAATTCACATAATAATAAATTACCATCCCCTTCATAATACTTTGTTAATCCATACTCCCATCTTGTAAAACTTTTCCCGCCAAAAACATCAACTCTCATCTTTTCATAATTTTCATCATTAATCAGCATATCATTATCTTTTAGATAATTGCAAATATTCAAAAATTTCTTTTTTCCAGTGAGATTAGTTTTTCTTCTTTTATTGCTATCCACAATTTTTTCATGAAATAATTGTTTATATTCAGGAATCTGCCACATTCTTTTCATAGTTATCGAAGCGGTTTTACGAATTTCTTCAACTCTCTCAGGATGCTCCGCCAAATATCTTTTAGTAACTTCGCTTAAAGTTATTTTCATTTTTTCCTGATAACTTTTTTTCTTCCAATTTTCTAAATTTCTCTTTCGCATTCTTTCGGAATAAATTTTCCGATTAGCATCATTAGCCCAAAACTTTTTTCTTCCATCAGCCAATTTTTGTCTATATTCCGCATCATTTTTATGTTTCTCAGAGGTCAATTTATAATGAGTCTGCCAATGTTCTTTCCATTGCATTCTTCGAATATTAGTAGGATTATTAT
Organism: Candidatus Woesearchaeota archaeon; assembly: GCA_964485325.1. Taxonomy (GTDB): domain Archaea; phylum Nanobdellota; class Nanobdellia; order Pacearchaeales; family GW2011-AR1; genus JAGVXH01. The sequence goes on along the minus strand of CAZAIT010000007.1, from coordinate 36,269 downwards.
TTAATTTGTCAAAATCCACATGATGCCTAACCTTCCCCATCTTCTTTTCATAGATACCATTTTCAATATTCCAATCATCAGAAAGTACATGAACAAAATCCCATGAATCTTCTTTAGGTTGAAAAACCATAGAATAATTAATAACTTTAGCGCTATCTTTTTTTGTGGAAAATTTAAAATAACAAGGCATCAATGAATCTCCAGATTCTAAATACTGAGCTTCCTTATACTCCCCATTTTTTAACATAAATTTATGATTAAGTGTACATCTCACTTCTTCGCCATTATCTAAAATAATTTTTATAATCTCCGCATTAACTCTTGTTTTTTTTGGGTTATTTATCTCGGCAATTACTATTTTTTTATTTTCATCAATCGTAAATGTAAAATTTCTCTTTCCCTGTTTATGCTCTTCTATTAAATCTATAAATGATAAATTCCTTCCATCTACCAATTTGACCTTAGTATCAGCAGTAAAACAACCAAAATTTCCTTGACCAATTACCAATGGATACCTTAACGACCAACTCTGTGCCATACGAACCATAGCATCATAAATAGAGGCATCACCATGAGGATGATATTTACCCATTGTATCCCCAACAATTCTAGCAGATTTCTTAGTTTGTTTATTGTGGTAAACACCCATCTCATTCATTGCCCAAATAATTCTACGATGAACCGGTTTCAAACCATCTTCTGCCGAGGGTAAAGCTCTTGCGACAATAACAGACATAGCATAATTAAGATAAGCTTCTCTCATCTCTCCAGAAATTTCAGCATCAATCAATTCTTTCGCTTTTACCATAGACTTAACTTCTTTTCTTTTCTCAGCAAACTCATTAGCCTCTTTCTCTGCATCATCCATACCTTCAATATTCTGAACATTCTCTGTTTCTGAAATTTCTCCGTCCGGTGTCATTTTTTTCTCTCCTTCTTTGTCTTATTTGTTTTAGTTTTTATTTCACTAAGCTCTTTTTTATTTGTAACAATTATGGGGAAACTTGGCATCTCACATCCACATTTACCACATCTCATTTTAGGCATAACACCAAATAAATTTCTCATTTCAAAAACATATTTCACATCACGAGATTCACATTTAGGACAAAAAGAAACTTGAATTTTTTTCTCATCTTTACATTTTCCTCCGCATAATTCACAATCCGCCATTACAAATCAACCTCCGCTTTATCAGCATTCTCTTCTATAAAAGCTCTTCTAGGAGCAACCGCATCTCCCATTAACAAACTAAAAGTTTCATCAGCCTCGACAGCATCCTCAATTGAAACCTGTTTCAATCTACGAGTTTTTGGATTCATAGTTGTGTCCCATAATTGTTCATCATTCATTTCACCAAGACCCTTAAAACGACTAATTTCTCCTTTGCCACCAATATCATTCATCTTTTTCTTCAGCTCTTCATTGTTGTAAACATAATATTCTTTCATACCTTTTTTAATTTTAAAGAAAGGTGCGACCGCCACAAAAATATGCCCCTCTTCTATTAATTGAGGTATATATCTAAAAAATAAAGTAAGCATTAAGGCTTTAATATGCTGACCATCGACATCTGCATCTGTATTATGACAACATAATCCTCCAAATCCTGCAACAAAATTCTCATCACATTCAACAGAAAAATCATAAACTTTACCATTGCTAGATTTAACCTCTTTAATACTTCTGACACCCAAAGCAATTAAATCAGAAGAAATACTCTCGTATTTTTTATTTATAGATTTAGCTCGAGAATTCATTTTCTTATCAAGATGTTTAGAATTTCTATGTGTTTCCCAAATTCTCTTTATTCTCAACAAATCCCCTCTAGAACTAACCGAAATAATATAAGCCTTATGCCTAGACTTTATTAATTCATTGCTTCTTGGCTCTTTTTCACTAACCCCAGCAACAACACCCAGTGAAGACAATAAATACATTAATTGATTAGCCATATCTTGTGAAGTAGTTGTAAATGAAATTCCCTTTTTGGAAACCGTACCGTCTCCTAAAAAATACATTCTTAAAAATTCCAACTTTAATTCATTACTTACATTAAAAATTAAATCAGGAAATTTTTTATTATGCGATTTATATTCTCTAAAACCCATTAACGATTTCCAAAATAAAGCTAATGCTCTATTCACAACTTTTAGCTCTCCACATCTTTCATGACCTTTAAAATATTTTGACTCTACACCAAAACAACTAATAAAACAATTATTTAACTCGCTTATTAAACCAATATTGTTATTTCCAATACTTAATCTAACTCCATTCCTCTCCGAACAAGAACCCTCTGCCAACCAAAAACCAATCAATTTAACCAAATCCGAATTTATTTTTATGTATCGATTTATCCCTTTATTTGCATAATGAGTTGGGCAAATTTTAATATCTCCCACCAACCCAAATTCATCTAATGACAAATCATTATAATCAATATAATCCTTAACTTTATTCCTACCAGAGTTTTTATAAAAATTATTCCATAAATTTTCCAACATAGAATCCCCTACCATTATCTTCGACAAAACCAATCTCTCATCAATATCAAGTATTTTTAGATATTTTTTTAAATCACTCAAAGCAGGCTTTGCATTACCTTTTTCCCAAGCATAATAAACACACGGTTGCTTTATCCCAAGTTTATTACAAATATATTTTTGAGATAATTTTTTATCTTTTCTTTTATTTATAATTAAATCTCTTACTTCCTTAGATATCATAACTCTTTTAACAGTCAACTTATGATTTTCTCCATATTTTCGCAATATTCTTTCCTTATATAATTCTTCAACCCCTTCTCCTCTTAAATATAACTTGCTTTTAATTTTATTAATATTTTTACAAAACAAATCCAATACATCTATACTTTCTTCTCCAAGATTACCATCCAATGGCAAAGTTTTCGGAGCAACAACCAAATCACCCTCTCTAATTTCATCACCTTTCTTTAATTTAACCTTATTATTCTCATAAATAAAAATACTGTGCGATGAAGTAATCTTAACACTTCGTCCATAAGAAGTTTTAATTTCATATAATTTTTCTTCTAATGGATGACTAATAACAGATCTAATTTTTTTAAATTGCGTTTTTCCATTCTTTAATCCAAAACAAAGAACCTCATAATTCGAACAATCAAATTTTTCTTTTTTAATCTTATCTATAAATTCTCCAATTTTTACAAATTTAATTTCTCCTTTTAAATTTTTTATAAAAGTAGCCTCCTGTCCATCTACACTCATAATTATAATTTTATTATATCTCAACTTACTCATATCAAAAGAATCCCCAACTCCAGTTCCAATCGCGGTGATCATATTTGAAATCATTTCCGAAGAAAGTGCTCTAGCCGGATTTGACTTTTCTACATTTAAAATTTTACCTCTTAAAGGCAATATTGCTTGCGTCTCTCTATCTCGACCACCTTTAGCAGTACCACCAGCAGAATCTCCCTCTACAATATAAAGTTCTGTAGACTCCATCTTTTTACTTGAGCAATCAGCTAATTTCCCAGGCAAACCAGAACCAACACTCAGAGCATTTTTTCTACGAACCAAATCTTTAGCTCTCTTTGCAGCCTCTCTTGCCTTAAGAGCAGCAGAGGCTTTTCCTAAAATTGATTTAGCAACGGCTGGATTCTCCTCGAGAAAATCATTTAAAGCAGAAGTCGCCATAGAATCCACGAGTCCTTTAATTTCTCCATTTCCAAGTTTCGTTTTTGTTTGTCCTTCAAATTGGGGCTCCGCAATCTTCAAAGAAATAACAGATGTAATCCCTTCACGAACATCATCTCCAGTTAACTTCTGACCTTTCTTTAAAATTCCTTTTTTAGTACCATAATCATTAATCACTCTAGTTAAAGCAGTTTTCAAACCAGCGACGTGAGTACCCCCTTCAATGGTATTGATCGTATTAACAAATCCTTGTATATTCTCATTATAAGAATCAGAATACTGTATAGCAACCTCTACAACACTGCTACCATCTTCTCTTTTGAAATATATAGGTTTTTGATGAATAGCTTTCCTATTTTTATTTAACCATTTAACAAATTCAATCAATCCACCCTCATAATGGAAATTTTCTCCCTTTTCTTTTTCTCCTCTTAAGTCTTTAAAAGTTATTTTTAAACCTGCATTTAAGAAACAGGTCTCTCTTAATCTTGTCGCTATAGTTTTATAATCATAATCTATAGTAGAAAAAATACTATCATCCGCCATAAATTTAATCTTAGTACCATGTTTTGCAAAATCCGTCTTCCCTATAATTTCCATATCTGCTTTAGGTATACCTATCGCATAACTTTGAGAATATATTTTGCCCTTTTTCATAACTTCCACATTCATATCTTTTGATAATGCTGCAACAACAGAAATGCCAACACCATGCAAACCTCCACTAACCGCATACGCTTTATTATCAAATTTTCCTCCAGCATGTAACTTTGTAACAATAATTTCCATAGCCGGCCTCTTGTAAACAGGATGTAAGTCTGTTGGCATACCTCTTCCATTATCTTGAATTTCTACAGAACTATCTTTATTGATTGTAACATTTATAGTAGAACAAATTCCAGCCATATGTTCATCAACAGAATTATCTATCACTTCCCAAACCAAATGATGAAGTCCATACTTATCTGTAGAACCAACATACATCCCAGGACGTTTTCGAACTGCTTCGAGTCCTTCCAAAACTTTTATGTCTTTCGCTGAATAATTTTCATTAACCATAATAATTACCTCTTATAACATCAAAAAACACTCTGACTTTATAAAGATTTAGGTAACAAAAATGAAATTTGTCGACGCTGATAAAAATTTTACTAAAAATAAGACTTATTTCTTACTATTTTTTAAAGCTTCTTGACTAGCCGCATAGGAAGCTTCTTTTTTTGCTTTTATGCTTTTTATGGTATCAGATTTTCTAACCCATTTTACCTTTTTACTCAAACGACCCATCTCCATATTCTTTCTACACTTAGAAGAACAGAAATATCTAACAGAACTATCTTTTTGAACTACAGTCGTTCCCCTAGGAAACTCATAAGCCTCTTTACAAAATGAACAAACTGGCATTTTAACTCTTAGCCCCTTTGTTTATTTTCTTAAATAATCTTCGAGCTTCAATTTCTGTTTCTCTTAACATTAAAACATCTCTCGGTTTTATTGGTCCTCGTACATTTCTTCGCATAGATTTTCCTCTATTTTTTCCTTGTAGAATTTTACATTTAACTTGCGTAATTTCGCCACGAGTTCCGCCTCGCCCTAGAATAACTTCAACAATTGCTGGAACTGCACCTTCTTCAGTAAGCTTATCTGACCCTTTAGATCCTCCAGCTTTCTTTTCTTGTTTTTTAGTGTCCTGTTTATTTTCTTTAGCCATATTTTATTTTCCCTATAAAAATGGATTCATGAAACATTTTAAATGTTTCTTTAGCCATTTTTATTCATATAAAACCCAAAAAGGTCTTACTTAATTACCGAACTAACGGATTTATTTAAGAGAATCGAGTTTAGCTTCGCCTTCCTCAATCACAGCAACTGCTGCTGTAGGCCTATTGATTCCAACCGAAATTCCTAAATTTTCTCGTGAATCTGCCTCAGCAAATTGAATTCCCTTCTCTTTACAAAGAATGGGTAAATGTTGTGTAAGCTCTTTAGGGTCTACGTTAGATGCAACAACAACAAGTTTTGCTACACCTCGTTCAACGGCCTTTGTAACTTCATTAACACCTTTGTCAACTTTACCAGTTTTAGCTGCTTTCTCTACAATGTCATATATTGATACCATTTTATTCGTGTATTTTAGTTCCAAGAAGTCCCTCTGGATTTACCTTCATTGGTATAATTTAAGTGAGATTTTGGTTTATAAAGTTTGCTACTTAAATTATTTCCAACTAACCTCTACGTTGCCCTTTAGGGTACACCTTGCGTGCATGAGGTAACCTATCTCCATATTACTGTTACCTCATCTGTTCTCTCTCTAGGGGCAATATCAATTCTATCTAAATCAGTTTCGAAAATACCAGCCTTATACATTTTCAATCCAAGATACCCTATCATACCCGCAGAAGGGAAACATTTAAATATATTAGTTGACTATGGATACCATGATGACTAACCATGATTTTAAACTAAATAATGAGATGATATATCTGATAGAAACATTAAAAGTCGAAAGTTACTGGTGTAAAGAAAATTTCACATTAACCTTACAAAATAAAGATATTCAATTACTAGACCATATTGAAGCTATAGTAAATTCCTTAGGAATACGTGTCTCAAAAAGAACATTATTAAAAATTAAACTCAAAGATAACACAAAAAGAAACGAAGTAAATTTATATATAAATAAAAACAAAATAAACTTTCACATAAGCAAAAGTCCTTTTGATATAAATCAGGTAAAAGCAGTAACCAGTTTGCCCTACAAAGAAAGGCATACTCTAATATTGGAAACTAAAGACAAAAATCACAAAATAATTATAAAAACCTCTCCCGGAAAACTCAATGTTAAAAGTGACCTACAATGTTGGGTCTATGGAGATTTAAGATTTCCAACAAAAAAACTCCTAGATTTCCTACAACTTCACCTAAAAGGAAATAAAAATATTCAAGTTGAAGACATACTCTTTAAATCACCTCCCAATATAGTAATGTCTGCATTTAGCGCCCTCGTAGATTGTGAAGGAACTCTCAATTGGTATGGTCTAAAAAGAAATATCCAAATTAGAATGAACTCAAAAGAATATCTACTACAATGGAAAGAACTACTTGAAAAATTTGAGATTGGATGTAGATTCGAAAAAAACCAAAGCCTCTGGGGAATAGTAATTTCTGGCTGGGAAGATTTTGATAGATTAGAAAGGTTGGGTTTCAAATTAATTCATTCAAAAAAAGCTGAAAAATGGAAAAGAATGATGAATGGATATAAAAGAAGGCAAATTTCACGAGGGACATTTAAAGAATTTTACATAAAAAAACTAAAAGAAGTAAACAAAAAAGTAACTACCAAAGAATTTGCCGAGATACTAAATAAAGACAAAAGAACCATTAACCACTTCTTATTAAAATTAGAAAAAGAAGGTTTCGTTATATGTGATAGATCTAATTGGCCTTATTTATATTCTATTTCCAAGTAACTTTTACATCATCAGTACGTTGACGAGGATAAATATCTACCTTGCCCAACTCACTAGATTTAAAAAACATACCGCTTCTATACATTTTAAGTCCTAAATATCCTATCATTGCTGGGTTGTCTAAAAGAAGACTTTTCCCGGGACAAAAATATTTCACTCCTCTTTCTTTACACATAATTTTACACATCTCTTGCAGTCGCGAGTTACATGCAACGCCTCCACCAAGAAGCAATTCTTTTTTCCCAGTATGAGCTAGAGCTCTTTCCGAAGCTTCAACCAACATTGCAAAAACAACTTCCTGCATAGAATAAGATAAATCTTTGATATCCACTCCTTTGTCTAAAAGAACCCTAAGCTTTGTCTGCATTCCAGAAAACGCAACATCCATTCCCTTGATTGAGTAAGGTAAATCGATTAATTCATCTTTGCCCGATAAAGATGAAACTTCTTTAGAAGTTTCTAATTCAGAGGGTATGCCGCGTGCGGCGAGTTTCGACTCCTCAGCCAACTTTTGAATTTTAGGACCACCAGGAAAACCCAATCCAGCATATCTAGCAAAGGTATCAATAAAATTCCCAACTCCTAAATCCAAGGTCTCTCCAAAAACTCGATATTTTCCAGCCTCATAAGCGATTATCTGAGTATTAGCACCTGAAGCATAAAGCATAACTGGATCGCTAGCACCAACTAAATCTCCTATCTCCAAATGAGCAACACAATGATTAACAGAAACAACTGGGACATCTAATCTCTTAGCGGTATCTTTAGTAAACTTCATACCTTCAAGTAAACATGGAGCCAATCCTGGAGCGTTAGAAAAAGCAACGACTTCTATATCCTCCTCTATAATACCAGATTCAGACAGAGCCTTATTAAAAAGTTCACTAGCAACTTCTTTGTGATGTTTCCGAACTTCTATTGGAATCATTCCTCCGGATTCAGTAGTATAAGCATCTTTCACATTTGATAAAATCTTACCATCCCAATCTAGAACAGCAACTCCAAAAGTATGGGCGGTAGACTCAATCCCTAATATATATTTCATAAAATAACAAACCCATTCTATTTTAAAAACTTTCACACAAGATATAAATACTATATCTTCAAATAAGTAATTAATGCTTAAACAAATCCAACTTCAAGAAATTCGCGAATGGTTAGAAGCCTCACAAAATCCATTGTTCTTTTTTGATAACGACGTAGATGGGCTATGTTCCTTTCTAATTTTAAGAAAAGCAATAGGCAGAGGAAGGGGAGTTGCAATAAAATCATTTCCCGACCTTAAAGAACAATATGTAAGAAAAGTTGAGGAATTAAATCCAGACGCTGTTTTTATTTTAGATAAAGCTGAATTAAGCAAAGAATTTGCAGACGCCGTAGAACAAAAAGGTATACCAATAATTTGGATAGATCATCACGAAACAAAAACCGCAAAAGAAGTAATTAAAAAAACAGCATATTACAACTCCTTCCCATCGTCGGAACCGACTACCTATATTGCACAAAAGATATTTAATCGACAGGAAGACATGTGGCTGGCAATGGTTGGATGTATAGGAGATGTTTATATGCCAGATTTTGCTGAAGATTTTGCGAAACAATATCCAGAATTATTTAATTCTAATATTTCTGCTTTTGATGCTCTTCATTCAACAGAGATCGGAAAATTTGCTAAAATGTTAAATTTCGGTTTAATGGATTCTATAACAAATGTAGTTAACTTAATTAAATATTTATTCAAAGCAACAAATGCTTATGACCTTTTAGAAGAAAACCGGTATACCAAGCAATTTCACACAAGATATTCTCAATTAAATGAATTTTATAACAAACAACTTGAAAAAGCAGAAGAAGTTTTCGACGACAAATCTTCAGTTTTATTTTTTACTTATTCTGGAAGTGTTTCAATGTCATCAGAAATTGCAAACAAACTTTTTTATAATCACAAGGACAAACTTATCGTAGTCGCATTCAAGCGCCCAGAGAAAGCAAATATTTCAATTCGTGGCAAGGATGCATTAATTATAACAGAAAAGGCAATTGAAAATATCGAGGGGGCAACTGGAGGCGGACACAAAGAAGCTACCGGAGCAATGGTGCCAACTGACGGTTTAAAACAATTTAAGAAAAATATAGAACAACTTACAAATTAGAATTCCCCATCATCCGTTGTCAACTTACCCATTTGCTTCAACTTAGTAACCTGATTAATAGTATACTTGAATAATAC